>JANXXO010000076.1 GCA_025350565.1 Acidimicrobiaceae bacterium
GGCGCGCGCGCGCGCCTTGGGTGCTTGGGCTGCCGTCTCGGGTATGGCGCTCGCCATGGGACCCATCATTGGAGGCGTACTCGTCGGGATTTGGTCCTGGCGCGCAGTCTTTTGGTTCAACCTGATCTTTGGCGCCTTGGCGTTGGTGGTAGCGGCCATTGCGTTGCCCGAGAGCGTCAACAGTTCGCGCAAGCGGGTGGATATGGCCGGATTCTTCTTCGCGGCCGTCGTGCTCGGTACGGCCACCTTCGCGTGTATCCAAGGTGAACTTTCTGGCTACGCGAGCGGTTGGGTGATCACGTTGTTCATCGTGAGCTTGCTCACGATACCCTTCTTTTACTTGGCCGAAAAGCGCGCCCTCAACCCGATGCTCGAGATGGGTTTCTTCCGGCGACGTTCCTTCACCGGGTCGGCGTTCATTGCCTTCGCCAGCTACTTCTCCATTTTCTCCATCTTCTTTTTCGTGGCGCTGTACCTCGAAGTCGTGACCTCGCTCAGCGCGTACGGACTCGCGCTCGATTTCCTCCCCTTGCTCGCCGGCATCGTGCTCGCGTCGCTTTACACCGGTCGACTAGTCGGGCGCATTGGTTCGAGAGTCCCGATGACCATTGGCTGCCTGCTCGCCGGACTCGGCGTGATACTCACCTACGCCGTTATCGACCGACACGTGGGCTTGGACTCCCTCGGGTGGACCATGGGTCTCGCGGGGGTCGGCTTCGGGATGATCATCGTTCCGGTGAACGCCACGGCCCTGTCGAGTCTGCCGGCCACGAACTCCGGCATGGCCTCCTCGGCGGTCAATACCGCGCGCGAACTCGGTGCCGTCGCAGGGGTGGCCATCCTTGGCTCCATCGTGAACGGCCAATTGACCGTCAACCTGACCCAGCGGCTCATTCAAATTGGCATTCCGAAAGCGTTCCGTCAAGAAGTGATCACGGCCGTGACGACTGGCACGACCTCTCAAGCGGAGGCCGGTCTCACTCCGGCCATCCGCCGACAGTTCGCCACCATCATCAACAAGGTCGTGAACGCGGCGTATGAGGCGCTGCAACACGGACTGGACATTGCGCTCATCGCCTCGGCGGCGCTCTTGCTGGTGTCGGCGGCGGTGGCCTTCTATTCCGGCACCGCGGATGGACTCGAGATGGTGGAACTGAACGGCTTCGAGCACGCGCCCGTCAACGGCGGGTAAGTCCTTTCGGGGAAGGTTCGAACAGCTCGACCATCACCATCACCGAGAAGGCCACGAAGAAGATCGGCTCAATGAGGGCGCCGAACTCGTTCGCCAGATAGGCCACGGCCATCAAGGGGTAGCCAACGAGCATCGCCACGGCCGTTCCCTTCACGGCGCGCGCCACCCACGTCGCCTCGTCGCAGGTTCGCTTCCAGGCTACGTACACGGCAATGGTCATCATTGCGAACTCAATGACGCCCAACGCAATGTGCAGATAGTGATAGAGCGGGAGCCGTAGGTGCCACTCGGCGCTTCGACAGGTCGCACTCAGTCCTTCGGGGCAGGCGTACGAGAAGTGGCCCCCTAAACCTCCGGCCACGGCGAACGCCACGAGCCAGGGCCACTCGCGTCGACGACCCTTGGGGCCCCACGGTCCCCGCAACACGATCGCCACCACCATCACGACGCCGGCCGCGAGGTCGAGGTGTTGAAACAGCGTGGCGTCGGGACGGCCGGTCGCCTCGAGGTCACTGAAGAACTCGTCCGTGTTCGTGAGCACCGACGTCGCGACGAGCACGTAGACCCACCAGTTGTAGAGGACGACGCCAATGGGTCCGAGGAGGTGCGATAGGCGACGACGTAACGCCCACCATTGGTTTGTGGTCGCCGGACCACTCAGAGGTTCGGTCGGGTCGGACGCGCAGCAATCCTCGGGCCGGCTCACAGTGCGACGCGCGACGTCTTGGAACTTTGGTCGCCTCGCGCGGTGGCTACACCACGCTCAGCGTGATTGGTACCGCAGCCAATGCTTTGGAGACGGGGCAATTGGTCTTGGCCTCTTGGGCGGCGACCTCGAAGCCCGCGGCGTCGAGGTCCTCAGCTTCACCCGAGACAGTGATACGAATGGCCGTGATGCCTTCACCGGGTTGGAAATCAACCTCGACCGAGGTGTTGAGCGACGTGGCGGTGTGGCCGGAGGTCGCGAGTCCGTGACTGAGGGCCATCGAAAAGCACGAGGCGTGGGCCGCCGCAATGAGTTCTTCGGGACTGGTCTTGCCGTCGGCGGCCTCCGAGCGCGAGGCCCACGTGATGGGAAAAGTGCCAATGGCGCTCGAGGTCATCTCGACGGTGCCCGTTCCCTCCATCAATGAACCTTCCCAGTGGGCCCGTGCGTTTCTCGTTGTCGCCATTGTGTCGTCCTTATCGTTGGGGCGCTCAGGGTCGCCGGTAATCGAATCAGACTACCCACGGCCCGACGATGTGCGACAGGGCAGTACTGTCGAGCATCGAGCGTCGCCCCACGCTCAATGAACACGAGGAGTCACGTGTCACCTACCCGGGTCTACTTCGAAGTAGGCAGGACCTCCATCTTCGCCGCCGCCATGGAGTGGCCCGGTTGGTGTCGGCGGGCCAAGACGAGAGACCTGGCGCTCGAGGCGCTGCTTGACTACCTGCCGCGCTACGAAGCGATCGTGACCTCCGCCTTCACACCGGGCAAGCTCGAGGTGGTGGGTGACGTCACGGGCAACGCCACGACGGACTTCGGCGCGCCGGGCGTACTCACTCCATGGGACTCGGACTCACTGTCGGCGAGTGCTCGAAAGAAGCAGGTCTCGATCCTGATCGATTGCTGGGACTACTTCGACGGCGTGGTCACCGCGTCGAACCCGAACCTCGCCAAAGGTCCGCGCGGGGGAGGACGCGACCGCGACGCCATAGTCGATCACGTTCGAGAGGCCGAACGCCACTACTGCGCCAAACTTGGCGCCAAGGTTCCGCCTCGCACGCCCTGGCGCGCGCAGCGTGACGTGATCACCACCGCGTTACTCGCGCGCACCCAGCAGGGTGCGTGGCCGCCGCGGTATTCCATGCGACGACTGGCCTGGCACGTGGTCGATCACGCCTGGGAAATCGAAGACAAACGCGGATGACTGCAGCGCCGCGCACCAGCTCAAGCGGTACGTCAATTGCTGACGTGATTGCCCTGAAGTAGACGAAGACGGCGAGTGAACTCGTCCTCGTCAATTTCCCCCTGGGCGAAGCGCATCCGCAACACGTCGATCGGTCCGGTGCCCGACGTCGTCGGGGGCACGGGGCCGTGGTTGTGGTGATGCGTTGGACCGTGAGCGGCGAGGCGCGAAATGACCCACGCGACGCCAGCGATGAGCAAGAAGAAAAGAAACACGATGGCTAACCTTCCCAGTCCGTGGTCCCCGAAGGGACCCATGCCAAACATTCGACCGATGCCGTGGCCGCGGAAAAAGGTACGGGCCCATCGGGGTGATTCGTCCGCGGTAGCTGCACGAGGGCCTCCTAACTTCAAATCTAACGGGGCCTAGCGCATCCGGCGCGCGCAGATCGCCAAAGGACGACGAGGGTCCAGAGGTTAGACCGGCACGTCTTCGGTCGCCTCCACGGCGAGGTGGGGGACCGTCTTTTCCAGCCAATTGGGCATGTACCAATTGGCGTTGCCGAAGAAGTGCATGAGAGCCGGCACCAACACGGTGCGCAGGATGAAGGCGTCCATCAAGACGGCGCCTCCGAGACCAATGCCGAACTCCGCAATGACGCGTTGTCCGCCGAAGGAGAAGGAAAAGAACACGCAGATCATGATGAGCGCGGCGGCCGAGATGACGCGACCGGTGTTGGCTTGGCCCCGGTTGATGGCCTCTTCGTTGGACCCCGTGTTCAGCCACTCTTCGTGCATTCGTGACACCAAGAAGACCTGGTAGTCCATGGACAGTCCGAAGAGAATGGCGATCATGATGGTCGGTAAGAAGGACTCGACCGGCCCCGTGCCGGCGTGGATGAGTGAACTGCCCCAGCCCCACTGGAAGACGGCGACGACGAGACCGAAGGAGGCGCCGGCCGCGAAGATGTTCATCGCGGCGGCCGTGAGCGGAATGACGATGCTGCGGAAGGCCACCATCAACAACAGGCAGCCCAGCAAGACGATGACGCCCACGAACAAGGGAATCTTGGAGGTGAAGATCGAGGCAAAGTCGACGAAGATCGCCGTCAGTCCACCGACGTAAATCGGGGCGCTCGAGGATGTGGTGACGGCCGGGATGTAGGTACTTCGAATCGCGGCGATGAGTTGCTCGGTCTTCTTATCTTCGGGACTGGACTTGGGCACGACGTAAATGACCCCGACGGTACCGCTCTTCGAGATCTGCAACGGCGCGACGGCCGCGACGTCGGGCTTGCCCTGCAGACTCTGGGCGAGGGTCACCAAGGTCGACTGGTCCTTGGGACTGTGAATCACCCCGACCACCTGCAGCGGACCGTTAAATCCCGGGCCGAAGCCCTTGGCCAGGAGGTCGTACGCCTGGCGGGTCGTGCTGCCGGCCGGGTCGGTTCCTTGATCGGAGCTGCCCAAGTGGAGTGAGAAGAACGGCACGCAAATGATGACGATGGCCAAGAGCGCCACCAAGGACAACTTCTTCGGGTGGCGCGAGACGAAGTTCGCCCAGCGCTGCCAGCCGGTCGCGACAATCAACGGTTCGGGACCATCGTTCTTCAGTTTGCGCCGTTCCTTGCGGCTCAGCACGTGCATGCTGAAGAGTCCGAGGAATGCGGGTAACAGCGTCAAGGACGCGAACATCGTGATGAGAACGGTCAGCGACGCGGCGATCGCCACGCCATTGAGAAATGAGAGTTGCAACACCAACATGCCGAGGAGGGCAATGCAGACGGTGAAGCCGGCGAAGAGCACGGCGCGGCCCGACGTGTTGACCGCCGTCACGATTGAGTCCTCGACGCTCATGCCCCTTTTCAGGCCCTGTCTCGAACGCGTGACGATGAACAGGGCGTAGTCAATGCCCACACCCAAACCAATCAGGGAACCCAATATGGGCGCGAAATTGGCGATGCTCAGCCCGTGACTGAGCAAGGTGGTCGCCGCGGTGGCGATACCGAGCGCGAAGAGCGCCACGCCTAGGGGAAGCAGCATGGCGAAGAATGATCCAAAGGCGAGTATCAAGACAATGGCCGTCGCGATAAGACCAAAGATCTCACCCGGACTGCCTTTGGGTTGCGAGAGTGCCCCGAAGGCGCTTCCCGCGAACTGCACGTTGAGCGAGCTCGAACGGGCTTTAATTGCCGCGGTCTCAACGGCTTGGATCTGCGGGTTTTTCAGGAGGAAGGACTGCTTCGAGAAGTACACGACCGCGTAGGCGATCTTGCCGTCTTTACTGATCTGCAACGGCCCGCCCTGGAACGGCGTCACGGCGTTGGACACGTCGGGCAGCTTGGCGATTTTGGCGACGACGGCATCAATGGACCGTTGGTGGCTGAGGATCGTTCCCTTGGTGGCCTGGAAGACAATCTCATCGACGTCACCGGATTTGCTCGCGAAGCCCGACTTCAAAAGGGATTCGGCGTGGGTGGAGTTGGTGCCCGGCAGACTGAACGAGTTCGCGTACGCCGAGCCCAGATTGATGGACAACATGTTGATGCCGATGAGCAGGACCACCCAGGAAATGAGGATCCACCAGCGTCGGCGATAACAAAATCGGGCGAGGGACTTCATGAAAAGAGGTACTCCTGATTGGGGTGAAAGGGGGACCAATAAAATGTGAGGGATTCATTAATCGATACACAACATTAGGGGAGTTCGCGCGTGGCGCCAGATAAGACGTGGCCGGCGCGCTTCATCGGACACGAGTATCCCCAAATCCTGCCCGAACCCGACGAAATCCAAGCAGGCGCGCCGGCCCCGTGGGCTCGACTGACCGACCTCGAGCGATCGGGGCTCAAACTGGCACTGGTGGTCGAGCGCTTAAAGCATGGGCTGCGACATTTCGACACGGCACCGTTTCCGAGCGACGGCCCCATGGCGGCCGTCATCGACGCCAACGTGCGCCCCATCACCCGCCGATCGGCGGTGCTCGTGGCCCTCTTCGAAGAGGAGGGGGAGACCCACCTGGTGCTCACTCGACGGTCCTTTTCGCTTCGCGAGCACCGTGGTGAGATAGCGCTGCCGGGAGGACGCTGTGACGAGGGCGAGACGCCCGTGGCGACGGCCCTTCGAGAGGCCCGCGAGGAGGTGGGGCTCGTCGAATCCACGGTACTGACCATTGGCTGGCTCAGTCCCCTCATCACGTTCGCCTTCGGGTCATCCATCTGGCCCGTCATTGGACTGCTCGCCGAGCGACCGCAGTTAGTGCCCAATCCAACCGAGGTCGAGCGGGTCTTTACCGTGTCACTCGCCGAACTACTCGCCGAGGGTGCCTTCGTCGAAGAGCGGTGGCGCCGCGACGAACCCCGATTCGGGGCGAGCGCCGAGGGTTTCTTCCCGATCAATTTCTTCCGCGTTCCCGGGGACCTCATTTGGGGCGCCACGGCACGCGTTCTGACCGAGTTGTTATGCGTGGTCACGGGCGTGGAGTGGCCCGAAGCGAAGAAGGTATGGCCCTAACGCTGGCTAGTAGAATGTCCTTAACGCACATCACTTTTGAGTGCTGTTTCTTAGGTGGAGGACCCCTTGGCAGAAGTTGAGATCGGCATCTCGAAAACCGCGAGGCAGGCGTACGGCTTCGACGACATCGCGATCGTTCCCTCCCGTCGCACCAGGGACCCCGAAGACGTCGATATCTCCTGGCAGATTGACGCCTACAAATTCGAACTGCCGATCCTCGGTTCGGCCATGGACGGCGCCATCTCGCCCGACACCGCCATCGAGCTCGGACGTCTGGGTGGTCTCGGCGTGCTCAACCTCGAGGGTCTCTGGACTCGCTACGAAGACCCGATGCCTTTGTTCGAAGAGATTCGTGAACTCGACGATGACAAGGCGACGGCTCGCATGCAACAGATGTATCTAGAGCCCATCAAGATTGAACTGGTCGGCCAACGAATCAAGGAAATGAAGGCCGCGGGCTACACGACGTCGGCCTCGGTCACGCCGGCGCGCACGGACTGGATGGCCCCTACGATTCTCGACGCCGGACTCGACATCCTGGTGATCCAGGGCACCGTCGTCTCGGCCGAACACGTCAGCAAAACGGCGGAGCCGCTCAACCTCAAGAAGTTCATCCGCGAGTTCGAGCTGCCCGTCATCGTGGGAGGCTGCGCGAGCTACCAAGCGGCCTTGCACTTGATGCGCACCGGTGCCGCCGGGGTCCTCGTGGGCGTCGGGCCCGGCAACGCCTGCACCTCGCGTGCCGTGCTCGGTATTGGCGTGCCCCAGGCGACGGCCATCGCCGACGTCGCGGGCGCGCGCATGCGCCACCTTGACGAAACCGGCGTCTACGTTCACGTCATCGCCGACGGCGGCATGAGTAAGGGTGGCGACATCGCCAAGGCCATCGCCTGCGGTGCCGACGCGGTGATGATTGGATCGCCACTTACCAGCGCCGTCGAAGCCCCGGCGCGTGGATTTCACTGGGGCATGGCGACGTTTCACCCGACCCTCCCGCGCGGCACTCGCGTGCGCACGCAGGTCCGCGGCACGCTAAAAGAAGTCCTCCTCGGTCCGGCCCACGAAAACGACGGGCGTCTCAACCTCTTTGGCGCCTTGCGTACGTCCATGGCCACGTGTGGTTACGAGACGTTGAAGGAGTTTCAAAAGGCCGAGATCATGCTCGCCCCTTCCCTGCAAACCGAAGGAAAGCAGTTGCAGCGCTCGCAGGGCGTCGGCATGGGCCATTGACGCAGCACGTTCTCGTTGTCGATTTCGGCGCTCAGTACGCGCAACTCATAGCTCGCCGGGTGCGCGAGGCGCACGTCTTCTCGGAGATCGTGCACCACACGATCAGCGCGGACGAGGTTCGCGCGAAGGCGCCTTGCGCCATCATCCTCTCGGGCGGACCGAAGTCGGTCTACGACACTCCCGCGCCGTCGCTGGACCCGGCGATCTACGAACTCGGCATCCCCGTGCTCGGCATCTGTTACGGCGCCCAGCTCATGGCCCAACAGTTGGGCGGGGACGTCGCCAACACCGGAGTGGGCGAGTACGGTCGCACGACGTTGACGCGCCAGGGCGCCTCGGTGCTGATGCCCGAATGGCCCGCGAACGTGACCTGCTGGATGAGTCACGGCGACGCGATTGCCCGAGCGCCCGACGGCTTCGTGGTGACGGCGTCGTCGCTCGAAGCCCCCGTTGCCGTCATGGAGAACGTGACGCGCCGGCTGCACGCGGTGCAGTTCCACCCCGAGGTCGTGCACACCGAGCACGGCCAGGAGTTGCTCGACAACTTTCTCCACCACGTGGCCGGCGTCGCGCCGACTTGGACCAACACCTCGATCATCGAGGATCAAGTGGCGCTCATCCGCGCTCAAGTGGGCGAGGAGAAAGTCCTGTGCGCCCTGTCGGGCGGCGTGGACTCCGCGGTCGCCGCCGCGCTGGTCACCAAAGCCGTGGGGCACCAACTGACCTGCGTCTTCGTCGACACCGGGCTGATGCGCAAGAACGAAGGCGATCAGATCGAGGAGACCTTCACCCGTCAATTCGGCGTGGAACTCATTCACGTGAAGGCCCAGGATCGCTTCTTCGACGCGCTGGCCGGAGTGACCGACCCCGAGGCCAAACGCAAGATCATCGGCGAACTGTTCATCCGGGAGTTCGAGGCCGTCGCGCGCGACCTCGGCAAGGGCGGCGATGGGCCGCGCTTCCTGGTCCAGGGCACGCTCTATCCCGACGTCATCGAGTCCGGCTCGGGCTACGCCGCCAACATCAAGAGTCACCACAACGTGGGTGGGCTTCCCGACGATCTCTCGTTCGAGCTCATCGAGCCCTTGCGCAATCTTTTCAAAGATGAAGTGCGCCACGTCGGCGAGGAGTTGGGTCTCCCCTCCGAGATCGTGTGGCGTCAACCGTTCCCCGGGCCTGGTCTCGGCGTGCGCATCGTGGGCGAGGTCACGCGCGAACGAGCCGAGATTCTGCGCAACGCTGACCACGTGGTGGTGGACGAGATCAAAAAGGCCGGCCTGTACCGTGAGCTATGGCAGAGCTTCGCGGTGTTACCGGCCGTGCGTACGGTGGGGGTCATGGGCGACGGACGCACGTACGCGTATCCAATCATCATCCGCGCCGTCACCAGTGACGACGCCATGACCGCGGACTGGGCCCGCTTGCCCTACGACGTCATCGAGTCAATCGCCAACCGACTCATCCGCGAAGTCGACGGGGTGAACCGCGTGGCGCTCGACGTCACCAGCAAGCCGCCGGGCACCATTGAGTGGGAGTGACGAGGTCCTCGTTCTCTGACGAGTCACTCTGGGGAACCGGATCGCCGACTCCTGAGCCGCGACTCGACCCGGACTCGCTGCTCCAGGGACTCACGGCGCCCCAACGCGCCGCCGTCCTCCAACGAGGGGGGCCGCTGCTCGTCATCGCCGGCGCCGGTTCGGGCAAGACCCGTGTCTTGACGCGACGCATTGCGCACATCCTCGCCATGGGTGACGCTCGTCCGTGGGAGATCATGGCGATCACCTTCACCAATAAAGCGGCCGACGAGATGCGACGGCGCGTCATCGACCTGGTCGGATCGGAGGCTCGCGATATGTGGGTGTCGACCTTCCACTCGGCCTGCCTTCGCATGCTGCGCGCCCACGCTGACGTGCTCGGTTATCAGCGAGGTTTCACCATCTACGACGCCGGCGACGCCGAGACGGCCGTCGAACGCATCATGAAGGAGCTGAACCTCGACACCAAACGACTTTCGCCGCGCAGCGTCTCGGCGGCCATCTCGGCGGCCAAAAACGAGATGCTCACGCCCGATCTCTACGCCGACGCCGGATCGGGCGACGATCCCCACCACCGTCGCGTGGCCGAGATCTATCACCTCTACCAAGCGCGACTGTTGACCGCCAACGCGATGGACTTCGACGACCTCTTGCTCAACGCCGTGGCGATGCTGAAGAAGGACGACGCGGTGCGTGAGTCGTACCAGCATCGGTTCAAGTACCTGCTGGTCGACGAGTTCCAAGACACCAACGGGGTCCAGAATCAACTGGTCATGATGCTCGCCGAAAAACATCGCAACCTCTGCGTGGTAGGCGACTCCGACCAGTCCATCTACCGCTTCCGCGCGGCCGACGTGCGCAACATCTTGCAGTTCGAGCAACGCTTTCCCGACGCCACCATGATCTTGCTCGAGCAGAACTTTCGTTCGACCCAGACCATCCTCGACGCGGCCAACGCCGTCATCGCCAAGAACGCCAGTCGTCACGCCAAGAACCTCTTCACCGACGGGGCGCAGGGCGAGAGGATCCGGCTCTACCGAGCCGGTGACGAGTACGACGAAGGTCGTTGGGTGGCCAGCGAACTGCGGCGACTCGCCACCCAATCGAATCTCGCGTGGAATCAGATGGCCGTCTTTTATCGCACCAACGCCCAGAGCCGGGTGCTGGAAGAAGAGATGCTTCGAGCGAGCATTCCCTACCGCGTCATGTCGGGCATGCGGTTCTACGACCGACGCGAGATTAAGAACGCGTTAGCCTTCGCGCGACTACTGGTCAATCCCCGCGACGAGGCCTCGGCCCGTCGCGTCATCAACGAACCGAAGCGCGGCATCGGAGCTGCGGCGCAAGCCAAACTTGGCATCTACGCCGCGCAAAATGGACTGTCTTTCGCCGAAGCGACGCACTACGCCAAAGAGGCGGGACTCAGTGGGAAGGCGTTGAGCGGCACGCAGAAGTTCTCGTTCGTCCTCGACG
This sequence comes from Acidimicrobiaceae bacterium, assembly GCA_025350565.1. Lineage (GTDB taxonomy): Bacteria > Actinomycetota > Acidimicrobiia > Acidimicrobiales > RAAP-2 > RAAP-2. The sequence goes on from JANXXO010000076.1 coordinate 10,832, forward strand.
AACTGCGCGCCATGGCCAACGACCTCTCGCCGCGCGAAGTGATTGACGCCATCGTTCGCGAAACGGGCATGGGCGACGCTCTTCGAGCAGAAAACACGGACGAGGCCTATTCGCGTTTGGAGAACCTTGGTGAGTTGGCCTCGGCCGCCTCGCAGTACGACACGTTGATGGACTTCGTGGAGCGCATGGCCTTGGTGGCGGACTCCGACCAACTCGACGGCAGCGCCGGCGCCGTCTCGCTGATGACCTTGCACGTCGCGAAAGGTCTCGAGTACCCGGCGGTCGTCATCACGGGCCTCGAAGAAACGATCTTCCCGCACCGACGTGCGCTCTCCGACGACGCCGAACTCGAAGAGGAACGCCGACTTTGTTACGTGGGCATCACTCGCGCCATGCGCCACCTTGTGCTCACCCACGCCTGGAGTCGCACCATGTGGGGACAGCGTCAAGATGCGCTGGCCAGTCGATTCCTCCAAGAGATCCCGCCCGAGTTGGTCAACGATATTTCGGCGACTCGACCGTTGCGTCGGGCCGACTTCACCGACGCCGACGGCTTCGTCGGAAGGGGGACGGAGTTCACCCAAGGTCGGGCCTTCGGCACCGGGGCGGCGCCACCGGTACGTTCTACCGGCGCCGAGAAGCTCGGTCTCGTGGTGGGCGACCACGTCGTGCACGACCGATTTGGTCCCGGCGTGGTGACGAAGGTCGAAGGTTCCGGGGCCCACGCGCGCGCGGCCGTTGCGTTCGACCAGCACGGGACCAAACAGTTGGTCCTGGCCATGACGCCCTTGCACCGCGCTTAATAGAACCCTAAGAATCGACCACCCCGAGTGGGGAGATGCACCCGCGGGAGTGTCAGAATGAAGTCTCATGGATTACGACCGCCCGGCTTATCGACCTCCGTCACCGCCGGGAGCACACGCCCATCGCTACCCGCCCTACGTGTACTGGCGCCGCCGCGCCATCACCGCGATTGGTCTGGCCATCATCATGACGTTCCTGTACTTCGCGGTGACGTTGTTCTTCGCGCTCCTCAATCCCAGTTATGGCGTCACCGAGTCGGCGAGGGCCGCTGAGTGGGGACGCCAGCACGGGATGGGCTTCGTGGTCACGTGGGCCGAGAGTCAGTTCTACAAACTGAACAAACCCAAGACCGGCGGAAAACCTCCGGCCGGATCGTTCGGCTCGGGCGCGACGACTAAGAAGTATCGAGCGCGCAACGTCTTGGCCCCTCCGGCCAACATCGTCTCACCCGATCCGCACCCGTTGCCGGGCGAAGGCGTGTGGCACGCCGCCGGGCGCACCACCGCCAACGGGATCCCCACCGTCTACGAGGCCTTCGTTCGACCTGACGCCCTACACACCAGCTACGTGGTCGGGGTGGCGTGGATGGACACCAACTTGCTGACGGCCCAGTTGTACTCGGGCTCCCAGATTCCCGGCGGCGGTCCCTACCGGTTCACCGCGCCGGTCAGTGCGGCGCGAACGGAGAGCCTCGTCGCAGCCTTCAACGCGGGATTCCTGATGCAAAACGCGAACGGCGGGTACTACACCGATGGTCGCATGGTGGCTCCTCTGCGCGCCGGTGCCGCGTCGGCCGTAATCTTTAAGAACGGTCGCATGACGGTCGGCAAGTGGGGCCGCGACGTCGTGATGACCAATCAGATCGCCTCGGTGCGCCAGAATCTCGACTTGGTGGTCGACAACTCGAAGCCCGTGCCCGGACTGACGAAGGCGAACTCCACCAAGTGGGGACTCACCTTGGGCGGCGGGTACAACGTCTGGCGTTCCGGGCTCGGGATCACTAAAGACGGCGCCTTGGTCTACGTCGGTGGGCCGAGCATGTCCATCTCGGACCTCGCCAACGTCCTCGTGCGCGCCGGCGCGGTCGAGGGGATGGAGCTCGATATCAACACCGACTGGGTGCAGTACTCGACCTACGTGGGTCCTGCCCACACGCCCATCAACGGCGGTGATGGGCGCAGTCTCTTGTCGAACATGCCCGGATCGCCCTCGCGATACTTTGCGGCGTACTGGGCTCGTGACTTCTTCACGATGTCGCTTCGACCGAATGAATCGACGGCGTCATCGACAACCACCACCACCTCGCCGGGCTAGCGGTCGACGACCTTACGCCACACGGGCTTGGGCAAATGACGTAGCACCGCGAAGGCGTAGCGCAGAATGGGCGGACTCCAGATGACGCGATCACCCGACGCCAGGCCCTTCACGATGGTCCGGGCGAGGTCGTCGGCGTTGGTCGTGAAGGGGATGTCGGGCAGTCCCGCCGTCATCTTGGTGCGCACGACCCCGGGTCGAACCAACTGGAGCGTCACTCCGGTGCCGCTCAGGGAATCGGCCAAACCGTCACACAGTCGGTCGAGACCGGCTTTGGCGCCGCCGTACAGGTAGGCGTTTCGTCGTATGCGGATGGACGCGACCGACGACATCACCAGGATCCGACCACTTCCCTGGGCCACCAGGCGGCGTCGCAGTTCGGCGAGTGCCGCGACCGGCCAGGTGAAGTTGATGGTGGCGACCCGAGCGGCCGCCTCGGCGTCGTCCTCTTGTTCGAACTGGTCACCCAGCAGACCAACGGCGATGACGACCAGGTCTACGTGCTCGCCGACTTTCTCGAACGCTTCGGTCACTACCCGTGCGGCGTTGGAAGGGTCTTGGGCGTCAAAGAGCACGGTATCGGTCGTCGTCGCGCCGTAATCCTTCGCTTCGCTCGCCGCCTCGTCGAGGAGTGACTGGTTGCGCCCCGCGAGAACCACGGTGTGCGCTCGAGCGGCACAGAGTTTCTTCGTGAGTTCGCGCGCGATGTCCGAGCTGCCGCCCAGCACGATGACGGTTTGAGGCTGTCCGAAGGCGTTGTCCATGGTTCTTACTTTCCTGATAGTTGAAGACGGCGAGCGAGGTCGCTCGTCAGTCGGTGGTCGGGGTCGATGCGTTGTTTCAGATCGAGGAATTCCTTCGTGCGCGGATACATGGCGTTCACTTTGTCGGGACCGAGACGCGCGTCTTTGGCGAAGTAGACGCGACCGTGCGCGCTCAGCACCATCTCGTCGAGGGCGTCGAGCACCTCGGGCAGTATGGAGGGTCCGACGGGAAGATCGAGGGCCAACGTCCACCCGGGCTGGGGAAAAGACAATGGACCCGGCGAGGCGGGGCCGAAGCGCTTCAAGACGGCGAGGAAGCTCGGTACTCGAGAGGTCGACAGGTACTCAATGGCGTTCGTGATCGTCTCGGCGGCGTCGTGGGGAACGCAGAACTGGTACTGGACGAAACCGCGCTTGCCGTACAGGCGGTTCCACTCGCGCAGTCCGTCGAGGGGATGAAAGAAGGAGGACAACGAGTGCGCCTCGCGCTCCTGGTGCCGTGGCGACGTGCGAAACCACGCCTCGTTGAACGCCTTCACACTGAGCGAGTTGAGCAGTCCACTCGGGGCGACGAACGGGACGGCCAGTTTCGAGGAGCGAGGTGGGCGCAGTGTCGCGTCGTTGACGTCCGCTCGCGTGGCGTGGACACCACGGGTGAGAATGGCCCGTCCCATGTGCGAGCCGCGCGTCATGCAGTCGACCCAGGCCACCGAGTACCGGAACTCCTCGTCTCGTTCGATCATCGCCGCCATCACGGCGTCCAAATCGCCGAAGCGGTCGGTGTCGACCAGGACCTGATCGGTCTCGATGCGCAGTAACTGGAGCGTCACGCTGGTCACGAAACCGGTGAGGCCCATGGCGCCCAAGGTCGCCCAAAAGAGTTCGCCGTCGTTGGTCGGTGAGAGCGAGTGGATTCCCGTCGGGGTGACCAGACGCATCGCGAGGACGTGCGCGCCAATCGAGCCGTCGAGATGGTGATTCTTTCCGTGCACGTCGGCCGCGACGGCGCCGCCGATGCTGACCTGGCGAGTTCCGGGGGTCACGGGCACGAACCAGCCGAGCGGAACGCTCACCGCGAGCAACTGGTCAATGGACACGCCGCCGCCCAGCGTGACGATGCCGTCAGCGCCGATGGGGCCAATGGTGTCAAAGCCTCGATTGTCGAGTACCACGCCGCCACTGACCTGCGCGGCGTCGCCGTAGCTACGTCCGAGACCGCGCGCGATGATGTTCGGTTCCTGGGCGAGCAACTCCTCGACCGCGGTTTCGTCGCTCGGCCGTTGGACCTGGGCGATCGAAGTGGTGGTACGGCCCCAGCCCGACAGGTGCTCGCTCACGCGTAGGTCCCCAGAGCGACGGCGATGGCCCAAATGACGACCAGGATCTGGATCGTGCGGTCGTGCAAGAGGAGCTGTTCTGGCGTCTCGGCCTCGCTCGATTCAGACGATCGCATGATTACCAGCACGGCCAGCACGACGGGAATGACGCTCAGTCGGATGGGCACGATCTGGTGACGGATGGACGAGAGGCCCGAGGACGATGTGTCAATCGCCCAGAGGCAGTAGCCCGTGACGACCACCGTGGCGCTCATGGTTAAAGCCGAGTGCAGGAACTGTGGCGTGTACTGCGCGAGCACTCGTCGGGTCACGCCCGCACCCACCGACTCCAGTTCGCTGGACCGCTTGCCTATGACCAAGAAGAGGGCCCCGAAGGAAATAACCACCAGGAACCACGTCGACACCACGATGTGCGAGGCGGCGGCCCCCGCGTAGCCGCGAAGGATGAATCCGCTGGTGACGCTGGCCAGTTCGATCACGGCGACGTTCTTCAACCACACGACGTAGTTGACGGTGATGACGACGTACAGGGCAAGGACGAGCAGCAGCGCGGCCGGCCGCCAAAGGGCGAAGGGAATCGCAAAACTCACGACCAACAGGACAATTGCCGCGGCCTTCGCGACACCGAATGGTAATTGTCCTCCCGCGATGGCCCGGTAGCGCTTGGTGGGGTGTTGGCGATCGGCCGCCACGTCGCGCAGATCGTTGAAGATGTACATCGCCGAGGAGACGGCACAGAAGGCCGCGAAGGCGGCCACGGTGTGGCGAATGACGTCGGCGTGGGTGATGACCCCGGCCGCGGCGGGCGCGACCACGATGAGACCGTTCTTCACCCACTGGGCCGGTCGCATCGCCGAAGCCAAGGCGTGAAGTTTGCTGCGGCGGGGCAACGACGTCAAGGGCACGAATGAACGCTACTAGGCACCCTTTGGGCCGTCGCCCGAGAGCCTCCGACGCGCATTTACCCTTCTTTCGCGGACTCTAGAATGGAATGCAATGAACCGCACGTACCGCGTCGTCGTCGCCAAACCAGGGCTTGATGGGCACGATCGCGGCGCCAAAGTCATTGCGCGCGCCTTGCGCGACGCCGGCTTCGAGGTGGTCTACACCGGACTGCACCAGACGCCGGAGCAGATCGTACAGGCGGTGATTCAAGAGGACGCCGACGCACTCGGGCTGTCGCTGCTCTCGGGCGCACACCGCGTCCTCGTGCCGCGCGTCATTGCCCTGTTACGGGCCGAGGGTCGCGACGACGTGTTGCTGCTCGTCGGCGGCATCATCCCCGATGACGACATTGGGGACCTGGAAGCCATGGGTGTGGCGCGGGTCTTCACGCCCGGCGCGTCGCTCGCCGAGATAGGAACGTGGCTGGAGTCGACCCTCGACGCGAGCGAACACCAGCACTAAATCACCTAGGTTGGACGTCCGACCAGTACCGAGTTGAAAGTAGAAGTCGATGGATCTGTTCGAATATCAGGGAAAGCAGTACTTCGCGCGCTACGGCATCGCCGTCTCGCCCGGCGGCGTCGCCGACACGGTCGACCAGGCCGTCGAGGTCGCGACTCGCGTGGGCTATCCGGTGGTGGTGAAGGCGCAGGTGAAGGTCGGCGGTCGCGGCAAGGCCGGAGGCGTCAAGTTGGCCGCCAACGAGGACGAAGTGCGACTGCACGCCGGCAACATCCTGGGTCTGGACATCAAGGGCCACGTCGTGCACCGCCTCTGGGTGGAGCGTTCGAGCGACATCGCGAAGGAGTACTACGCCTCGTTCACTTTGGACCGACAGAACAAGGTGCACCTGGGCATGTTGAGCGCTCAAGGCGGCGTTGAGATCGAAGTGGTGGCCGAAGAGAATCCCGAGGCCATTGCCTTCCTCTCCATTGATCCCGTGCGCGGTCTGGACCTCGCGACCGCGCGGCGATGGGTGAACGAGGCCGAACTCGATGAGGTGGCGCGCGAACAGGCGGCCGAGCTGTTGGTTCGACTGTACGAGTGCTACACCAAGGGCGACTGTGACCTCGCCGAGATCAATCCGCTGATCTTGACGCCGGACAATAAGGTGCACGCCCTCGACGCAAAAGTGACACTCGACGAGAACGCGTCGTTTCGTCATCCCGAGTGGGACGAGTTCCGCGCCGACGAGTTCGAAGACCCCCGCGAGAAGATGGCCAAGGAGAAAGGTCTTAACTACATCGGACTGGACGGAACTGTCGGCATCATCGCCAACGGCGCCGGTTTGGCCATGTCCACCCTCGATGTCGTCAACCAGGTGGGCGGGACGGCCGCGAACTTTCTCGACATTGGCGGAGGCGCCGATGCCGACGTGATGGCGTCGGCCCTCGAAGTCATCAACGCCGATCCCAAAGTGAAGGCCATCTTCGTCAATATCTTTGGCGGTATCACCCGGGTCGATGACGTGGCCAACGGCGTACTCGAGGCGCTCCAGCGCGTCACCATAAGTGCACCCATCGTGCTTCGTCTCGACGGCACCAACGCCGTCGAGGGTCGCGCGATTCTCGCCCCCCACCTGAACGAAGTCTTGATCACCGAACCGACCATGTTGGACGCGGCCCGCCGGGCCGTCGGCCTCGCGAACGCCTAAAGGAATAAGCATGAGCATTTTCGTCGATGAGAACACGCAGGTCATTGTGCAAGGACTGACCGGGGGCCAAGGTCGCTTTCACGGACTGCGCAACCGTGACTACGGCACGAAGGTCGTGGGCGGCGTCACGCCGGGAAAAGGTGGCACCGACGTAGATGGGATACCCGTCTTCAACTCCGTGAAGGAAGCGGTGGCCGCCACGGGTGCGACGGCGTCCTTCGTCGTGGTACCGCCCAAGTTCGCCGCGGCCGCGATCATCGAAGCGGCCCAGGGTGGCATCAACTTCATTGTCTGCATCACCGAGGGAATCCCCGCGCAGGACGAGGCCGTCACCTTTAACCGCCTGGTCGAAGAGTTCCCGGGCGTACGACTGCTCGGACCTAACTGCCCCGGCATCATAAGTCCCGGCAAATGCAACATTGGCATCACCTCGGGGGACATTGCCTTGGCCGGGGGACCGGTCGGCATCGTGTCGCGATCGGGCACGTTGACGTATCAGGCGCTCTACGAACTGAGCCAACAGGGGATCGGTCAAACGACGTGCGTGGGCATCGGGGGCGATCCCGTTCCCGGTACCAACTTCATTGACTGCCTCAGCGCCTTCGAGGCCGACCCCGAGACGCTCGCCGTCATGATGATTGGCGAGATCGGCGGGTCCGAAGAAGAGCGCGCCGCCGAGTGGATCAAGGCCAACATGACCAAACCAGTCGTCTCCTACATTGCGGGCGTGACCGCCCCGCCGGGACGAAAGATGGGACACGCTGGCGCGATCATCTCTGGATCAAAGGGCACGGCGCAAGCCAAGATGGATGCCCTTCGTGCGGCCGGGGTGCACGTCTGTCAGAATCCCACCGAAGCGGGCCAAAAAATGGGCGAGATCGTCAAGGCGTTCTAGCGCCTTGGCGGACGTTCGTCTCTGCGTGCTGGTCTCGGGATCGGGCACCATCTTTGAAGCCATGGTCGAGGTGGGCGTACCGGTGACCCTCGTGGCGACCGACCGACCATGTCGAGCGATCGACCTCGCGGCGCGTCTCGGCGTCGAGTCCCTCGTCGTCGACCGGCGGGACTTCGGTGGATTCAATGAGGACTTCGACCGCGTGGGCTACACGGTGGCGCTCACGCACGAGTTGGTCGCGCGCGGCATTGACCTCGTGGCGATGGCCGGGTTTGGCACCATCCTCGCCGCCGCCTTGCATGAGGCGTTCCCCGGGAGGGTCCTCAACACCCATCCCAGCCTCCTGCCTGCGTTCAAAGGGTGGCACGCCGTACGCCAAGCTCTTTCGTCGGGCGTCACCGAGACGGGCTGCACGGTGCATCTCGCCACTGAAGCCTTGGACGACGGTCCCATCCTCGCTCAACGTCGGGTGCCCATCTACCCAGAGGATGACGAAGCGTCGTTGCACGAACGCATCAAGGTAGTGGAGCGCACGTTGTACCCCACGGTGGTCGGTAGGGTGATGGCGTCACTTGGCGAAGGAATTGAGCCGTCGTCCATGGCCGGCACCGTGGAGGAGAAGTAGATGAGGGCCTTACTCAGTGTGTACGACAAGTCCGGACTCGTGGCGTTCGCCCGTGGACTTCGTGCGCAGGGGTTCGAACTGGTCGCCTCCGGTGGCACGGCCACCGCCCTATCTGAAGCCGGCATTGAGCACCGCGACGTCGCCGAGGTCACGGGATTTCCCGAAATGCTCGACGGACGCGTCAAGACGCTGCATCCTCGGCTCCACGCGGGCATCCTGGCCGACCGAACGAAGCCTGACCATCGAGCGGCCCTGGCTGAGCACGACATCACGGCCATTGACCTGGTGGTCTGCAATCTCTACCCTTTCGCCTCTGATCCCTCCATTGAACTCATCGACATCGGGGGACCGTCCATGGTGCGCGCCGCCGCGAAAAACCATGCGGACGTCGGCGTCGTGACGAGCCCCACGCAGTACGAGGCCGTGCTCGGCGAACTGGCGCAGTCCGGCGTGCTCTCTGACGCCACCCGACACCATTTGGCACGCGCCGCCTTCGCTCATTGCGCTGGGTACGACGCCCAGATCGTGGCCTGGATGGACGGCGGCGGGGCGATCGGGGAGGTTCCAACTACTCCCTACGACGTCCTGCCCGACACGTTGCACCTCACCTTGGAGAGAGCTGACGTCGTTCGTTACGGCGAAAATCCCCACCAAGTCGGCGCTCGGTACCGGGTAGCGGGCACCGCGCCGTGGTGGGACGGCGTCAGCCAACACGCCGGGTCGCCCCTCTCGTACCTGAACCTCTTCGACGCCGACGCGGCGTGGCGATTGGTGCACGAACTGGCCAGCGACGTTCCCGCCAGCTCGGCCGTGGCGATCATCAAGCACGCCAACGCCTCCGGGGCAGCGGTGGGCACGTCCTTCGCCGACGCCTTTGGAAAAGCGTTGGCCGCTGACCCCCAAAGCGCCTTTGGTGGCATCGTGGCGATTGGGGGAGAACTAGATGGCGCCCTCGCGACACGGATTGCCGCCGGGCCACAAGCCGACGTGATCATTGCTTCGCGAATGCATCCCGACGCCATCGCCATCTTGGTCAAACGGCGTAAAGCCACTCGACTCCTTTCGGCGCCGCCCCCCGAGCCGCTCGGTCGCAGTGTGCGCACCTTCGGCGACACGGCACTCGTACAAAACGCCGACGAGCTCGTGGTGCCGGTCAGTGCGTGGCGCTGCGCGACGACGGCGCAGCCGAGCGAACAGCAACTCCGGGACCTGCTGATTGCCTGGCGAGTCTGTGCGCGAACGACCAGCAACGCCATCGTGATTGCTCGCGACGGCGTGGCCGTCGGCATCGGGGCGGGGCAACAGTCGCGGGTCGTGTCGGCGAACATTGCCACCGCGAAAGCGGGCGACTACGCCAAAGGGGCCGCCGCCGCCTCCGACGCCTTCTTCCCGTTCGCCGATGGTCTCGACTCACTCACCAGCGTCGGCGTCACGGCCGTCGTGCAGCCCGGCGGATCAATACGCGACGGTGAAGTCATCGAGGCGGCTAACACCGCGGGCATTGTCATGATGATCACCGGCGAACGACACTTTCGCCATTAGGAGCACGATGACCGCACAGTTACTCGACGGCGAACGACTCGCGCAACGAATCAAGATGGAGTTGGCCGACCGCACCGCGCGGCTGAGCGCCATGGGTCGAACGCCGGGACTGGGCACGTTACTCGTGGGGGACAATCCCTCGAGTGCGCGCTACGTGGCGATGAAAGTCGAAGAGTGCCGCGAAATCGGGGTGCGCTCTTTCGACGAACACCTGGCCGTCACGGCGAGCCAGTCCGAGATCGAAGCGGTCGTGGACCGCTTTAACGCCAACCCCGAGATTCACTCCATTCTCGTGCAACTTCCCTTGCCCGACGGCATCAACCAGGAGCAAGTGCTGTTGCGGGTACGTCCCGAAAAGGACGTCGATGGCTTGCACCCGACGAACTTGGGACGCCTGGTGATGGGGGTCCCCGGACCGCTGCCGTGCACACCCAACGGCATCGTGGAACTTCTCGCCGAATACCGGGTGCCCGTCGAAGGCAAGCACGTGGCGATCATTGGTCGGGGACTGACCATTGGGCGACCGCTGGCCCTGCTCTTGGCCATGCGGCGCCCGAACTGCAACGCCGCGGTTACCGTGGTCCACACCGGCGTCGCGGACATGGGCGCGCTGACGCGAACGGCCGACGTCATCATCTCGGCCGCCGGCGTGGCGGGCATTGTGACCGCCGATATGGTGAAGCCGGGCGCCGCTGTGGTCGGGGCGGGCACGACCTTCGAGGGCAAGAAGCTCCTGAGTGACCTGCACGACGACGTTGCTGAGAAAGCGGCGTGGGTTACGCCGCGGCTCGGTGGCGTCGGCCCAATGACCCGTGCCATGCTGTTACGCAATGCAGTCCTAGCGGCGGAGAAGGTGCGATGACCGACAAGACCGAAACGAAAGACGACCAAGGTCGCGAATATTCCGAGCGACCGTGGGGCAGCTTCACGGTCCTCGACGACACCGCCTTCGACCACAAGGTAAAGCGGATTGTGGTCACCCCCGGTAAGCGCCTCAGCTACCAGTTCCACGCCAAGCGCGCCGAACATTGGTTCATCGTGAGTGGTCAGGCGACCGTCATCCTCGACGGTGTCGAGCACGACCTCGGGCCGGGATCGAGCATTGACATCGCCATTGGCCAAGCGCACCGCTGCGAGAACTATGGCACCTCCCCAGTCGTCTTCATCGAGGTTCAGCACGGCACCTACTTCGGTGAGGATGACATCGTGCGACTCGAGGACGACTTCGGCCGGGCGAACTAGTTCGGTGCGCATCGACGAGCTGCTCGCAGCCGGCCCCACCCGATCGTTTGAATTCTTTCCCCCCAAGTCTGACCAAGAGAGCGCCGTACTCGCGGCCTCGCTCGAGGACATCCAACCACTGCAGCCATCGTTCGTCTCGGTCACCTACCGCGGCGGAGCGGAATCGCGTCAACGTACTTTCGACTTGGTCACCCAGATCGAATCGGACGGTTTCGTGACCGCCATGGCACACGTCATTTGCGTCGGTCATTCGCGCGCAGAGATGCGCGACTTGCTGAAGAACTACACCGACGCCGGCGTGACCAACATCATGGCTCTCGGTGGTGATATCCCCGACGATCCTTCCTACGCTGATTCGGAGTTCGCCTACGCCATTGACCTCGTGGAGATGGCGCGCGAAGTGGGCCACTACTCCATTGGCGTGGCCGCCCATCCCGAGGGTCACCCGAGGTCGACCGACCGCGCCACCGACCGACGGTTCCTCGCGGACAAACTTCGCATCGCCGACTTCGCCGTCACCCAGTTCTTCTTCGAAGCAGCCAAGTGGACCCAACTCGTGAGCGATTTGAGCGACCTCGGCGTGGACAAACCAGTGTTGCCCGGCATCATGCCAGTGACCACCCTGTCGGGTATTGATCGCATGCGACAGATGGGGGGAGCGGTACCTGACGCGTTGGCGCAGCGACTCGTGGCGGCGAACGAACGCGGCGGGGCGACCGAAGTACGGGCCGAGGGCATCCGCGCGGCCACCGAGCTGTGTCGCGCCCTATTAGAGGCCAACGCTCCCGGTCTGCACTTCTATACCCTCAACCGTTCGACGGCGACGAGCGAGATCTATCACGCGCTTTTTTCGTAGCGTTCGCACGGGTCAAGAGGACTTTCGACCATTAAGTGGGTCCTCCGCGAGGCCGTAAGATGACGCGATGGCTGACAAAATCACACAGAACGCCGACGGCGCACTCAACGTCTCGGACAACCCCATCATTCCCTTTATCAAAGGGGACGGCATCGGCATCGACATCTGGCCGGCGGCCCAGATGGTCCTCGACGCCGCGGCGAAAAAGCACGGCAAGACCATTGAATGGAAAGAGCTCCTCGCTGGACAAAAGGCCTTTGACGAGACCGGCGAGTGGCTACCCGAACAGACCGTCACCGATTTTCGTGACTACCTGATCGGGATTAAGGGTCCCCTCAGTACGCCGATTGGCGAAGGATTCCGTTCGCTCAACGTAGCGCTTCGCCAGATTCTCGATCTCTACGTCTGCCTGCGCCCGGTGCGCTGGTTCCAGGGCGTGCCCTCGCCGGTCAAGCGTCCGGACCTGGTCGACATGGTCATCTTCCGAGAGAACACGGAGGACGTCTACGCCGGGCTCGAGCTCGAGGCGGGTTCTCCCGGCGCCGAGAAACTTCGCGCCTTTTTGCTCGAAGCCTACGGTTGGGAGATTCGCGAAATGAGCGCCCTGGGCGTGAAGCCCATCTCCAAGGCGGGATCGGAGCGTCTCATCCGTGCGGCCATGAACTACGCGTTGAAGCACGAGCGCAAGTCGGTCACCCTCGTCCACAAGGGCAACATCCAGAAGTTCACCGAAGGTGCCTTCATGAAGTGGGGCTACCAACTGGTGAAAGAGGAGTTCAACGACGTGGCCGTCAGTTGGGCCGACTGCGACGGCAAGCCCGGTTCGAAGCTGTTGGTGAAAGACGTGATCGCCGACATCTGTTTCCAGCAGTCGCTCCTGCGCCCTTCGGAGACCGACGTCATTGCCACCATGAACCTGAACGGGGATTACCTCTCGGACGCCTTGGCGGCCCAAGTGGGCGGCATCGGCATTGCCCCAGGAGCCAACATCAACTACGTGACCGGCCACGGTATCTTCGAAGCGACCCACGGTACGGCGCCTAAGTACGCTGGCCAGGACAAGGTGAACCCGGGGTCGGTCCTGTTGTCCGGAGTGCTGATGTTCGAGCACCTCGGTTGGACCGACGCGGCCAACGACATTGTCCGGGCGATGGAGGCGACCATCTCCGAGAAGATCGTCACCTACGACTTCGCGCGACTGATGGAAGGCGCCACCGAAGTGAAATGTTCCGAGTTCGGTTCGGCCATTGTCGACCGTCTCTGAGGAGTTGGAGGAACTATGACCACCCCCGTCCACGTCACCGTCACCGGCGCCGCCGGTCAGATTGGCTACTCGCTACTCTTTCGCCTGGCCTCGGGCCAGGTCTTCGGACCCGAGACCCCACTTGTGTTGCGCTTGCTCGAAATTGAGCCGGCCATGAAAGCCCTCGAAGGCGTCGTGATGGAACTCGACGACTGCGCCTTTCCACTCCTCGCCGGCATCGAGGCGACCAGCGATCTCGCGCACGCCTTCACCAATACCAACTGGGCACTCTTGGTTGGTTCGGTACCGCGCAAGGCCGGCATGGAGCGCGGCGACCTCTTGAAGGTGAACGGCGGCATCTTTAAGCCCCAGGGCGAAGCGATTTCGAACCACGCGGCTAGCGACGTGCGCGTTCTCGTGGTGGGGAATCCCTGTAACACGAACTGTCTCATCGCGCGCTCGAACGCCAAGGACGTCGATGCGGATCGTTGGTTCGCCATGACGCGCCTCGACCAAAACCGCGCGGCGATCCAATTGGCGAAGAAGGCCGGGGTGCCCGTGCGCGACGTGAAGAATCTCGCGATTTGGGGCAATCACTCGGCGACGCAGTTCCCAGACTTCGCCAACGCCGTGATCAATGGTAAGGCGACGCTCGACGTGATCAACGATCACGACTGGCTTCGCAGCGACTTCATCACGACCGTGCAAAAACGCGGCGCCGCCATCATCGAGGCGCGAGGCGCCAGCTCGGCCGCCTCGGCCGCGAGCGCCGCGATCGACACCGTGATGAGCCTCGTCAATGCGACGCCCGACGACACCTGCGCCTCCGTTGCCGTCACCAGTCACGGTGAGTACGGGGTACCGGCGGGACTGACCTTCGGCATGCCAGTCGCCTCCGATGGGCGTGGTTCGTGGAAGGTGAAGGAGGGCTTTGCTCTCGATGATTTCGCGAAAGACCGCATCAAAGTGACCACCGACGAACTACTCGCCGAACGCGACGAAGTGCGAGCGCTCGGCCTTATCTAATTTTCCTAGCGTGCGGTAATTTCGCACCACTCGGCGACACAATCGGGGTAGAGGTGCGCGACGAATCGCGGCCTCGGTCGATTGGAGTGCCAGATGGATCAATTGATGTCGGTCGGACCTCGCCGACGACCACGTTGCTACGTGCTGTGGCTCGCCGCACTCGTCACGTTCGCCGCCGTGTCGGTTGTCCTCACCACGGGGCGCTCGACGGCCAGTGTGGCCAGACCCGGCTACTCGTGCCTTTCGTCGACCGCGCTCGGCGCGCGACCGTCCGGCGCCACTGAGGTGCGCTTTGACGGCTTCGAACTGCGCGTCGTGGTGGCCCCCACGACGTCGTCCGGCGCACCATCCGCGTCGGTCCTCGTGGTCAGTGGTTCGCAGCGCCACTGGGTCCTGCCCAAGCCTCGCGATCTTCGAGTGAGCACACTCGATCAGTTGTGCCTCGTTCGTTTTCACCAGGGCGCCGTCCCGGACGTCATCATGGAGGGCTTCACCGGTGGCGCGCACTGCTGTCAACAGCCCGTCTTCTACGCCTTTGACGGGTTGCACAGCCGGTACGACAAAGTCGTTGATCTCACCGCCGCCACGAGCGCACTTCGCGTGGCGTGGGACGCCAATGGGGGATTTGCGCCGATGCGGGTGGGCGGTCAAATTCTTCTTCGAACCGAGGCCGACCACTTCGCCTACGCCTTCGGGTGCTACGCCTGCACGCCCATGCCCATCCAACTCGATACCTTTGGCGCGGGCGGCTTGAGGGACGTCACGGGGCAACACCCGCTCCTCGTCGCGAAGGAAGCGGCCCAGCTGAGGAAACTGGCCGTGGCCCAGGCCAACGCAGCGTCGTCGAACCAGTTCGTGGGTAGTGGCCCCTTCGGCCCGTTGGCCGCCTACGTCGCCGACAGCTGCGTGCTCGGACGCGGTGACGCAGCCTGGAAGGTAGTGGCGAGGTTGCAACGCCAAGGCAAATTACCTACGCAACTGTTCCGGACCGAGACGGCGTTCCCCAGAGGCTCGTTTGCGACGAATTTGAGAACCTTTCTCCTCAAAGACGAGTACTGCGTGGGTCAGATCGGCTGACCAGCGATGTGGATGGCGCAACTGGCCACGATCTCCTGGCACCTCACCCTTACGTCCGGTACGCCGAACGACTCATTCAGTGTTGGCGCGGCGTCTCGGCCTTGCGGTGCGCGCCCAGTAGTTCCTCTAAAGGAACGCTGCGCTTCACGCCCTGATGATCGGGATGGTGCCTGGGACAGGCGAGATAGGGCGTGCCGTCCACCCGGCGCCCCAGGCGGGCGCATCCTTTGACGTGGCAGTTGTGATGTCGCCAAGTCGCGACGATGCCCACGACAATTGTCGCTTCGCCGAGGTCCGAGCCGAAGCCGCTCCAAAAGGCGTAGTAAGGACCGGCCTCGTTGATGGTGCCCGAGTGGACTTCGAACCAGTGAAAGTAAAAGTTGCGCCACACGCCAAGGACGACCCCGACCACGAGAAACGCGGAGACCAGGACGGCGAACTTCGTGCGCGGCGAAATGCCGTCGAGCTCGGCGGCGATCCGGCTCTCCTCGACGTCGAGGTGCTCGACCAGGGGTGCGCTAGCGATGCTCGAATCACCGCTCGAGCCGGGCGGGACGCTTTGTTCGGTGTCACTCATGAAATCCCCCTACGGATTGGTGTCGCGTCACACCGCCCAATGGTAGGCGCGGGGTCAACTGCGCGGAGGCATGCGGTACGGTGAGAGACACTGGCCTCGTGGCGTGACGCGACGACACCGAGGGAATCGTCTCGGCGAACCATCTTCTGAAGGAGCTTCATGCATCGACTCATTCGCCCGCTCGTGGTCGCGCTTTCGACGACCGCGATGTTCGTGGGGTCACTCAGCGCCGGCGCCTCGTCGTTGGCCCCGGTGGCCGTGCTGAAGGGACCCAGTTACCAGTTCTCTGCGGTGACGTCGGTCGCCTCGGACGCTCGCCACGTCTGGGTCACCAATACCGGCGCCAACACTGTAACGGAGTTCAGCGCCGTCTCCGGCCTCGTCGAGCACGTTTTCAAGAGTAAGAAATTTGGCTTCCAAGGTCCAACCAGGGTGGTCGACGACGGTACCCACGTGTGGGTAGTGAACGGCGAAGGAAACTCGGTGACCGAGATCAGCGCGACCACGAGCAGGCTCGTCGCCGTCTTCAAGGGCGCGGCCTACAAGTTGAAGGGAACGAGCGAAGTCGTCTCGAACGGGACCGACGTCTGGATCTTGAACCAACACGGCAGTGCCCTGTCCGAACTCAACGCGTCCACCGGTTCCTTCCTCAAGACCGAAAAGGTAGGGAACGGGATCAACCGCGCCTTCGTGATGACCATTGACGCTCGGCACCTCTGGTTGGGAGGTAACGGCGTTAACGCCGTCAGCGAACTCGACGCTTCCTCCGGATCCTTCGTCCGCCTCATGAAAGGGAGCGCCTACCGGCTGAACGGGGTAAACGCCGTCGCGTCGGACGGGCGCCACCTGTGGGTGGCGAACGCGCGCTCGAACTCAGTGACCGAGATCAGCGCATCCACGGGAAAATTTGTCGCGCTCATCAAAGGCGCGAGGTACGGTTTCGACATCATCACGTCGCTGGTCACCAACGGCACCGAGGTCCTGGCGACGAATCTCAGCACCGCGGCGAACCTTGGTTATTCGGTCACCGAGTTCAGCGCAACCACGGGTTCCTTACTCCGTCTCTTCAAGGGTGCTCGCTACGGATTCAACCAACCTGACGCCGCCGCACTTGGCACGAATAGTGAAAATCACGCCTGGATTGCCAATATCGGCAACGCGACCGTCACCGAACTCACACTTCACTGAGGAGGATTACGCCGGCGCGACGTGCAGGCGTCGCGCGGCTAGCGCACTGACGCGAAAGAGGTGCTCGCGTACCGAACGTTGCGAGGACCACGAACGACTGTCCCACTGCTCGCCGGCCAACGAGTCGCCGGCGTAGAGAAGTTGAGCGAAGCGGAGTCCTCGGTATCTCGCGACAGCGATGAAGGCGGACGACTCCATATCAACCATCGAACAGTGCTCTGCGATGCGCCGGTCCACGCGCTCTCGGGTCTCGCGGAAAAATGCGTCCGTCGTCCAGGTTCGTCCCACGAAGTGTTCGACGTCATTCTCGGTGAGGACCACTTGCAGCACGCGCACGCCGAGCGGATCAGCGTCGATGATTCGACTGGGTGGGGCGTAGTGAAAGCTCGTGCCTTCGTCGCGCAGCGCGGAAGCGACGACCATCACGTGGCCGAGCGAAAGGTCGCGCACTAGGGCGCCGGCTCCGCCGCAGGCGACGAAGGTGGTCACGCCCAGTGACGCGACCTCCTCGACGAAACCAGCGGCCAAGGGAGCACCCACCCCAGGGTGCACGACGGCGACCGGACCTTCGTCCGTCTCAAACTGGTAGACGGGATTGCGTCCGATCTCGCTGCGTAGGACGTACTTCACCTCAAGGAGTCCGTCCTTCGCGAACTGCTCCAGCAGTTCGTTGAAGAAGCACAAGACGGCCACGCGCGGGACCACGACATCGTGCGGGTGCAGCATTCGAGCTTCCAACACGCCCGGCTCGGCGAGATCGTTTTCGAGCAGCGGAAGGTCCACCGGCGCTCTACTGAGCGCTCGGGTGGGCGCGTTGCAACCAGGCGAGCACCGGCACAATCGCGTTGACGTCACCGCGTACTTTGATTCGCCCGTCGCGCAGGGCCGACGCACTATCAATCGTGCCGTTGGTCAGTGAGGCCGCGTCGTCGTAGGAGAGTCGGACCATGGCGTCGGCCGCCAGGTGATCGCCGGCATCGACGGTCGCCCCCTCGCGACGTAGGGTGAACGTGACCGCGTGCGGTAGATCCTTGGGCGCGTCGGGGAATTCGAGCACGACGCGCACGACGGGCGCATCATCGTCGAAGGGCACCGGACCGGCCGCGACGAGGGTTTCGTTCAGTTCTTGGAACCACGCCGGCGTGAGAAAGTCCGCCACCGCTCTAGGGAGCGGGTTGGACGGCGGCGTCGGTAGCCGATCGCTTAGTCCGGCGCCGGATCTTTCGTCCCAGCCACGCCACGGGGTCGTAGTCAGCGTCGACGAGACGCTCCTTCAGCGGGATGATGGCGTTGTCGGTGATGTGGATGTGCTCGGGACAGACCTCGCTGCAGCACTTGGTGATGTTGCAGTAGCCCAGGCCCATCTCTTCCTTGATGTACTCGCGCCGATCATTGGTGTCGAGTGGGTGCATCTCGAGTTCGGCCAATCGGATGAAGAAGCGTGGCCCGGCGTAGTGCTGTTTATTGTCCTCGTGGTCACGGATGACGTGACAGACGTCTTGGCACATGAAGCACTCAATGCACTTGCGGAACTCTTGACCGCGCTCGACGTCTTGTTGGAACATCCGGTAGCCACCCTCGGGCATTGGCGGGGGCATCAGCGCCGGTATCTTCTCGGCCATGGCGTAGTTGAACGAGACGTCGGTCACCAGGTCGCGGATGATGGGGAACGTCTTCATCGGGGTCACCGTCACCGGCCCCTCGGGCAAGTCGTCCATACGCGTCATGCACATAAGTCGCGGTTTGCCGTTGATCTCGGCCGAGCACGACCCGCACTTGCCGGCCTTACAGTTCCAGCGACAGGCGAGGTCCGGCGCCTCGGTCGCCTGAATACGGTGAATGACGTCGAGGACGACCTCGCCCTCGTTCTGGGAGATCGTGTAATTTTCGAAATCGCCGCCCGAAGCATCGCCTCGCCAGATTCGCATGGTCACGTCGGCCATCAGTGCGCCTCCTCGAGTAGAGCCTTCAGTTCGTCGGGCATCGCGAGGAGAGGTGACTCGGCCGCGCTGATGGGACTGTCCCAGTTGCCCCCCTCACTCGTGAGCGCGAAATTAAACTTGGCGAAGTCGGGATCGGGGTTGGGATAGTCCTCGCGCGTGTGTCCGCCGCGAGACTCTTTGCGCAGGCTGGCCGCAAGCGCCGTCGAGCGTGACACCGTCAACATGGCCGGCAGATCAGTCGTGAGATTCCAGCCGGGGTTGTAGGCCCTTCCGCCCTTCACGGCAATGTTCTTCACCCGTTCGGTGAACACGTCGAGCTTGGACATGGCCTCGTCGAGTTCCGGACCGTTGCGGATGATGCCCACTAAGTTTTGCATCATCTCCTGCAGATCGCGCTGTATGTCGTAGGGGTTTTCCCCCGAGGTGCGCTCGAAGGGAGCGAGTGCTTCCCTTACCGCGGACTCGACTTCGTCCATGTTGAACGAGGTCGACACGTCGCCCGCCTCGATGTACGCCGCGGCGCCCATTCCGGCACGACGCCCAAAGACCACGAGGTCGCTCAGTGAGTTGCCACCCAGTCGATTGGCCCCGTGCATCCCGCCGGCCGCTTCACCGGCGGCGAAGAGCCCCGGGACGGCGGTCGCGGCCGTATCGGCGATGACCTGGACGCCGCCCATGATGTAGTGACAGGTGGGACCGATCTCCATGGCTTCGCGGGTGATGTCCACTCCGGCCAATTCCATGAACTGGTGGTACATCGAGGGCAAGCGACGCCGGATGAACTCGGGGGTGCGCCGCGAGGCAATGTCGAGGTAGACGCCGCCGTGCGGTGTACCGCGACCGGCCTTCACTTCGGTGTTGATGGCGCGCGCTACTTCGTCGCGGGGTAGGAGTTCGGGAGGACGTCGACCGGCGGCGTGGTCGTCGTACCACTTGTCGCCCTCTTCTTCGGTGTCGGCCGTTTCGGCGCGGAACATTTCGGGGACGTAGTCGAACATGAAGCGTTTGCCTTCGGAGTTGCGCAACACACCACCGTCGCCTCGAACGCTCTCGGTGACGAGGAGCCCGCGCACGCTGAGCGGCCAGACCATTCCCGTGGGGTGGAACTGGATGCACTCCATGTCGATTAACTTCGCTCCAGCCCAAAGGGCCATGGCGTGGCCGTCGCCGGTACCTTCCCACGAGTTGGAGGTGAACTTCCAGGATTTGCCCACGCCACCGGTCGCGATGATGACCGTCTTGGCGCCGAAGGTGACGAACTCGCCATTCGCTCGCCAGTAGGCGACGCACCCGGCGATCCTTCCTTGGTCGTCGTGCACGAGTCGCAATACTTTGCACTCCATGAAGACGTCGGTGTTCATGGATACGACTTTTTGTTGCAGCGTGCGGATCAGTTCCAGTCCGGTGCGGTCGCCGACGTGGGCGAGCCGGGCGTAACGGTGACCGCCGAAGTCGCGCTGAAGAATCTTGCCGTCCTTGGTGCGGTCAAACAGAGCCCCCCACTGTTCGAGTTCCCAGACGCGGTCGGGAGACTCCTTGGCGTGCAGTTCGGCCATACGGTTGTTGTTGAGATATTTCCCGCCCCGCATCGTGTCACGGAAGTGGACCATCCAGTTGTCCTCTTCGTAGACGTTACCCATCGCGGCGGCCATGCCGCCTTCGGCCATGACGGTGTGTGCCTTGCCGAGCAGGGACTTTGTGATGATGCCCACCTTTAGGCCACGCTGCTTCGCTTCGATGGCGGCGCGTAGTCCCGCGCCACCGGCGCCGATGATGAGTACGTCGTAGTCGTGATGTTCGTATGGTGAGTCAGTCACGGGCAATCCCTCTAGAACAGCTTGTAGTCGGTGATCGCGCCCGAAGCAACGAGGCGCACGTAAACGTCGGTGAAGGCCACGAAGACCAGCGAGGCCCAGGCAAAATTCATGTGCTTGGCGTTCAGGGGCGTGACGAACTTCCAGAAGCGGTAGCGCCACGGGTGGGCCTTGAAGCTTTTCACGTGGCCCCCGCAGAGATGGCGACAGGCGTGACAGCTGATCGAGTACATCCAGAGCAGTACGGCGTTGACGCAGAGCACGATGGTGCCAACGCTGGCGCCCCATCCCAGTCCCGGCTCACGAAAGGCCTCCACCGCGTCCACCGTGAGGAGCACGTTGAAGACCAAGCCGGCGTAGAAGAAGTAGCGGTGCAGGTTCTGCATGATGAGGGGGAAGCGCGTCTCACCGGAGTAACTCGGGTGGGCATCACTCACCGCGCAGGCCGGAGGCGACCACCAGAACGCGCGGTAATAGCTGCGGCGGTAGTAGTAGCAGGTAAGGCGAAAACCCAAGGGAAAAATGAGGATGAGGAGCGCGGGCGAGAGGTGCCACCAGTTGAGGGCGAAACCGGCCTTGGAACCCGGGAGGCAGACGCCAGCAATGCAAGGTGAGTACAAGGGACTGATGAGATTGCGATGAAAGATGGCTCCCACGAAGTAGTAGCGATTTTGAAAAGCGGCCCAAGTGGAATAGATAACGAACGCAGTGAGTATCGACACGGTGACCACTGGCTGGACCCACCATCGATCTTGTCGCAGCGTGGCCACTTCGGGTCCCCCGCGCGTGCCGCCGAGTACCACCTTCGTCGAACTTTCTACTGCGGCCACACACTCTCCTTGGTACCCACGGCGTCGCTGAGACGCCCTCAGCAATACTAGGCAGCATTGACGCGGCGCCTGGGTGGACTCGCCACCGCGAAGTGCCGTGTCTCGCACGAATGCGGCCCGTGGCGAGCGCCTCAATGTGAGGGCAGCGCAATGACGGCGCGGGACGTGCGTCAGCGAGGAATCCGTGGGCTCATCATCAGTAATCGAGATGTCAGGATTCTCTTAATGTGATGTGTCGCACGTCGACGTCTCTGCCGGCTGCTCCTGGTGGTACGTAGGGGTGTTCTATGTGCGCTGTCGCGACTCCGCCACGCTGGCCCGCTGCCTCGCAGGGACATGACGCGACCCACGAAGAAAACGCGCGACTGCGGTGGACGTTCCAGCGCAATGCGTGGCGTCTGACACGAAGGCGCTCGGCGGACTTCACCACTTGGTGTTGCGTTCGTCAGGCAGCATCAGGGTTAACCCTGACGAAGTGGGGTGCGACTCGTCGGCGACAAGGGTTTCCACGGAGGTGCCGGCGGCACCGAGGTCGTAGCCTTGGGGCAAGCGGTGCGTTCGAGCGGAGAGATTTGATGATCGAGGCCAAAGGCTTAACGAAGCATTACGGGGCCAAGCACGCCGTGGAGCAACTCAGCTTCACCGTGCGACCCGGCGCCGTCACCGGTTTTCTCGGGCCGAACGGTTCCGGCAAGTCGACGACCATGCGAATGATCATGGGTTTGGACACTCCCACGGCCGGCGACGCCACGATTCACGGACAGCACTTTCACGACCTTCGTTGGCCGCTGCGCGAAGTGGGGGCGCTCCTCGAAGCCAAGGCCATCCACCCCGGGAGAAGTGCGCGGGCACACTTGACGATGTTGGCCCAGACGAATCACATTCCGGGGTCACGGGTGGAAACGCTCATTGACATGGTGGGACTCACGGACGTGGCCAGCAAGCGGGCCGGAAAGTTCTCGCTGGGCATGGGCCAGCGCCTGGGCATTGCCGCGGCACTGCTGGGCGATCCGGAGACGCTCCTTTTCGACGAGCCGGTGAATGGCCTCGATCCTGACGGAATCCGATGGGTGCGCAATCTCTTGAAGGGACTCGCCAAGGAGGGTCGAACGGTCTTTGTCTCGAGTCACCTGATGAGTGAGATGGCCCTGACGGCTGACGAAGTGGTGATCATCGGTAAAGGCAAGTTGATCTCGCAGATCTCGATCGACGAACTTCTGGCGCAGAGTTCTGAGAGTTTCGTTCGTGTGAGGTCGCCACAAGGCCCCGCGTTGAAACAGGCCCTGGAGCAAATGGGCGCGGTGGTGGTCGTCGAGGACGATGGCTCACTCTCCGTTCGCGGAGCCAACGAAGTGGCTATTGGTGAACTGGCCGCGAGCATCCCGGTGGTGCTGCACGAATTGGCGCCTCAGACCGCCTCACTCGAAGAGGCGTTCATGCTACTCACCGAAGACAGCATCGAGTACCACGGCTCGCAAGCGCCCGACTCGAAGGGAGTCTCCTCATGACCAACTCGCCAACCGCGACGCTCGAACGAGTGAGCCACCTACCCTCGGGCCACTACCGCTTCGTCGACCTGCTGCGATCGGAATGGACCAAACTCCGCACCGTTCGCTCATCCTGGTGGACGCTCGGCGTCACCGTATTGCTCGGCATTGGCATCAGCGCGTTGGTGACCGCCGAGACCCGAGCGCACTGGTCTTCGATGGGACCGGGGGACAAACTGTCGTTCGATCCTGTATCCACGTCGCTCATTGGACTGTTCCTCTGCCAATTCGCAATTGGTACCCTCGGCGCCCTGGTCGTCAGTGCCGAATACAGCACGGGGACCATTCGGGCCACGTTGTCGGCCGCTCCGCGCCGTCCAGCCGTCGTGGTGGCGAAAGCCACCGTCTACGGCGTGGTGGCGTTCGTGGTATCGGAGTTCGTATCCTTCGCCTCGTTTTTTCTCGGCCAGTTCCTTCTTTCCTCACCGGCGCGCCACGCCACCCTGTCGAGTCCCGGGGCGCTACGAGCCGTCTTCGGCGGCGGCCTTTTCGTCGCCGTCCTCGGTCTGGTGGCCTTCGGCATCGCGACCATCATTCGCCACACGGCCGGCTCGATCATCGCCTTCGTCGGCATACTCCTCGTGTTACCGCTCATCGTGCAGGCGTTGCCTTCGTCGCTTTCGCTGAACATACGCCGCTTCCTTCCCGACCGCATTGGCATTGACATACTGTCCGCGACGAAAGCATTTCCCAACGCCTTCTCGCCGTGGGCCGGCATGCTGATCTTGTGCCTCTACGCGTTCGTCCTGATTTCGGTCGGTACCGTGCTGATGGTCCGACGTGATGCATGACCGTGGTGAGCACTCCAATCGCCGGTTGGCCGCGACGCCATTGACGCAGTCACTTAGGTGGCTACGAGCCCCATGAATCGGCCGCTCTCGCTAGCCTTTCGATATGTCCACTTCGCCGCCTAGTGCGCTAAGTGCCCCCGACAGTTTTGAGGGGCGACCCAACGCCCCCGAGGCACCCCGCCGCCGCCGTTCGGGCTTGAGGATTGCCGTCGAGTGGGGCGTCATCATCGTGGTGGCCGTCGGTGGATCATTTCTCGTTCGCACGTTCGCCGTGCAAACCTTTTACATACCCTCGAAATCAATGATGCCAACGCTCCACGAAGGCGACCGCATCCTCGTCAACAAATTGAGCGTGGAGTTCGGCACCATCAACACCGGCGACATCATTGTCTTTAGGGCCCCTCCCACCGAGCACTGCAACTCGGAACACGTGGTGGATCTGGTGAAGAGGGTCATTGGTCTCCCGGGACAACACGTGACGTCCCAGGGCAACACCGTGTACGTGAACGGCCTCGCCCTGAATGAGCCGTGGACTTACTGGCCGAGCATCGGTACCCCCATTGGCAACGTCACCGTTCCGGCCAACAGTTACTTCGTAATGGGGGACTGGCGGTCCAACTCCTGCGACAGTCGGTTCTGGGGATCGGTCCCGCGCTCGTACATCATTGGCAAGGCTTTCGTGCGAATCTGGCCACTCTCGCGAATCGGGTTCCTCTAGCCCGCCCGCTCCTCGGACTAATGCGCGGTCGACCCCTGGGCCGTAGTGAGAGCACGAAAGAGTCCCTGCTGATCCACGGTGAACACCTTGCCCCACGCGGCGGCCGAGGTGGGCGTCACCAGGGCGAGGTTGGTCAACTGTTTTGCGATCACCTGAATGGCCCTTTCCAAGGCAGCGATCGAGTGCGCCGCGTTGTTCGGCCATGACGTTGCGGCGAGGGACGTTGAGCTTGCGTGCAGTTGCGCCACCAAAGGACGGTCGAAGACGGCCGCTTGGGCCGCGGTGCCGTTCACCGCGGCCCACGCGTGGAACTTCGTGAGCCAGTTGTTGTAGGAGGCGAACAACGGGTCCGTCGACGCGCGGTACTTGGTTGAGGTCGAGGTCGCTACCTCGGTGGCGAAGCCGTCGTGGGGGATCAACTTCGCCTGCACCACGGACCAACGCTCGGCTTGGCGCCTGGTCGTGCCGGACACGATGACCAGCGCCAGCACGTTGGCGCGAACCCAACTGACCGACGTCAAGAGCCGTACGCCTTCTTTCGTCGTGCACTGCGCTTCCACGGAGCCGCTGATCGACGTCAAGCTGCTCACTCTCTTCGGGGTGACCTCGGTGGCACTTTGGCAGCTCGCCCGCACCGCTTCGATGGCCTGGGTGGAAGAATCCACGATGGGCTGCGTGAAGGCGCTCAGTTCGACCACGACTTGGATGCCGTCCTTCGTCGAGGTCCATCCATCGAGCGCCACCTTGGCCACGCCGGTGGTCGCAGCGAAGGGTAGGAGCGCCTTTTCGACTTTGCTGAGATAGGGCAGAAGGGCGGAGGGCGGTAGCGCCGAGCCACCTTTCGCGGGGTCGTGCATGACGTAGGAATTCACGAGGGGGTTACCAGCCGCACCGCCGGTCACCGCGCCCGTCACGGTGATCACGGAAACGAGCAGGGCGCTCGACGCGATCATCACGAGACGCGCTCGATGCATCATCGCCCGTGGCTCATAGGGGCCGTCGCTGCGACCAGACTGATTAGACGTGTCCGCCGCGCCGGCCCTCGGCGGTGGCGCCGAGGAAGGCCCACACTGCGAGGAAGAGACCGGGCACGAGGAACCAGATTCCGAAGACGAGGGCGAGGACGACGAAGAACGCGCCCATGCCGAGCATGAAGGGAAAAATCGAAGTGCTGGGGAACGAACCCACGACGCCAGCGCCTTCGCTCTGGGTTGAGTTGGGGTCGTCTTCGGGACGCACCTTCATTCGACGACTCCACCAGTAGTAGTAACTACCGGGCAAGAAGCAGAGCAGCATGCCCGCGAACATCATGACCCCGCCGGCGTTCTCCAAGCTCCAGTTCCAGTAGACGGCACACATGACGCCGAAAAAGGTACCGAGGCTCAGTAGGATCTTGGCTTCAACTTTCATTCGTTTGCGCCTTCATTCGGTCCTTCGTCTTGGCCGTGTTCGAGCACGGTGACGGCCGCGGCAAGTGGCGTTGGTTGGTGTTCGGCGCCGGCACCGGCCCCGTGGGCGAGGGACTTGTGCTCGGGGTGGTTGTAGTCCCAGGTGGGGCGTTCGGAGCGAATCTGGGGCAAGCGGTAGAAATTGTGGTGGGGTGGAGGTGAGGTCGTGAACCACTCGAGGGTCTGGGCATCCCAGGGGTTGTCACCGGCCGGGTACCTCTTCCAGCTGTAGCCAACATTGACCACGAAAATGATGGTGGAGATGCCGACCATGACCGCACCGATGGTGCTCCACTCGTTCAACATCTTCCACTCGGGATTGTGGATGTACAGCGGGACGCGACGGGGCATGCCGTCGAGCCCCAAAATGTACTGAGGGAACGTGAAGACTTGCGTGCCGATAAAGAGCAGCCAGAACTGGGCTTTACCGAGCCGCTCGTTCAACATGTAGCCGGTGATCTTGGGACCCCAAAAGTACAGGCCGCCCATACCGGCTAAGACGAGGGCCATCACGATGGAGTGGAAGTGCGCCACGACGAAGTACGTGTCGTGAGTGAAGAAGTCCAACGGGGGGCTCGCGAGGTAGACCCCCGTCAGGCCGCCAATCAGGAAGGTGAACAAGAAGCCCAATGACATCAACATGGCGGTCGAGAACCAGAGTTCTCCTCGCCACATGGTGCCTATCCAGTTGAAGATTTTAATTCCCGTGGGGACGGCAATCAACAGACTCATGATTGAGAAGAAGGGGAGCAACACGACGCCGGTGGTGAACATGTGGTGGGCCCACACGCCGAGCGATAAGGCCCCGATGGAAAGCGTGGCGAACACCATGCTCTTGTACCCAAAGACGGGCTTCTTCGAGAAGACCGCGATGATCTCGGTCGCCATGCCGAAGAACGGCAGGGCGAGGATATAGACCTCGGGATGGCCCCAGAACCAGAAGATGTGTTGCCAGAGCACGGGGACACCTCCTCCGGCCGTGGAGAAAATATGCGTCCCGAAGTGTCGGTCGCAGTAGAGCATGATGAGTCCCGCCGTGAGGACCGGGAAGGCCAACAAGATGAGGATCGCCGTCACCAACATGTTCCAAGTGAAGATCGGCATGCGGAACATGGTCATGCCCGGTGCTCGCAAGTAGAAAATTGTCGCGGTCAAGTTGACGCCCGTGAAGATGGCCGAGAATCCGGTGAGGAGCAAGCCACCGATCCAGAGGTCGGCGCCGGCGCCGGGCGTGTTGAGCGAATTCGAGAGTGGCGCGTAGGCAACCCACCCAAAGTTTGCGGCGCCCCCACTCGTGAAGAAACCGAGCAACATGGTGATGGCCCCCGTGAGGTACAGCCAGTACGAGAGCGCGTTCAGGCGCGGAAAGGCCATGTCCGGGGCGCCTATTTGGATCGGGACGATGATGTTGGCTAGTCCTCCGAAGGCGAACGGACCGGCGAAGAGGTAGATCATCACCGAACCGTGCATGGTGAAGAGTTCGTTGTACTGAGCCAAGGAGACCAGGTGACCGTCGGGTGTGGCCAACTGCGCGCGAATAATCTCGGCGAAGAGGCCCCCGATGACGAGCATGGCGACCGAGGTGACAGTGTAGGAAAGCCCGATGATCTTGTGGTCGGTGGTGGTCATCCATTTCAAGATGCCCGTGGGACCGTGGTGCTCCTCGTGATGGCCGTGGCCGTGGCCATCGTCGGCCAGTTCGGCGGCAGGATTGAGAAGGTCCGCCATCAGTTACCTCCTTGGCTGGTCGCTGGCTTCGTCGGCACGCCAGTATTGGTCTGCTGGTTGGTGGCCGTCGCCGCGGCCGACGACGTGGAGGCGTTGGACGTCTTGGCGAGCCACGCGGTGTACTCGGGCATGGTCACCACCTTCACGTTGAAAAACATGAGCGAGTGATAGAGGCCGCAGAGCTGCGTACATTGACCGAAGAACGTGCCGGTCTTGACAGCGTTGATGGTGAATTGATTGAGCACGCCGGGCAGCGCGTAGCGCGAGAAGTTGAACTCCTTCACGTAAAAGCCGTGGAGTACGTCCGTCGAGGTCAGGTTGATGTGGACGTTGGTATTGACGGGAATGACCATGGTCGGCGCTTGCGTGGTCTGGCCAATGACCGAGGTGTGCGTACCGGGGTACGTGAACTTCCAACCCCATTGGAAGGCGTTCACGTTGACAATGACGTCGGTTTTGGGATTGGAGACTTCTTTGTTCTCCACGACCAACGTGGCGGCGAAGAGTCCAAACACCACCAGGATCGGAACGACCGTGTAGGCGACTTCGGCCGGCAAGTGGTACTGGGACTGACGGGGAATGTTGTCGCCCTTGCGACGAAAGCGAACGATGGCGTACACGAAGATCACGACCACGAAGCCGCCAATAACGACCGCGCCAATCGAAAAACCCTGCCAGAGATGGAAGACCGAACTGGATTCCGAGGTCACGCCCTTTTGCGCGCCGAAGGACGGCACGGTACATCCCGAGAGGACGAGGGCCGCGATTGGGAGTGCAACAACGCGACGCACGCGACGCCAACGGCGTGTGCGAACTGTTACACCCTGTGGGGGCAGGGTAGGTGATTCCACGTCCCGACACTACTCAATATTCGTCGCGTGTCTCGTCGGCAAAATGTGGAAAGCCCGTACCGTCACTGCCCTCGAGCTCGCCGCGCCGTCGGTCACGGACGATGGTCTAGGGGACGTCGGGCGCCTTGGTGCCGGTTGCGTCAGTTGGTTTGTCCAACGCACCGTCGGTGGTCTTGGGGGTCTTCAGACCCTTCTCGAACTCGGTCTTGGCCGAGCCGAGATTGCGCGCCAGTTTCGGGATGGCCGAGCCACCGAAGACCAGTACCGCCACAACAATGACCACGATCAAGAGATCCGGTCCGAAAATTTCGCCTAAGAACACTGTCTTCTCCTTTGACGTGCTTAACGCCAGAGTAGTGCGCTCCACGAACGTTCGTGAATGCGCCCTTCTTCATTGAGTTATTCGTTTCCGCAAGACTGTTCGGATGTCCGACCTGACCAGGGCCACCCTTCGAGATTCGCTCAGCGTCGCCGTGACCGTCGGTGCGTACGGGGTGGCCTTTGGCGCGGCGAGTGTCGCCGCCGGGTTTTCAGTCCTGCAGAGTTGCCTCTTTTCCTTGTTGACCTTCACCGGGGCCAGTCAGTTCGCCGCGGTGGGCGTCGTCGCTTCCGGTGGCGCCGCCGCCAGTGCGGTGGCCGCGGCCGCCCTGCTCGGAACGCGCAACACGCTCTACGGGATCCAGATGGCGCCGGTGCTGCACGTGGAGGGCCTCCGTCGAATGGTGGCGGCCCACGTGACCATTGACGAATCGACCGGCGTGAGTCTCTCTCAGGCTCCGCGCGGAACCAAAGCCATGCGCGAAGGGTTTTGGATTACCGGTCTCGGCGTCTTCCTTTTTTGGAATCTCTTCACCTTTGCCGGGGCTCTCGGCGCTAACGCACTTGGTAATCCGGCGTCCTGGGGACTGGACGCGGCCGTGCCGGCGGCCTTCCTCGGACTGTTGTGGCCGCGACTCACGTCAAATGTCCTGCGACTGGTCGCGATGGCGTCGATGTTCTTCGCACTCGGCGTGACGCCTCTGATGCGGGCGGGTCTGCCGATCATCGCCACCACCGTCGTCGCGGTCATCGCTGGTTGGCGCCGCCGGTGAGCGGGACCGCGATGTGGATCGTCCTCGGCGCCACCAGCGCGCTCTGTTTCGCCCTAAAACTGCTCGGTCACCTCGTACCCGAGCGTTGGTTGTCGAACCCACGGTTACAGCGCATCAACGCCCTGATTCCTATTGCGTTGCTCAGCGCGCTCGTCGTCGCGCAGGGCCTCGTGTTAAAGACGCACGTCGTCATTGATCACCGCGCGGCCGGGTTGGCCGTCGCCTTGGGGCTGCTCATCGCAAAGGCCCCGTTTCCGCTGGTGGTCGCCGGAGCGGCCATTACCTCAGCGTTGATCTATCACGTCCACTAACCAGCGATGGCTACGCCCAACACGAGGGCGCCGAGCGACGCAAGCGACGCAATGCCCGCCCAAATGCCCTTGGCCTTCGGCGCACTCGCGCGAGTGTGCAGCAGCGTGCCCACGCCCGCCGCCACCACCAAGGCCATCTTGACGCCGAAGGCGGCGGACCAACTCGGTGAGGCGTGTTGCGGTTTGATGGCCGCGTAGTTCCAAAAGCCGGTCACGATGAGGAGGGCAAAGGCCGGCCAACTGAGACGCGCGAACGCTTGGGCGATTTTGCGAGGTGCGGTGTCACCAAAACCTCTCACCGTGGGCAACAGTCCCGCCAAGACCAACTGTCCGCCCACCCACACGCACGCAGCGAGGACATGCAGCGACAGTCGGACAATCGTGGTCCAGTCGGCCAGTTGAGGCCCGGCGGCGGCGTACATCTACTTGCCTTGCCAGTGGGGCTCGCGCTTTTCGGCGAAGGCCACGGCGCCTTCCAGGGCGTCGGCGCTCCGACCAATCGCTCCGAAGGCCTCGGTGTTGAGCGTCCAGGACTCTTCTTCGGAGAGCTCGCGCGACTTCTTCATCACGTCCTTGGACGTTCGTACCGCCAAAGGCGCGTTCTTGGTAATCCTCTCGGCCAGCGCGACCGCTTCGTCCAGCACCCGCTCGCCCGGTACGACACGGTTGACCAAACCCAACTCGTAGGCACGGTCGGCGTCGATTGGATCGGCCGTGAGCGCCATCTCGTAGGCGACGGCGAGAGGAATGCGCTTGGGAAGACGGATCAGTCCTCCGCCTCCGGCAATCAGTCCGCGCGCCGCTTCGGGAATACCGAATTTCGCGTGTTCGGCGGCGACCACCATGTCGCAGCTGATCAGAATTTCGAACCCGCCGGCCAAGGCCGATCCGTTCGCGGCCGCGATGATTGGTTTAGTGAAGTCCCGCTGCGTGATGCCACCGAATCCCTTGTCGGTGATGGGAAACTCGCCGGTGGCGAAGGCCTTCAAGTCCATGCCCGCGGAGAAGGCTTTGTTGTCAGCGCCCGTGAGGACCACGACCCAAATGTCGTCATTGGTCTCGCAGTCGTCGAGCGCGTCACTGAGCGCGATGGCCGTCGCGCGGTTAATGGCGTTTCGTGCATCGGGACGATTGATCGTGAGAATCTCAACGTGCCCACGTCGCTCGCGCAGTATTTCGTCAGCCATGGTGCTCCTTCTTTTCAGCCCCGTGGGGCGCCAAAGTGACGATAGTGGAGTTCGCGATCGAAGCGCGTGCGAAACTGACGCAGTGGAGAGACGCCCTCGGTTGTTCATCACCCTCGAGGGCTACGCCGTCGAGGGTGGTTACGACGGTCCTCACCAACCGTCGACGTGTTTTCGACCAACTCTCGCCCTCGGACGCCACGCGGGCCCGGGCGACGCGGACGGACTCTGGCGAGACTACGAAAAAGTGCTCGACCTCGTGCCCGCTCTCGGATTCGATGGCGTGCGCCTCAGCGTTGAGTGGGCGCGCATCGAGCCCCGCCGCGGTGAGGTGGACGAGGTGGCGCTCGCGCGTTACGGCGCCGTGGCGCGCCACGCACGTTCGCTCGGCCTCGGGGTCACCCTCGTACTGGTCGACACCGCGTGGCCGGCGTGGTTGGGACTGGAAGCCTGGCTGCTTCCGTGGATCGTGCCCCACGTGCTCGGTCACGCCCGTCGAGTGGTGAGCACGCTCGACGACGTCATTACTGGCGTCGTGCCCTTTGCCGATAGCCGAGCGTTGGTGACCAAAGGTTTCATGGAGGGGACGTTGCCCCCGTGGCGCCGCGACGCCGCGAGCGACGCCACGTTTGCCGCCCAGCAGTTCGAGGTGCTCACGGCGTCGTTGGCCGCCGACGACGTGGTCGGTCCGCGTATCGTTGGATTGGTACGGACCGTTCCGCTCAACCTTTCACTGGCGGCGATTGCCGCGGTGCGCTCGAGCAGCGCCGAGTGCGACGAACTGCACTTTCGTTCCCTCCTGCAAGGCTGTGGCCCCACCGCTGCTCCCGCCGGACTGCTGGCAAAAACGAAAGGCGAGTGGAGCGCGCAACTCTCGGACGAACTACGAGCGCTCCTCGCGTAAGGGGCGCTCGCCGTCGAGCGCCTCCTCCTCATTCGTCTCGTGCCGCTTCTTCACGAAGTGAAAGACGATGAAGAAGAGCACCATGAAGGCCAACACGCCAAGGCCCGCCCAGCTCGCGTATTTCTCAATCTTGGTGAGTGCCGTGCCCGCGAAGTAGCCGAGCAGGGTGAACGAGACGCCCCAAATCAGACCGCCGAGCGCGTTGGCGATGAAAAAGCGCCGGTAGTGCATCTTGCTCATGCCGGCGAGGCCGGGCATCACCGCGCGTAAGAAGGCCGTGAAACGGCCCACGAAGACGTAGACGGGACCGCGCCGACGCAGTCCTTCGAGGGCCCGGTCGAGGGCCGGTCGTCGACGTCGAAGGATTGAAAGATTCATCAAACCCTCGCCGTAGCGGTGACCAATGAGGTACCCCACCGTGTCGCCGAGCACGGCCGCGAGGACCACTAAGACACAGACGACGACGACATTCACGTGACCCTGACTCGCCACGACCCCGGCCACGAGCACGGCCGTCTCACCGGGCAGGAAGAACCCAATGAAGAGGGCCGCTTCCCCAAAGACGAGGACCGTGACGAGGATGTACACGAGCAGCGAGGGCAGTCGATGTATCTCACCGAGGAAAAAAGAAACTACGGAGGCGGTCATCACCCTGCCAGTCTTGTGGAAACCGATCGGTCTCCTAGATAAGTATTCCCTAAGACCGCGGCGTCGGCCGATTTAGAGTCTTCGGGCCTGTGGCACGATGGTTTCATGCCCGTTACCCCAAAACCGGTTCGACGTACCCCCACGCGCGTACGACGGTTGCCTTTTGGTGCCCCCGTGCGGGCGTGGACGCTCGCCGAATGGGCCTTGGTCCCGCTTCGCATCTTTCTCGGCGTGACGTTTATCTTCGCTGGCCTGCAAAAACTCGCCAATCCCAACTTCTTTCGTGCCCTGAGTCCGATCTCGATTCAGGCGCAGTTGATCGCCTCGTCGCACACCAGTCCGATGCGGTTGCTGCTGACGCACCTCATTCCCTTCGCCAAACCGATTGGCGTGGTGATTTCCCTGGCGGAGTTGGCTATTGGCGTCGGCGTCCTCGTCGGACTGTGGACACGGATCGCGGCCGTGGGTGGCGCCGTCCTCTCGCTCAGCTTGTTTCTTACGGTGAGTTTCCACGCCTCGCCCTATTTCACCGGCGCCGACATCGTGTTCTTCTTCGCGTGGCTGCCCTTCATCGTCGCCGGTGCTGGCTCGTGGCTCTCCTTAGACGCCTGGATTGCCCGTCGAGTCGCCAAGCAAGAGGGAGTCGCCGCGCCCGAACTCGTGCCGGTGCCCTTCGCGACCGTGCAAACACTCTGTGGCAAGTACAACAAGGGCACCTGTACGGCGCGCCACGGTCTGGCCTGTGACGCCGCGGTCTGTCCGGTGTTGCTCGGCAATCGTGCACCGATCGCCACACGCGTGGCCATTGACTCGGTGGACCGACGGACGTTGGTGGTCGGCGGGACCATCGCCGCCGGGGTAGGCGTGGCGACCCTTCTCCTTGGGGGCGCCGTGGCCGACGCCGGCCGAATGATCAACCATGCCGCGCCACCTAAGAGTGCGTCGAAGCAACTCGGCGGCGGAGGCGTCTCGGACAGTCCGACCACAACGGTGCCGACGGGCGCCGGTACGACACCCGGCATTCTTCTCGGCGCCGCCAAGGATGTGCCCTCCGGTTATGCCGGCACCTTCACTGTTCCTTCGACCGGTGACCCCGGCATCGTCGTCAACGCGCAGGGCACGTTCTACGCGTACGACGCCGTCTGTCCGCACGCCGGGTGCGCCGTGAGTTACGCCCCATCGAACAACTTGCTGGTCTGTCCCTGTCACGGTTCAGAGTTTCAAGTCGCGACCGGTGCGGTAATCGTGGGACCGTCACCTCACGGTCTCGCCAAGCTCAAAGTGATCGAAGGGTCGAACGGTAACCTCTACTTGCAATGAGTGAGGAGCGTCGCCGGGTGCTGGTGATCGAGGACGATCACGACCTCGCTCGTGCGGTGGCCGACTTATTGACCGACGACGGCTTCGACGTCGAACTCTGTCACGACGGGGAGTCGGGGTTCGCCCAAGGCCTCACTGGGGCCTACGCGGCGATCGTCCTCGACCTCATGTTGCCAAAACGAAACGGCTTCAGCGTCTGTCAGGACTTGCGCAACGCCGGCGTTGATACGCCACTGTTGATGTTGACGGCGAAAGACGGTCAGCTCGATGAGGTGGAAGGTTTAGAAGTCGGGGCCGACGACTTCATGCGCAAGCCCTTCGAAAACTCCATCCTCATTGCTCGGTTGCACGCGCTCCTTCGACGCCACGAGCGAGGACGCCCCCAACGCATCGTCGTAGGCCCAATCTCGCTCGATCCACTCCGTCGCACCGTGCTCTCGTACGAGCGCGAGGTCACCTTGACGCCGAGGGAGTTCGCGCTCCTGGAGTATCTCATGACCCACGTCAATGAGTCGCTCGCCAAGAGCGAGATACTCCAAGCAGTGTGGGGGAGCGCGTTCGAAGGTGACCCCAACATCGTCGAGGTCTACATTGGCTACCTTCGTCGCAAACTCGACCTCGCGCCGTACCCTTCCGTCATCCATACCGTGCGAGGCGTCGGCTACAGCGTTCGCGAACACTGATGCGCGAGCGGCGTCAGCTCTCGATTCGAGCCCGCTTGACCTTGATCTTCGTATTGGCCATTGCCCTCATTCTCTCTTTCACGGGCGTGGCACTGGTCAATCTGGTGCACCACTCGCTGTTGACCGACGCCAACAATCAGATCCAGGGCGAGATGATTCGCACCCAGGACCGCTTCGCCAGTGCCAAACGACCGGCCTTTAACCACGTCTCCTTGGCCATGCACGGCGACGTGGTGATTCAGGTAACGAACCTGCAAGGCACGAAGGTGTGGGCGGCCAGCTCGGCCATCGCTAACGCTCCGATTCTCGCCCACCAGGTCGCCGACGCCAATACGGCCAATGGACTCGCCGTGAAGATGGTCCATTCATCCTCGACGCGAGCGATAGTGGGCATGATCAGTTCAGGGCAGGTCGGCACTATCTTCACCAAGCGCGGCCCGGGTCTGGTCTTCGGTTTCGTCTACGGCGAGGGCATCGCGCACAGCGTCAACGTTCTACTCGCCAGTCTTCTCGTCTCCTTTCCCCTCCTTTTGTTGATGTCCGGCGGTTTGATCTGGTTGGGTATGGGTTTGGCCCTCGCCCCCGTCGAATCGATTCGCCGGCGGGTGGACGCCATTGCCGCCTCCGATCTCACTCAACGGGTTCCGCCCTCGGGAGGAGACGACGAGATCGCCCGCATGGCCCGCACCGTCAACGCCATGCTCGACCGCCTAGAGGCGTCGTCGTTGTTCGAGCAAGAGTTCGTCTCCAACGCCAGTCACGAACTACGAAGTCCGCTCACCACCTTGCTCACGACCACCGAACGGGCGGCTAGTGACCCCGACCGCGCCAATTGGCCCCAGGTGGGCGAAATCGTGATGCGCGAAGGTCGCCGACTGGAGACTCTGATCGATGACCTCGCCTGGCTCGCTCGACACGACGAGCACCGCGAGCGCGCCTCGGTCGATGTCGACCTCGACGACCTCCTCTTCGAAGAAGGACAGCGCGTTCGACTCCTCACGCATCTGAGCGTTGACACGACCGGCGTGCACACCACCAGGGTGACCGGTGACCCGGCCATGATGAAACGGATGATCCGCAATGTCGTTGACAACGCCACCCGTTACGCGACGCACGAACTGCGCTTCTCTTCCCACTACGACGGCGACCAGGCGGTCGTCACGGTAACCGACGACGGCGAAGGTATGGACGTGAGCCAAAGCGAACGATTCTTCGAACGCTTCGTTCGCTCGGATCCGGCGCGGGCCCGCGAGTCGGGCGGCACCGGTCTCGGTCTGGCCATCGTCATGGAGATCGTCACGCGCCACGGTGGGTCGGCTCGATTCGTCGCCGCCGAACGGGGCACCACCATTGAACTGCGCGTGCAACGCGACGGGCAGCCCCTCGCCACCTCGTCGCACTAACGTGTCGCGTCCGAAGGGCGTAAAGTCAGCGGATGGACACTTCCACGCTCGCCGAGGTCACGGCCGATTCAACGCAAATCCTCGGCATGTCGTTTTACTTCGATCCGCTCACCGGCGAACGAGCCAAAGAGAACGGCCTCAACATTTACCAGTTCTACGGACTCGGTCGAGGCGGGACCCTCGGTGACGTCCCCGTGGACGTGGTCCAAGAGGCATTCACTTTCTTTCATCCCCGAGCCATCGGACGTCTCTGGACGGAGGCGCGCGCGAAGGCCGATCCAGTCACCGTTGCCGTGAACTACCTCCAGGCCGCCTACCAATTCGCTGATCGAACGTTCGGCGCGGTTGACCTCGAGATTTTGAGCAACTACGCCGCCGCGGCCCACAAGGTGGCCTCGTCGGTGGGCGAGGGCAAGCACCACTTGCTCGATGGGTACAAGCAGTACGACGTGCCCTCCAGTCCCGTGCACGCCGCCTATCTGGGCACGATTCTGATGCGCGAGTTGCGCGGGTGCGTGCACATCGACGCCGTGAATCAGGTGGGACTGTCCGTCGCCGAAGCCTGTTATCTCCAGGACCCCGGCGTCTTTCAGATGCACGGTTTCGTCGAAGATGAGACGCCGGTCATTACCGCCGAGCACGAGGCGAAGAAGCAGAGGGCCGAAGCACTCACCACCGCCATGATGGCCGAGTGTTTTGGCGTCCTCAGTGACGACGAGCGACGGCACCTGGCCGATGGCGCCGCCGCAATGTTCGACGCGCTGAAGGCTCCCGTTCCCGTTGCCGGTTAAGTGACCGAGAGGGCGCCCACGCCTCGAAGTCGGGGACTGCTGTTGGTGTGAGCGGTGCGATGTACCTCGTCGACGCGTGGTTCGATGTGGGCACCGATCAAAATCGCGACCTGACGCAAAGTGTGCTGCTGGCCATCTTCTGGGAGATACCGTGGGCGATTGTATTGTTCTGGATCGCGCGACGCGAACTTCGACGAGCCGACGAAGCGAACGCCGCTAATCGTAAATGACGCCTTCGAGGCCGAGCAGGTATCGCTTTACTTCGTCACCGCCGCGGTAACCGCCCAGTCCATTCGTGGAAACGACACGGTGGCAACGACGATGGGCCAGGGGTTGGCGTGGTTCGCGTTACCCACGGCGCGGTGCGCGCGCGGCCGGTTCACCGACCCCGCTATCTCGGCGTAGGTGCGGACCTGCCCGAAAGGGATGGCCCGCAGCGCGTCCCACACGTCACGTTGGAACACGGTCGACGGCGCCGGGGCGAAGGTGACGCTAAAGCATTGGCGTAGTCCCGCGAAGTACTCCTTAACTTGCGTGGCCGCTTGGGCGACCGGCGCCGGTGCCACGCCCTTGGTGGCAGTGCGCTTGTCGTGAGGAAGATGGATAGAAATGACGCCGTCTTGCGTTCCTTCGATGCTCCAAAGTCCCACCGGAGACTTCACGTTGGTGACGAACGATTTCATGGTCCTCTTTTCTAGGCGACGAGCACGCGCCCGTAAGAAGTTTGACCCAATGGTTGCCCCGCGCCGAGAGTTCGTCGCGAGGAGCGGTCGATGGGTCTTAAGTCCATCGAGGTCGTTCGTATCCGGCTGCTAGAAACAAGGTATGAAAATTGCGCTTTTCAAGGAGTCCCGCGCGGGCGAAACGCGGGTGGCCCTCACGCCGGACGCCGTCAAGTCGCTGGTGGCGGAGGGTTGGGCCGTCGAAGTCGAGCGCGGAGCGGGCGTTCTCGCGCACTTCACCGATGAGGCTTACCTGGCCGTAGGGGCCACGATCAGTGAGGCGCCGGCGGGGGATGTGAACCTGCGCGTGAACCCTCCCACGGTCGCCGAGGCCACCCAACTCACCGAAGGAACCCTGCACCTTTCCTTTCTTTCGCCGTTACTGGCCCCGGACGTCGTCAAAGCACTCAACGATCGCCGGATCACGATACTTTCCTTCGATCTCCTCCCGCGGATATCGCGGGCGCAGTACATGGACGCGTTGTCGTCCCAAGCCACGGTCTCGGGTTATCGCGCCGCTCTCGCTGGAGCGACCTACTTTGACCGCTTCTTTCCCCTCCTTACCACCGCAGCGGGCACCATCCGTCCAGCCAAGGTGCTGGTCATGGGCGTCGGCGTCGCCGGACTGCAGGCCATCTCGACCGCGAAGCGCCTAGGTGCGAAAGTACGCGCCTACGACGTTCGCTCGGCCGCGAAGGAAGAGGCCGAGTCGGCCGGCGCGGTGTTCGTCAAGTTGGCCGTGACGGCCGACGCGGCCGGTGGATACGCCAGAGAGCTCACCGAAGAGGAACGACTCGCCCAGCAGGCTGCGCTCGTGAGTGAAGTCGCGAGCGCGGACGTGGTCATAACCACGGCCGCTGTTCCGGGTCGGAAATCTCCGATCCTGCTCACCACCGGCATGGTTGAAGCGATGGCGGTCGGTTCGATCGTGATCGACATGGCGGCCGACGGAGGCGGGAACTGTGAACTCACCCGAGTCGGTGAAGTCGTCGAGCACCACGGGGTTCGCGTCGTGGGCCTCGCCAATCCACCGTCGCAGATGGGTGCCAGCGCGAGCTTCATGTACGCGAACAACGTGTTGAAGTTGCTCGCACTCTTCGGCTCCAAAGGCCAACTCAATCCCGATTGGAACGACGAAGTCGTCATAGGCGTGACGGTAGCGAGAGACGGCAACGTGAATCACGCGGCGACCGCCGATGCCCTCGGCGTGGTCCACGTCCCCATCATCCCCGACGCGAAGGAGAACGCGTAATGCACAACGTCCTCTTGCAGTACGCCACTGTCTTGATCCTCACCGCGTTCGTGGGCACCGAAATCATCGCCAAGGTGCCGAGCATCTTGCACACGCCCCTCATGAGTGGTTCGAACGCCATACACGGCGTCATTCTCGTGGGCTCCATGCTCATCCTCGGTGGCGCGACCACCAACCTCCAAGAAGTGCTCGGTTTCCTCGCCGTCATTCTGGCGACGCTCAACGTCGTCGGTGGGTTCGTGGTCACAGACCGCATGCTGGAAATGTTCAAGCCTCGCGCGGCCAAAACCAAAGAGACGAAATCGGACGAGGTGCCCCAGTGAGTCGCGAAACGTTAATTGATCTGCTGTACCTCTTCAGCGCCACCACCTTTATCTTGGCGCTCAAGGGACTCGGTAGTCCCAAGCACGCCCGGCGCGGCAACATGGTCGCGGCGGGTGGCATGTTGGTCGCGGTCGTGGCCACCTTCTTCAAGTACGTCGACGGGCACTCGTTGCACCACGTGTGGCTGATCCTGCTCGCCATGTTCATTGGCGTGATCATCGCCGTGCCCACGGCGCGATTCGTAAAGATGACGGCGATGCCTCAGTTGGTGGCGATCTTTAATGGCGTCGGCGGCGGCGCGGCGTCCCTGGTGTCCATTACCGAGTTCATCCACATCAAGGCGACCCATCCGGCCACCTACGTGACCCTCGAAGTCCTGCTCGGAGTGCTCATCGGCACGGTCTCGTTCGCCGGTTCGGCGGTCGCCTTCGCCAAACTGCAAGAACTCATGACCGGGCGGCCCGTGACCTATCCCGGCCAGCAGATCATCAATGGTGTGGTGGGCCTCGCCGCGGTGACCTTGATCGTCACGATCCTGGTTAACTCCTCGACGCCGTTGCTGTGGATTCTTTTGGCGCTCTCCTTCGTGCTCGGCGTCATCTTCGTCTTGCCCATTGGCGGCGCCGACGTGCCCGTGCTCATCTCACTACTGAACGCCTTCACTGGACTCGCGGTCGCGGCGTCGGGGTTCACGTTGGGTTCCAATCTGTTGATTGTGGCCGGTGTCCTCGTGGGAGCCTCCGGTATCCTGCTCACGCGTCTCATGAGTAAAGCCATGGGACGAAGCCTTTCGAACGTGCTCTTCTCGGCCTTCGGTTCCGTGGTGACGGCCAGTGGTGCCGAAACGCGAGAAGACGGTCGCAGTGTGCGCTCGGGCACGCCGGAGGACATTGGCATCTTGCTCGGCTTCGCGAGTCGCGTCGTCATCATCCCGGGCTACGGGCTCGCCGTGGCGCAAGGACAACACGTGCTGCGCGAACTGGCCGAACTATTGGAGGCGAAGGGCCTCGAAGTCTTCTACGCCATTCACCCCGTCGCCGGGCGTATGCCCGGACACATGAACGTGCTGTTGGCCGAAGCGAACGTACCCTACGAGCAACTGCTCGAGATGGATGAAGCGAACTCCGAACTCCAGACCGCCGACGTGGCCCTAGTGGTGGGCGCGAACGACACCGTGAACCCAGCCGCGACCGACGACAAGAACTCGCCGATCTACGGGATGCCGATTATCCACGCCGATTTGGCCGAGAACGTGGTCTTCTTGAAGCGCTCAATGCGTCCGGGCTTCGCCGGCATCGAAAACGAACTGCTCTACAACCCCAAGACCACCCTGGTCTTCGGGGATGCCAAGGACACGCTCACCAAGATGGTGGCCGCGGTCAAAGCCAACTAACTCGTCAGCGCGTTCAGTTTCGCGACGATCTGCGGGCTAAGCGTGCGCGGGGCGTTGGCGTTGGACCAAACCTGGCGTTCATTGGACGCGCCGGCGATGACGCTGGCGACGGCGTCGTGGCTCAGTAACCACGAGAAGGCGAGCGAAAGGATCGGCACGTCGATCTCTTCGGCGTAGGTCAGCAGGGCGCCCACTTTCTCTTGAAAGCCCTCGTTCAACCAGTGCACGCTGCGCTCGGGCGTCATGGCGGCCAACCGACTGTTCTCGGGAACAGGTTCGCCGGGGCGGACTTTGCCCGTGAGCAGTCCGTTGGCCAGGGGATAGAAGGGGAGGAAACCCACGCCGAGTTGCGCGCAGGCGTCGAGCACGCCGTCGCGCTCGGGATCGCGAGCGAGTAACGAGTATTGGTTCTGCACCGCGACGAAACTCGGACCGTCACCGGCCGCCACTTTGGCTTCACTCAGCTGCGCGACCGTCAGATTTGAACAGCCGATCTCACGAACCTTGCCTTCGGTGACGAGTTCTCGAAGTGCGCCCAACGTAT
Organism: Acidimicrobiaceae bacterium; assembly: GCA_025350565.1. Lineage (GTDB taxonomy): Bacteria > Actinomycetota > Acidimicrobiia > Acidimicrobiales > RAAP-2 > RAAP-2. Next base: position 52,161 of record JANXXO010000076.1, read on the forward strand.
CGGCGATGGGGACGGTCTCGTCGGGGTAGTGGAGTTGGTAAAGGTCCAAGTATTCAACGCCGAGGCGACGCAGTGAGTCCTCGCACGCCTGCTTCACGTAGCTGGGCTCCGCTCCGAAGTGCTCGTCGTCAATGGGCATACCGAACTTCGTGGCGATCACCGCTTCGTCGCGCCGATCCTTGAGGGCGACCCCGAGGAACTGCTCGGACTTGGTCGCACCGTAGATGTCGGCGGTGTCGAAGAAGTTGATGCCGGCGTCGAGCGCGGCGTGAACGACCTGCGACGTGCCCGCTTGGTCGAGCCGAGATCCGAAGTTGTTACAGCCAATGCCAATGACTGACACTTGTAATGAACCCAGTGCGCGCTTTTCCACCACTTCTCCTTTGGGTAATGGTTTGTAGTGTAGGCAGTCATACTCTCGTCGAATATCGGCCAACTACGATGGAAGCCAGTCGTTACTCGAAGGAGTTCTATGAAGGTCGTGGTCGATTACGATGTCTGCTCCAGCAACGCCGTCTGTATGGGCATCGCCCCCGAGATCTTTGAAGTGCGTGACGACGGCTTTCTCTACGTGCTCAACGAGAACCCCGGGAGCGAGTTCGACGCCCGCGTGCGCGAAGCCGTGGCGAGTTGCCCGAACGGCGCCATCTCGCTCGAGGAGTAACCAATGACCGGACCCCGTGTCCGTTTTGCACCATCGCCGACCGGGTTCTTGCACGTGGGCTCGGCGCGCGCCAGCCTCTTCAATTGGCTCTTCGCGCGTCAAACCGGCGGCACCTTCATTTTGCGCATTGAGGACACCGACGCCGAGCGCAACCGCCCGGAGTGGTTCGGGGCCATCACCAGTGCCATGACGTGGCTCGGATTGGACTACGACGAAGGTCCCTTCCTGCAGAGCGAGTTGCTGGCTGACCACGCCGCGTCGGCCGAGGCGCTGTTCGCCAACGGCTACCTGTATGCCTGCGACTGCACGCGCGAGGAGATCGACGAGCGCCTGAAGCACCACGCCAAGCCCGGCTACGACGGCTACTGCCGCGATCGCCAGGTGGCCCGCTCCGAGCGCACTGCGCTGCGCTTTCGAGTGCCCGAGGGTGGCGTCACGGTCGTTCCCGACCTGATCCGCGGCGACGTCACTTTCCCCCACGACAGTTACGAGGACTTCATCGTGGTGCGCTCCAACGGGGTGGTGCTCTATCCGCTGGCCAACGCCGTTGACGACCGCAGTATGAAGATCACGCACATCATCCGGGGCGAAGACCTCTTGCCGACCACCCCCAAGCAAGTGATGATGTGGGAGGCGCTCAACCACTGCGACGGCATCGAGCCGGTCGATCACCCTCACTACGCACACCTACCCCTGCTGGTCAACGATCAGCGCAAGAAACTGTCGAAGCGTAAGGACCCGGTCGCCGTCGAGTCCTACCGTGACCAGGGCTACCTGTCCGACGCCATGGTGAACTACCTCGCGCTACTCGGGTGGAGTCCCAAGGGCGACGTGGAGATCGTGGGGCGTGACACCATGATCGCGCAGTTCCGCTTAGAGGACGTCTCGCACTCGCCCGCGCTCTTTGACGTGAAGAAACTGCTTCACATGAACGGCGAGTACCTCCGGATGCTCACCACCGAGCAGTTCGTTGAGGCTGCGCAGCCCTGGGTCGCGCCGTGGGGGAGCGAGTGGCGGCCCACGAACTATGAAGCGCCGTGGACCGAGCGTCAGTTCGACCCCGCCTTATTTCGCCAAGTCGCGCACCTCGTCCAAGAGCGCGTCGGCACGCTCGGTGAGATAGCCGCCATGGTCAGCTTCTTCTTCCTCGACGACGTTCCTTACGACGAAGCGGCGTTCGACAAGACCATTCGCCACGACGAGGTGGCCAAAGCACTGCTGGCGTCGGCGATCGAAACGTTCGGATCGGTGGAGTGGACTGCCGTCGTGCTCCACGACGCCACCTTGGCGCTCGGAACGGCTTTTGACTTGGTGCTGCGAAAGAGCCAGGCGCCCATTCGTTGCGCCGTCACGGGCACGCTGGTTGGACCACCACTGTTCGAATCAATGGAGTTGCTTGGTCGCGACGAAGTAATCAGGCGACTTCGCGCCGCCGTGGCGCGCGCCGGCGAGTGATCTTCGGTCCCATCAAATTCGTGCTGCGCATCGCGTCAGCAATCGTCAGCCTCCTCGTCATCTACTTCGCAGTCACCTTCGTGCAGATCTGGTTGACCGGTCACCACCACTCGATGAACCGAGCCCAGGCGATTCTCGTCTTCGGCACGACCGAGGACAACGGCACCCCGTCGCCCGAACTGCGCGCCCGACTCGATCAGGCGTTGGTGTTATGGCACAAAGGGCGCGCGCCGTGGATCGTCGTGACCGGCGGAAAGCGACCGGGCGATCGGTTCACCGAGGCGGGCGTTTCGGCGACGTATCTCGAGTCGCACGGTGTGCCGGCGTCGAAGATCTTGAAGGGCTCGGGTACGAACACCTGGCAAAACGTCACCTCCGTCGTACCCAAGTTGTCGTTCCACGCCATCACGACCGTGCTCACGGTCACCGATCCCTTCCACGAAGACCGCGCCATGGCAATCGCCTCCAGCCTGGGACTCGTTCCTTCGCCGTCGCCCGTACGAAACTCGCCCACGGTCCAACACTCGTTGTGGAAGTACTACGCCAAGGAGACGGTCGAAGTGGGCGTGGGGCGAATCATTGGGTACGCCACGTTGAGTCATTGGTTCGACTGAACGACCTGATCGCTACGGCGTTGGCCGTTCGTGCGTAATGTCGGGTAGGATTTCCCAGCCCTTCGGGGGTGGTGTAATTGGCAACACAACTGGTTCTGGTCCAGTTATTCAGGGTTCGAGTCCTTGCCCCCGAGCGAATTTGACTGCGCAAAATACCGCACGGTCGACTTCATGGTCCCATCGTCTAGTGGCCTAGGACATCACCCTCTCAAGGTGGAGGCACGGGTTCGAATCCCGTTGGGACTGCCGTAGAAGTGCGTCACATCGCAGATGCTCGAACCCCGCGACGCCTCGAGAGGGCGGGGTTTCGCGTGCGTTTCCGCCCCGGTCTTACGGCGCGGTTCGGCGGGGAGCAGGACAGCCCGAAGGACCGACGATGGCCACCATTTCGCCGCGATTGATCGTCACCGAGACCCCACGCAGCGCGGTCGTCTCCTCTGTATCGGTGTGGAAGAAGCGATAGAACTCGTGCGCTTCGAGCGCCGCGTCGAGGGCGTGGGGTCGAGCGATCGCGCCTGATCAGGCGACTGTACGCCCGCTAACTCTTGAACCGAAGGCTTTGAGAGATAATTCGCCAGGGATCGACGTTGTCAGCGCCGACGGGCGACGAGAGACTGAGAACCAGCACGCGCGAGTCGCGTACGAAGGTGAATCGCTCGACGGTGAGCCGATACTGACGGCCCGTCACCGGGTCGGCGGCACTTGTGGTTTCAAATACGGTGAGGATTGCCGGTCCGCCCGGAAGGGTTACTGCGTGGACAGTGCGCAGGAGGAAATGCGGGATCGTGCGCTTGAGCGACGCCAGGGGTCCAATCAGCACGGCCACGCCAGCGACGGCGAGAACGAGCCCCGGTTTCTTAAGGAGTTCTGATGTCACTTCATGTCCTTTCGCTTAGCAAAGGGAACCTAGTGAGGTCAACATGAAGATTTGGTGAAGGCGAAGGCCGCTGGCAACGCGAACTCGTCGATTGAGCTGTCGCCGGGACGGCCGTTACTTCCACGCGGTGGCGGGACCGACATCATCGAAGAACTCCAAGGGAGCTTTTGAACAGGTATTCGAGGCGCGCGGCGTTCGTCAGCCGTCAAAGCGCCGGCGGGGGGAAGAACCGTTGACGGTTACGAAGCGGCGCGCAGGAAGGGAAGTACGTCTTTCGCCCAGGTGAAGTACATCCGCGGCGGTCGACCAGCCGGCAGTTCGATAAGACTCGTGTACGAACCCAATCCGCGCACGAAGGCGAAGCCCGTTCCCATCTCACACGTCGTGCATTGAAGGCCCACGCCGGCGTTGAACGTGCCGTCGTAGCCAAGCAGTTCGTCGCGGTGGCCCCAACAGCCGAGTGCAAAGAATGACGTGCACGCGACGTTCGCGGTGGTGGACTGACTACCGCCCCAACCGTCTTGGTACATCCACACGTAGTCCGCTACGAGCGCGTTGTAACCCGACGCCAGCGTGCTCCCCATGCCCATCACGTTCGCGGCGTCTCGCCCGACGGGGAAGTTCTTCGCCATGGACGGGTCCACTCCCTTCGTCGCGGCGGCTTGGGCCGCGGCGTGAAGTTGGAGATTGAGTCCGAGGTACGGAGGGAGTCCGCGCGCCGTTCGTTCGAGGTCGACCACGACGAAGATCCGCTCTTGCGGACTCAGTTGAAAGTAGTTAGTCGGAAGGGTGAGGGCTGGCAGTTGCTCATTGGACCGCGCAGTGTTGATGGCTTGCAAGATGTAGTTCGTGCAGGCCGCGGCGCCGCTGTAGGCGGGGAATATCACTCGCTGGTTGGCGCCGGCACCGACGAGTTGCGCGCACGGGTTCGCGCAGGGGGCCGCCGTACCGTTCGGGCGACAGTCGCCACTCGAAAGGAAATTCGGAGCCGGCAACAGGTTGGTGTTCGGATTCGACGGAGGTAGTAGTCCCGTCGCGCCCACGGGCAACGCCACGGCGCCCAAGAGAGAAAGGCCGACGAGTAGCGCGCCGACCGCCTTGGGTGTTTTACGCAACGTTCGCAAAATGCTTATCTCCAGTAGTGAGTCCTGTGCACTTTTGAACCCGGGGATGGATTGTGCTCCGTGAAGTCTGGCATGGATCGAAGGTTTTGGCTCAGGGCCTAGCGAACGTCGAGAATAAATTGCGCCGTCGTTGTGACCAGCGCGGTGTTTGACCTTCAAGGCTCCGCTCCGAGAGTGGAGGAAGAGCACCGACGAATGTCCCTATCAGGCCCGGAGAATGGGACGTTTAGGCGTCCAGGACCGAGGCCAATGAGTCAAAGCCGGGCGCCGTCCTCGGCCACGGGAAGGCTGCTTCGAAGAGAGTGGCGAGATCGAGCAGGCGGTAGTCGTGGAAATGGGAGGCGGTCACCTGAAGACCAAAGGGTAGGCCCGTCGCCAGGTTTCCAAAGGGCAAGCTCAAGGCTGGATGACCGGTGACGTTCTGCATCGCCGTCGAGTAGACGTCGGGCGGAAGGCCGTGCACCGCGACGTCATCACTCAGTCGACCATCGGCCAACCACCCTGAACTGGCGACCGTCGGCGTAAGGAGCAGCCCGCCCTTGTCGAGCAGTTCGTCCAGCGTTCTCACGTACAAGTAGCGACGACGTCGAGCACAGAGATACTCGTCAGCCGATACCTCAAGACCCGCCGCGAAGAACTCCTGGGTGGAGACGTGGAACTCGTCGAAGTGGTCGCGTACCCAGGACCGACCGAGCGACGCGACGTGTTCGGCGGTCGTGACGGTGAACCAGTCGAGATCGGGGTCGCCGTCGGGGAAGAAACCTTCCGCCTCTCGCCACTGCACGTCCATCTTCACGAGATCGGCGAAGGCCCCAGTTGCTTCGCGGAACGATTGCAGGACGTCATTTGGTAGCGGGCCCAACGGTGACGTTCGTTCGGCCGCGACGATTGTGATCTCGCCACCGTCCCAACGAGTCATGTGGTCCAGGAACTCCCTCGGGGGCGCCGTCGGGTCGCCCGTGACCGGTCCCGCCATGACACCCAACAGCAAGCGAAGGTCGTCGGTCGCGGAGGCGAACGGTCCGTCGGTGGAGTAGTCGATCCAATCAGGCGCGGGCCAACGACCAATGAGTCCGTTGGTGGGTTTGAGCCCCACCAACCCGGTCAGCGCGGCCGGGATCCTTATGGAGCCGCCACCGTCGGTCGCGGTGGCGACACCGACCGCTCCCGCCATGAGTGCGGCAGCTGAACCACCGCTGGAGCCGCCGGGCGAGTAGCGAGGGTTCCACGGATTGCCGGTGACGCCGGTGAGGAGATTGGCGGTGTATCCCTCGATAGCGAACTCCGGCAGCGTGGACTTGCCGACCACGATGGCGCCGGCGTCCAGGAGGCGTTGCGGGACAACGCCGTTGGAACGAGCGGGCGCGACGTCGCGTAGTGCCAATGACCCCTTACGCGTGGGGTGGCCGGCCCAGTCCTCCAGATCCTTTATCAGCGTCGGAATGCCGGCCAACGCCCCACCGTTAGTCCCGTCACGATCGCGGAGCTGCGCAGTGGCTAAGGCCTCGTCGAACGCCTCCTGCGCGAGGACGTTGAGCACGGGATTGACGTTGGTGAGTCGCTCTATGGAAACGGTGACCAACGCGGTGGCGCTGAGTCGACCTTCGCGCACCGCTTCGGAGAGACGCGTAAGTGGTCCGGGCGCGGCAGTCACGACGGTGAATTAGATGACGGACGGTTGGTCGGTGTCGCTAACCAACGGCTGGCTGTCACTGGCCCAGGCCAACATGCCGCCTTCGAGGTTCACGGCGCCGATGCCGTGATCGGTGAGGAACTTGGTCGCACGCCCCGATCGTGCACCGGAGCGGCATACGCACACGACGAGCCGGTCCACCGGAAAAGTGGTGACGTGGTCGGGGACCTCGCTCAGTGCCACGTGGACGGCGTCGGGCGCATGACCAGCCTCCCATTCGTTGTCTTCTCGAACGTCGAGCAGAAGCGCGCCGCCAGTAATCAGCTCGCGCGCTTCGGCGACGTTGACGTTTCGTGGTTCGACCATGGATTCCTTTGTTCGCAACTAAACGCTGGCGTGGCCGAATCTACTCGTAGACTTTTCGCGTGTCGTACGGTGATTTGATCTCGAGTATTTCTACGGGCGAACTCTTGCCTCTCCTCGACCACGAGAACTGTCCCTACTTACTGGACGTTCGCGAGCCCGACGAAGTTCTCGACTGGAAGATCCCGGGTGTCCACAACATTCCTTTGCGAACGCTCGAAAGTCGACGGGCCGAACTGCCCGCCGGTGAACGGATAGTCACCATTTGCTCGGTGGGCTCGCGAGCACGCGAGGGTGCAGCGATCTTGGCCAACCACGGAATCGCTAGCGCCGTGCTCGAAGGAGGTATGCGGTCCTGGGCCTCGACGTACGACAGCGTGAGCACCACCATCGCCGGAGCGACGGTCGTTCAAGTTCGTCGACGCGGCAAGGGCTGTCTCTCCTACGTCATTGGGGCGGAAGATTCCTGCGTGGTCATTGACCCGTCGCTCGACCTCGAGCAGTACACGCAAGTTGCTACGGCGCACGATTGGACAATCAGCCACGTGCTGGACACCCATCTCCACGCCGATCACCTCAGCGGAGCGCGCGAACTCGCCGCCCGAGCGCGAGCGGCACTTTGGCTCAATCCCTCCGATGACTTCACGTTCGATTTCCAGCCGCTCTCTGACGGTCGCAATGTTGTCTTGGCCCCGGGCGTCGAACTCACGGTTTCGGCGGTGAGTGTGCCAGGTCACACCGAAGGTTCCACGATGTACCAACTCGGTGACGGCGCAATTTTCACCGGCGACACCATCTTCCTCGAGAGCGTGGGCCGTCCCGATCTCGCCGATCAGGCCCAGCAGTTCGCGCACAGCCTCTATCGCAGCATCCACGAGCGCGTCCTCCCACTCCGTGACGACATTTTGGTCTTTCCAGCTCACTACGGAGCCGTGGTGGATGTACACGGCGGCCAGTTCGTGGCCCGCTCTCTCGGTGAGCTTCGAGCGACGCTGCCGGCCCTCGCGCTCGGGGAGCATGATTTCGTCGCCTGGGCACTCGCCAACGTCAAAGATCGCCCACCCAATTACCAACACATTGTCCTGATCAACGCCGGTCGAGAAACGGCCAACGCTGACTCGATTCAGTTCGAAATTGGTCCGAACCGCTGCGCTGTCGCCTAAAAGTGACCCCTGGACACGGAACGGAAAATTGCTCCTTCGGCGCGGAAGCGTCACGTCCTAGATAAGCGTCACGCCCTATATATGGGTCTTAAGTCACATATGCAGGTCGCAGCCCTACGGGTGGCTCGTCGGGAAGTGGGCTCGACGTCGCCTCTGTCGTCTCGGTAGCGTCGTCACCACGCCGACTATCACGACGTTCAGTTCCATGTTCTTACGATGTCGCCTTCGCGGTACAGTGCGCGCTGCATCGTGAGATACCGTACGGATGACGAAATATCACCGGTTGCTGACGTTGACTATCGGTGCTCTGACGCATTATCAATGAGCATCCACACACAACAATCGGAACGATTTTCTCGCGTCGCAATCGGAGTCATTTTCAAAAAAACGCACGTGATCACTGCGTAACTTCGCGAGAAATAACGGAGTTACGACTGTATGACGTTTTGCGCAGGATCGCCCATTTCTCAGCGTCGACGTGAAAGGGCCTCGAATTTCAAACTCTTCATCAGGTATTTCATGGTTGAACACTGCGGTGTTCGTGTGGACATTGCCTGATGAAGAAAGCATTTCAGTATTCGCACTCGGGCTTTGGCCTTATCTATACTGACTGCAGAGGAAGCGGCCGTGGATTGTCACGGGGCGTCCGCCTCGCGACGAATTCTGCTGTGCCGCATCATCTCAAGTTAATTAGGTCGATGGGAGTCGGCCCCTGTGAATGGAGTGAAGTGAAATCAAACGCCGCTACGAAGGAAGGATTCTTAATGAATACTTTGCGACGCATATCTCGACCCTTGGTGAAGACATTTGCTGTCGGTGCCGTCTTGGTCGCCGCCGCCTTGCCTGCAATGGCCATAGCTGGTACCGCTGGTGCCGCGACGGTCGCGCCGACATTGACGTGCACGAATGCCACACTGGCTGCCGGTCCTGCCTGCACGAATGGCTACGCCATCATCGGTCAGGGATTCGGAGGCAACTTTGTTGCCAATGGCACGAGCTTCGCCAATGACCAGGCCGTAGGCGGAAACGTAACCCTTACGACGACCGCTCCTGGTGTCTCGTTCTCGAACGTCAATGAGAGCAGCGCGACGAACCTCACCGCCACCATCGTTTCGACTTCGGCCACGACTCCCGGCTTCTACCCGGTCACCTTGACTGACAGCAACGGAACGACCACCTTGGCGGTCGGACTTGGTGTCGACAATGGCCCGCAGATCACCACGATTGCCGGCAACGTCGGCACCGCTGGTGGCGCCGCTTCGACCGTGACGGTCACAGGAAAGTTCCTCAACACGATCACCAATGGTGACGTGGTGCTTTCCGGTACCGGAACAATTCCCGTCGTCAGCAGCGTGGTTGCTAACAACGCCGGTACGAGCCTTACCTTTAACGTGAACAACGTAGGTACGCCTGGCACCTTTGGTGTGACGATCTCCTCAACCTGGCCTCCGGGTGCTGTCGGTGTGGCGACGAGTTCGTACACCTTGAACGGCGCTGCGACCGCAGTCTCCATCACGAGCGTCACTCCCAACGAGCTCGGCATCCCCTCGGTCAACCCTTCGACCGTGACCGTCACCATTAGTGGTACGGGCTTCGAACTAGGCGCCGTTACGACCATCTCGACTTACGCCGGTGTCAGCGTCGCGAACAAGACCTTCGTGAACTCGACGACCATCACCGCGCTGATTACGGTTGCTCCTGGTACGGCCGTTGGTGAACTGAATGTCGGCATCGTCAACCCAGACACCTCGAGCGTTTCGGGGACCGGATTGATTGGTATCGGACAGCCCGCCACGACGACCGTTGCTGGTCCGGCCGCTCCGGTCGCTCCCGCGCTCGGCTTGGTCATTGGAACCTTGACACCTGGAACGTCCTCGATTCTCCACGTGCAGGGCACCTCAACCTTCCCGATCTCCACTGGTTCCACCGTCAAGGTGGCCCAGACCGGAGTGACCAACGCCAGCGAGACCCTTTCGGGCACTGTCGTTTCAGTTGACGCGACGAACACCGCCACGGTACGTGTGATTGTTCCTCGCTTCGCTACGACCGTTTCGTCGGCCGCTACGGCTGCTGCGGCGACCACGATTCCCGTGGCAGACGCCACTGGTCTCGTCGGACCGTTCCCCGTTGTTGCCACCATCGTTGACGGAACCTCTTCGGAGAACGTCAACGTGACGGTCGCCACGGCCACTTCGCTCACCGTTTCGGCGACGAAGTACGCGCACGCCATTGGCGTCACCGTCGAGTTCCCCTTCCCGGGAACCGGCGCTGGCACGACCAACGTCCTGTCAATTGGCAATGGAACGAACACTGAGACCGCTTCGGTTCTGATCCACAACGCTCCCGCTGCGGCCTACACGGCCAGCACAACGGGCGCCACGTTGGGAACGCTTGACCCAGGTACCTACTCGATCAACGCGTACGTTCCTGGCTTTGGCTTCTCGACCGGCTCGGCCGTGACGTTCCAAAGCTTCGCGGGTGCAGTTGCTAACAACGACGGCGTCACCGGTACGGTCACCGTCGTCAACGGCAACACCGCCACCATCGCCGTCACCGTTCCCGCCAAGCGCTCTAGCGCCACCGGCGACTACTTGACGACGTCGGCCACCGCTGGACAGAACGCTTTGCAGCTGAACTCGGTCGCAAACAGTGCTACGGCAGGCAGCATCTTGGTTGGCGACTCGCTCACCATCAACGCGGATGCCTTCTTCACGACGCCTGAGACCGTGACGGTCACCTCGGTGAATCCCGTGACGAACGTCGTGGGAATCTCGCCCGCGCTGGCCGCTAGCCACACTGGTGGCGGCGTCGGTGTAGGTGCCACCATCACTGACAACTCGGACCCACAGTCACTGAATGACACGGTGCAGGCGAACTTGACCAACGGAGCCGGTCGCGTAGACCTCATCAACCCGTTCTTCACCTTCTCCACCGCGGGAACCATTACGAGTGCGTCGTTGAATCCCGTTGGTGCCGGTGCAAAGGCTGCGCCCGAGGTCTTCACCTTGAGCCAAGCCACGCCCGACACGAACGCCGCCGACTGGACTGGTACGTCGACCACCGCTGGCGTCACCTTCGGTGCCGTCACTGCAGTGACCGCCACGACCATTTCGGTCCCGATCAATGTGGCCGCTGGAACGCCCGCGAACGCGGTAGTACCGGTTTCCTTCACTGACGGTCTCGAGACGTACGCCGGCTCGATTGCGGTTGTTGCCGGTCCTACCATCACTGCCGTCACATCAGTTGGCAACCTCACGGCCGGTGGATCCTTCACCGTCGGTGTCACGGGTACCAACTTCATCGTGGGCAACGGTACGACCCCGAACATGAGCTGTTCAACCTCCGACCCGGCGGTTACCTGCACCGTGCAAGAGACGATTACTGACAGCAGCACGACCGCCACGGTGAGCATCTTCGCCGGCGCCGCGATGCTGAACGGCACTGACTCGATCACATTGACCAACTCGGGCACCGTCGGTGCTCCAGTCACGGTCAACGTGCCGACCTTCGGCGCGGGAACACTCGCCGGGGCCTTCACGGTGTCGGGCCAGCCGGTCGTTACCACGATTGTGCCTACCGTTATTGCCGCGAGCACGTTCCCGACCGTTGCCAAACCGTACGTCGTGACCGGAACCGGCTTCGCCGCCGCTCCTACGGTCTGCACGCTCGTAGCGACGCACCCGGATCTCTCGACAACTTCGGGAACCTGTTCAGTGACTGACGTGAGCGCTACCTCCGCGTCAATTACCAACTTCGCCTACGCCGGTTACGGTGCGGGCTCCGGTGGCGACACCATCGTCTTCACCTTTGGTGTGGCGAACTCAGTAGCCAGCACGCCGGCCGTAACCGTACAGACGGACCCGATTGAGTTCTTCTTGATCTCGAGCTCGGTCCTGAACGACTACACGTCTCCTGCCAGCATCGCCGTTGGTTCGACCGCCGTTCCCTTCCACATCGTTGGTTCAGGTTTCTCTGCCGGTGCCACCGTGACGTTGACGATCGGTACCGCCACGGTGACGCAGGTCACACCGAACGCGATCTTCGGAACGATCACCATTCCTACGACCGCTTCGGCTGGCGTTGACGTTGCCACGGCCACGAACACGAACGGTGGAGCTTCCACTACTCCTCTGTTCTTCGTAGTCGCCGCGCCTACGGTCACGACGCCAAACTCAGGTACGCCTAAGGCAGTGCTCGACGGAACCGCCACGACGATCACCATCGTCGGTACGGGCTTCGTTTCTGGCGCTGTGGTTACCGGTGCTATCGCCGGTGTGGCCACCTTCGGTGCCGCAGTGGTGTCGAACTCGACCAACGCCCTGGACAAGTGCACCGGCCTTTCGGGTGACACGTGCGACACCATCAAGGTGCCAATCACGCCCGTCGCCTTCTCGGGCAGCACGCCGATCCTTGACGGCCTAGTCGTCACCAACCCAGTTGGTGCCGGTTCGGTCACGGTCCAGAACAACGTCACGGTTAACCCGGTGCCCGCAGTGACCGGTACGTACTACGTACCGACCTTCACCGCGAACGCTGAAGTGACCATCAACGGTACGGGCTTTCAGTCAGGCATCACGGCTTCGAGCGCGAACCCGGACTACACGGTCTTGGCCGTGGCCTCCACACCGACCACTGTTACGTTGCTCGTGACGACGAACTCGAACGCCACCTCTGGTACCTCGAGCACGATCACATTGACCAACCCCGACGGTGGATCAGGTACCTTCCCGCTCAACGGTGGACCGAACCCCAACACGGCCACGCCGAAGCCGAAGGCGAATGCTGTTCACGGAAGAGTGCACACCGGCAAGGTGACCACCGTCACCATCTCCGGTACGCACTTCTACGGTCAGCCCACTATCACCAGCAACGCCAAGGGTACGTCGGCCAAGGTCACGAAGGACACGGGCACCTCGCTGACCGTCCGAGTGACGACTAAGAAGACCACGCCCAAGGGTGTGCACACGTTCATCCTGCGCTTCGCTAACGGCGAGCAGACGAGCGTGAAGTACAGCCAAGGCAAATAAGACTTCACCCGTAGTAAAAACGACCCCCTCCTTCGGGAGGGGGTCGTTTTTACGTTGGTGACGATGGATCTAGAGGTGCTCTTTGATGCCGGAGGGTGATTGCTTACTTGAGCGACCAGGTGGACCCGTCAGGACCGTCCATCACTTCGATTCCCGAGGCAATGAGGACATCGCGGATTTCGTCGGCGAGCGCAAAGTTTTTGTGGGTTCGAGCCTCGAGCCGTAGGCCGAGAAGTCGGCCAATGAGATCTGATGGATCAATGAATCCCGCTCCGCCGCCCGCCGCCATGCGGGCCAACGCCGCGATGGCTTCGATGGAGCCTCCATCTTGTCGCCCCGCCATCTCCGCGAGTGCGTCCACGTCGCTGAGGTCGGACTCGGGTGTCGCGAGGGGTACGCGCCGTTCGGGCTCAAAGCTTTGGATCTCGTCGAGACTGGAGACAGATCCGCTCCCAAACGTGGTCGTCACTCCCTCACGTCGCCAATAGACATTGCCTTTGCCGAGCACCGTGAGCATTCGCGATTCGAGATCGATGATGCCGGCCGTATGTTCGTCAATGCCCAGGATGCCGGTTTCGGGGGGAAGTTGTTGTTCGAGTTGCGCCAGCCGATCCTCTCCGAGGTAGCAGAACCGCGTGTCGTAATTGCCGCCTTCTGCGTTGTCGTAGTGGGGGATGACGGCGCCGTTGATGCCGGCCATCCCCAGGACGTCTAAACCTTTCAACCATTGAGGAGGACTCCCCACCTTGTAGATCTCGTAGACGGGGACGGTCAGAGAGCCGAGGGTCAGCGCCGCAGCGGAGGCAAAACAGAGAACGCCTCCGGCGTTCAGCGTGCCCCGGAGATCGTCGGCAATGCCCAGCGGCGCCCACTGATGAAGGGCGTAACTGGGGCTACCGGGTCCGGCGAACACGTAGTTAGCCGCCCGCACCTCTTGGCGAAAAACCGCGCGCTGGACCTCGTTCGAACGCTCGAAGGAGGTGAAGTGGAGAGGCTTGATGTCCAAACGGAGCGAGGTCGCGAAGTACTCTCTGATCTTCTCGGTCATTTGGGGCACGTTGGCCTGAAATCCGTAGGCCGTATCCAGCGAGACGGCGGTGACGTCCGCTAAACGCTTCAGTAGTTGACGATGAACTTTGGTCATGCTCGGGGCAGTTTCTCCCGAGCCAAGAAGTGCGAGGACGCCCAAGGTCACGAGTTGCACCCTACAGTCATTTGTCCGTCGCGAGGGCAGTGCGAACGGTAGGTTGGGGTCATGAACTCGGTCTTCGTACAGGCTCACCGCCGTGCGCGCGGCAACGTCACCGCCCCCATGATGGCGTGGGCACTGGTCATGGCCGTGGTGATTTTCATGATTGAGGCGAGCCACGGTGGACACCACGGCGCCTACTGGGTTGGCTTTGGGGTGACGGCCCTGCTCGGCGTCTACCTGGGCCTACGTCGCCGCGTCGCCGCCGCCTTCATCGCACCACTGGTGAGTTGGACCGTCGCATGGGCGCCGTTGTGGATTGCCGCCATGGTCCGCGACGGCTTTGCGAAAGGTTTGGCCGTCGGTCTGTTTTGGATAACGATTGGCTGGCTTTTCATTGCCATGCTCGAGTTCGGTTGTCTCATCGTTGTCGGTTCGCTGGTTCGGGTGCTGCGTGGATCGTCGGGGCCGCGCGACGATAAGGTCGTTGTCTTTAATCCGGGTGGCGAAAGGGTTTGATCCGACTGGTTGGCGTTTAGCGAGCTGTCGCGACCGGGGCAATTCGACGCCACTCCTCGAGCGGCGGATCATTCGACTCATTGGCGAGTACCTGGAGACAGATGTGGTCAGCCCCAGCCTCGCGATGTTCCATGATTCGGGCCATGATCGCGCCCTCGTCACCGTGCACGACCATGGCGTCGCAGAGTCGCTCCGAGCCGCCGCGAACGAAGTCCCCCTCGTTGAAGCCGAGTCGACGCCAACTGTTCTTGTAGTTGTCAAGACCGGTGTAGACCTCAAGATGCGCGTGGGCGCGCCGCAGGTACTCGTCGCGCGTCTGGCCGAGCACGACCGCCTGCTCCACGCCGACGAATTTGTCGCCGACCGCGGCGCGAGCGAGCGCCGTGTGTTCCGGGGTGACGAGATAGGGATGCACGCCGTCCGCGAACGCGGCGCCGACCTCCAACATTTTGGGACCGAGCGCCGCGATCACCCGGGCGTAGGGCTGAGCGCCCTCGGGGGCGAACATCGGTGCGGCGTCCATGCTCGTCAAGTAGTCACGCATTGCGGCCACCGGCGAGGCGTAGTCGTGTTTGCGTAGTCCTTCGACGAGCGGGCGGTGACTCACGCCGAGACCGAGAACAAAGCGCTCGCCAAAGGCGGCGTTCAGCGTTTTGGAGGCGCTGGCCGCCGCGACGGCGTCGCGCGCCCAGATGTTGGCGATGCCCGTCGCGACCACCAGCGTCGAGGTGGCCGCCAGCTGCAGTTGTGCGCTAGAGAACGCCTCTCGGCCCCACGCCTCGGGCATCCAAAGGGCGGCGTAGCCGAGCGATTCGATCTCGGCCGCGATCTCACCGCTGCGACTGGGCGCGAGCGTTTCGTGGGCGAAGGTCCAGATTCCCACGGTAGTGCGCAACTTTTCGAGTGATGTGGGCCACGGGGTCATGAGTGTGAGCATATGGAGTCTGGCGCACCACGACCTCTAACCGTAAGACTGGAGGTATGGCTTATTTCGTCGCGCTGCTGAGCGCCACCCTCATACTTTCGGCTGCGACGGCGTTGCGACCGGGTCGCCGCGGATTTTCGGGACTCGTGGCCTATCCGGTGGGCTGGGCGGCCGGTGAACTTCCGGCCCAAGGCATCGTCGCCGAAGTGTTCCTGTTGGGCGTACTGACGTGGTGGGGCTGGCCGAGCGCGTGGCTGAGTCTGATCGTCATTTCGTTGGCGGTCATTGTGATTTGCGAGAACCTCGCCCTGATTGCCATTTCCTTTTCCGCGCGTCGCGTCGTTCGCCTCGCAATGGCCAGTGCGCCCCTTCGTCCACTAAAGGTCGCGCGTCCCCGCGACGACGTGTTCGGTTCATGGTGGCGAACGGCGCTGCAGTTCCCGTACCACCCGAGGGACATGCAACTGGTGCGCGACGTCGCCTACGGACCCTCTCGACGGCAACGTCTCGACGTCTGGCGTACGTCGACCACGCCGTTGCACGCGCCCGTGGTGCTCTTTCTGCACGGTGGTTCCTGGACCATGGGCGACAAGCGCGAGCAGGGGCGACCGATGTTGCACGAGTTCGTCAAGCAGGGGTGGATCGCGGTCGTTCCGAACTACCGCCTCGCCCCCCGGTTCGCGTGGCCGGCCCAGATTGAAGACGCCACCCGGGCCCTCGGATGGGTGAAGAAGAACGTGGCCAACTACGGTGGCGATCCCGACCGCGTCGTGATTGCCGGCGGCTCGGCCGGGGGGCAACTCGCCGCCTTGGTGGCTCTCACGTCCAACGATTCCACGTGGCGACCGAGCGACCTGGCCGACATCACCGACTGGTCGGTACGCGGCGCCATGCCCTTTTACGGCGTCCTAGAGATGACCGGTGACGAGACGCACTGGCGGGGTCTTGGTCGTGGCCTGCTCGTGCTCTTGGAACGTCGCATCGTCCAGGCGCCCTTCGCCGACAACGAGGACCTGTTCCGTTCGCTCTCGCCCTACGACCGTATTCACCCCGACGCGCCCCCGTTTCTCGTCGTCCAAGGTCGCACCGACACCCTGGTGGACGTGCAAGTCGCGCGCAACTTCGTCACCAAGTTCCGCGAGGTGGCGCCGGCCCCGATCTATTACGTGGAGTTGCCCTTCACGCAACACGCCTTCGATATCTCCGCCAGTCCGCGCACTTCGGCGACGACGCGCGCCGCGGTGGCCTTCGCCACATCGGTCACCGTGTCGCGACCAAAAATCACCGCGCAGTTGGTGAAGAGTTACCAAGTACCCCCCACGGAGCTGACGGTAAAAAACTCTTCCGGGAACTGGGTCGGTGCGCTCGAAGCGGCGCGCGAAATAGGACCGTTCACGGTCTTGACTTCGGACAATCCCTTCAGCAGCGAACTGACTGTCGCCGAGAACGCCCAGCGTCGCGAAGCACTGCTGGCCGATCTCCAACGACGCGGGGTGCGACATCGCCGCACCCAGGGACGTGACCCGCTCGGCGAGTGGCCCGTCGAAGAGGGCTTCGCCCTCCTCGAGCAGAGCGTCGACTTTGCCCTCCAGCTGGCCCGTGCGTGGGATCAGTTCGCCATCTACGAGGTGACCGAAGACGCGATTCTGGTTCGAAGCGTCGAGTCCGGCGAGGTCCTCGCCTAGGCGACTTGGCGCACTGGTCCAGTGGAACCGTGAACTAGTCGGAATGTTTCGCCCTTTCGAAGTTCCTTTTCGACCGGCAACGAGTAGGTGAAGTGCCGAGGGACGCAGTTGGCCGTCGTCTGGTCGGGAATGTTCGCGTACATGGTGACTTTCGTCGTGCCGGACAGCGCGGTGGTTGAGCCGCCCGATATCGTGGCGCAACTCGGCGCCGTGAAGCCGAACGTGGTTGATCCCTTGACACTGACGCGGCCAATCAGGTTCCAAGGAACCGATGTCACTTCACTCGGCACGGTGACGCCGGAGCGCTGGGTGAGACCGCATCCTGGCGGTACGTAGGCCGCCGCCGGCGAGTTAGGGGCGTCGCCCACGACCACGGCCGCCTCACCGTTCGAGTGGAACGATTTGACCTTCTTGCCATGGGTGAGGCAGATCTTGGTCACGTTGCCATTGGCGAAGCCCACCCACGCAGGAATCTGCGCCATGGGTAAGGCCGTTTTGGAACTCACGGTGACGGTCACGATCCCAAAGCCCACGGTCTGAGCGGCGAAACCCTGGAGTTGCGTGCTGGCCAAGATCAGCGCGCGAACGGCGCCCAGGCCTCTCGTCGGTACCGTCCCCGCGGGGGCCGGCGTCACGGTGATCACGCCCCCGTCGAGCACCACGGTGGAGGTAAAGCGACCATTGACGACCACGGCTTTGGCGGGGTTGCTCACCACGGTCGTCGCCGATGAGCTCGTGCTGAGCGCGATTGATCCCATGCTCACGAGCACTGAAGCGCCCACGGCCAGCGCACGGGTACGACGTCGCACAGCGTTTGTCCTCACCCCCGAAGGCTAAACCGGCTTTTGTGAAAATCGCACAAAACGACGTTGCAATTTTGTGAAAATTACCCGTAGCGTTGGGTAATCAACGAATCGGTTCGTCTCGCACTGCGCGCAGCACCCGGTGGTATCGTTCGTTCGTGCGCCGCGCTCAGTTTTGAGGGCTGGCGGGCCGGCGAAGGAGGAGTACGTGCGAAAAATGGTGATGGTCGGCGTGGTCGCCGCCACGTTAGGACTCTCGGCCTGCGGTTCCAGTGCCTCCATCAATGACACCGTGGCCTCGCTCGGATCGGCCTCCACGGTACAAGTACACCTCACGGCTACCGCGTCGGGCCCAGGCGTCACGGGCGCCGCCCAGGCGATCTTGAAGCAGGTATCGCTGGACGTGCACTACGCAACGACCAACGGTTCACCCGTCACCGACGCAGGCAACACCATCAATTCCGAAATGATCGTGCACTACGGCAGTGCCGCCGTGCTCGACCTGCGAGCGATTAACCAGAATTTCTACATTGAGTTTGACCTGACCTCGCTCAGTTCTGTACCGGGACTTGGCGTTCCGGCTCAGGACTTGGCCTCGGCCCAACTCGTGCTCGGTGGACGTTGGTTTGAACTCCCGTACTCGCTCGTGAAGTCCTACGCGAAGAAGTTCGCGACGTCGCCCAGCCAGGCAAAGATCGCCCAGGAGAAGTCGATTGGCAACAAGGTGCTGAACGCGATTGCTCGGCTCATTGACACGACCCACGCCACGACACTCGCGAGCGGCGGCTACACCGAGACGGGCACGCTCGCCTCGGTGGTGAAGGCTTTACTCCCGACCCTCGACTCGGTGACCCACATGACGGTTCCCGCGCCAAAGCACCTGAAGGGCACGTACACCTTGACGCTCAACACCTCGGGCACGACCGCCACGGGCGCCTCCGTGGTCATCACCGCGCCCAACGGCACCCAAGGTAATGCCTCGGTCGGCTTGCACGCCACGATTGGGCACGACCAGGTCACCGTGACGGCGCCGACGGGCGCCACGGTCATTACCGCGGCCCTGATCAAACAGCTTTCTTCGCTCGCCGGGGGCTAAGCGTCGCGGCTATAACGACGTCCAGCCGGCCGGCAGTGTGTCGGCGAGCGCTTGGCGACAGATCTCGACGTACGGGCTGAAGTCGACCGTTGCGTCGTTGTCGTCGAAGAGTGGGGGCGCCACCATCTGCACGAGCCGAAACCCGTCGTGCACGACCAACTGGTCGCTCCCGACGGCCCCCTCAGCAATCTCTGCGACGTCTTCGTCGTCGGGAAGTTCGGCCACGAAGAGGTTGAACGAGTGGTGCTCGTCGTCGGCGTCCGCGAAGAAACTGAGACAACCAGTGACCGGAAGGTAGGAACCGGGAAGGCTCAACGCGAACAACATGGCCGGAATCTGATCGTGGGCAATGACCTCGGTGCGAACACGACCCGTGGCGTCCAAGGCGTCGGCGATGGTCGCTGCCAACTGCGCGAGGTTCGACTCAGGTTCGTAGGTCACGAGATTGTCGGCCTGGCGGGGGGCGCCGCCCATGCCCCAACCCCTAGTGGGCGCGGCGCGAAAGACGAGGGTTCGCAGCATGCCGGTGCCGTAGTTCGTTGACACTTCCACCACGTGGCACTGACGGACATCGTCGATACGTGACATGGAATCGAGGGCCACATCGAATCGCTCGGCCGCGTCGTGGCTCGCTACGGTGTGGAAACGCTCAGCGATCGCGTCGAGGTCACGTCCGAGCGCGCGCGCCGTGAAGAGACCGGTCTTGAGCCAACTCTCCCAGGGCACGTCATCCACCGTGGGCAGGAGCGCGTAGGCGTCCATGGACTCGTCGACCAGGTAGATCGACGAGCGTCGTCGGGCCTGGAGAATCCGTCGGCGAGCGAACAGTCGAAGCCGGCGAACGACGTCGTCGGGCGCACTGCGAAACTCCTCAATCGCCCCGGCGGGGCCGTTGGCGACCGTGCGCACAATGCCACTGATGGTCTCATCGAGGGGCAAGTCGCGAAAGCGGATCATCTCGCTGGCGCCCGTGCCGAAGGGAAGATCGAGCAGCTGTTGATGATGGGGACTGGACTTCGCGGCATCGTTGGTCACGGTGACGACCTAGAGCGCGGCGAGCGTGACCGTGACGGCGAACTCGTCGCCCTCGGTCATCTGGATCTCGCGCACCCCGCCAGCGGCCTTCAGGTCGTCAATACCGGCCTCCATCGCAGCGAGAAACGGGCTCGGCGCGGTTAGCGTGAGGAGCGCCACTTCGGCGCGCTGGGAAACCTTGGCCGTGCTTTTCTCTCGTCGAACTGCCTCCAGTACCTCGCAGAGAGGACCGTAGACGGCGCCGGCGTCGCCGGGCGAGACGTTGCCCAGTTCGGTGATGACCGGCCAGGGAGCGACGTGGACGGAGTGCTCGTGCCACCAGCGCCACACCTCGTCAGTGACGAAGGGCAGAACGGGCGCGAAGAGACGCTGGAGTATCGAGAGCGTGATCGCCAAGGTCGCGCGGGCTGATCGGGTCGCCGGTTCGGTCGCTCCGCCGTACGCTCGGATCTTCACCAATTCGACGTAGTCGTCACAGAACGACCAGAAGAACGTCTCGGTGCGCTCGAGGGCTCGGGCGTAGTCGTACGCCTCGAAGTCATCGGTCGCCGCGGTCACCAATTTGGCCAGCAGGGAAAGGACGTCCCGGTCCACGGCCTCAGTGACCTCATTCGGCCCGGGGACGTCGGCGACCTCGAGGCGGCCAAGCACGAACTTCGACACGTTGAGGATCTTGATACCGAGGCGTCGTCCGATCTTCATCTGGCCCTCGTCCAGGGCGGTGTCGTTGCCCGGTCGTCCACCGGCCGCCCAGTAGCGCAGCGCGTCGGCGCCGTACTGTTCGAGCAGCGGAAGGGGCGTCGCGGCGTTGCCGGTCGACTTACTCATCTTCTTTCGGTCGGGGTCCAGTATCCACCCAGAGATCAGCGCATTGGTGAAGGGCAGACTGTCGAACTGAAGATGACTGCGCACGACGGTCGAAAAGAGCCAGGTGCGGATGATCTCGTGGGCTTGGGGCCGAAGGTCCATGGGGAAGACCTTGGCGAAGAGGTCGCTGCCCCAGCGCCCGGCAATCTGTGGGGTCAGCGAACTGGTAGCCCAGGTGTCCATGACGTCGGGGTCGCCGGTGAATCCGCCCGGCTGGTTGCGCTGGTCTTCACGAAAACCGGTCGGCAGATCACTGGAGGGGTCGACCGGTAGTTGATCGACGTCGGGCAACATGATGAGGTCGAAGTTGACCTCGCCGTCGTCGGTGACGGGGTACCACGCCGGAAAGGGCACGCCGAAGAATCGTTGCCGTGAGATGTTCCAGTCGACGTTCAGTCCCTCGACCCACGACTTGTAGCGGTGTCGCATGAAGTCGGGGTGCCACACCAACTGTTCGCCGCGCGCGAGTAACTCGTCGCGGTGTTCGAGGGTTCGCACGAACCACTGGCGCGAGGTCACGATTTCGAGGGGCCGTTCACCCTTCTCGTAGAACTTGACGGGATGTGTGATCGCTCGCGGTTCGCCAATCAAGGCCCCGCTCTCGCGCAAGGCGTCGACCACGGCGGCGCGGGCTTGGTTGACGGTCTTACCCATCTGTTCGCGGTCGTAAAACACCTGGGCCACATCGCAATCGCGCACGGGCCAGTTCTCATCGGCGAAGTCGGCCGGGAGGAAACGTCCGTCGCGACCAATGAGGGCGCGGGTCGCGAGGTTAAGTTCACGCCACCAGACGACGTCGGTCGTGTCGCCGAACGTGCAGATCATGGCGATGCCGGTTCCCTTGTCGGGGTCGGCCAGTTCGTGCGCGAGGACGGGTACTTCGACGCCGAAGAGGGGCGTCACGACGCTGAGGCCGAAGAGCGGTTGATAGCGCGCATCCTCGGGATGGGCGACGACCGCGACACACGCGGCGAGCAGCTCGGGCCGGGTGGTGTCGACGAGCACGTCGCCTCCGCCTTCGGCCCTGTGGAAGCGCAGCGAGTGGTACGCGCCGGACATCTCGCGATCCTCGAGCTCGGCCTGCGCAACCGCGGTGCGGAAGTCGACGTCCCAGAGTGTGGGCGCGGCGGCGCGGTACCCCTCGCCCCGCGCCAGGTTGCGCAG
>JANXXO010000006.1 GCA_025350565.1 Acidimicrobiaceae bacterium
ACGCTGAGGCCGAAGAGCGGTTGATAGCGCGCATCCTCGGGATGGGCGACGAGGGCGACGCAACTGGCCAGCAGCTCGGGACGAGTGGTGTCGATCTCGACCACGCCGGTGTGGTCACTGCGCTCGAAGGCAATGCGGTGATAGTTACCGGGCCGCTCGCGGTCTTCCATCTCCGCTTGACTGACGGCCGTTCGAAAGTCCACGTCCCAGAGGGTCGGCGCTTCGGCGGAGTAGACCTCGCCTCGAGCGAGCATCTCCAAAAAGGCGCGCTGCGAGATGGCTTGCGCCTCACGAGAAATCGTCGAGTATTCGAGCGACCAATCCACGCTCACCCCGAGGTGTCGCCAGAGATTCTTGAAGGCCTCTTCGTCGGTCGCGGTAAGGGTCAAGCACAGTTCGACGAAGTTCTTCCTCGAGATCGAGAGCTTTTGGTCGCCGGGCTTGTCCGGCGGGGTGAATCCCGCGTCGTAGGGGAGCGAGGGGTCGCAGCGCACGCCGTAGAAATTTTCGACTCGCCGTTCGGTCGGCAGTCCGTTGTCGTCCCAACCCATGGGGTAGAAGACGTCCTTACCTTGCATGCGCCAAAACCGCGCGACGATATCGGGATGGGTGTAGCTAAAGATGTGGCCAATGTGCAACGTGCCCGACACAGTGGGCGGCGGCGTGTCGATCGAAAAGACGGTCTCGCGCGAGGCGTCGCGGTCAAAGAGGTAGAGCTTTTCTTGGTCCCAACGATTCATCCAGCGCTCTTCGAGGCCGTCGATGGACGGTTTTTCGGGCACTTCGTGCGGCGTGGGCGTAAGGGCGTCTGGCATGGTTGGCGTAGTTTAGAACAGTGATTCGCCTCTTTGACTCGGTCCACGGTGAGGTCCGCACCCTCGAACTGCGCGACCCCGGTCGTGTGTCGATGTACGTCTGTGGTCCCACGGTCGACAATCTTCCCCACCTCGGACACGGACGGTTCACGCTGGTCTGGGACGTAGCGAGGCGGTGGTTCACTTTTCAGGGCCTCGTCGTGCACTTCGTCACCAACATCACCGACATCGACGACAAGATCATTACGCGGGGCCACCAAGAGGACCGCACCACGGGCGAAGTCGTGACCGAGTACGAAGGTCGATGGTGGGACGCCATGGACGCGCTCGGGGTCGCGCGACCCGACGTCGCGCCCCACGCCACCAACTACGTCGACGAGATGATCGCGTTGATTGGTTGGTTCCTCGACAACGAGATTGCCTACCTGACCAATGACGGCGTCTACTTCGACGTGAGCAGGGTGCCGGACTACGGACTGCTCGCCGGACAGCCGCTCGACTCACTCCGCGCGGGCGCTCGTGTGGAGATCATTGACCAGAAGCGTTCGCCGCTCGACTTCGCCCTCTGGAAAAACGCCAAGCCCGGTGAACCGAAGTGGTCTGCCCCCTTCGGCGACGGACGTCCCGGGTGGCACACCGAATGCGTCGTGATGTCGCTCGATCTTCTGGGCGAGGGATTCGACCTTCACACCGGGGGACTGGACTTAAAATTCCCCCACCACGAGAACGAGCGTGCCCAAGCCGTCGCGGCCGGCAAAGAGTTCTCGAGGCACTGGGCGCACAACGGCTGGGTGATGGTCGGGGGCGAGAAGATGAGTAAGTCCCTCGGCAACTTCACGTCGCTAACGGAGCTCTCCGAAACCACGGACCCTCGCGCCTACCGACTCCTCGTCCTTCGCTCGCACTACCGCTCGCCCATCGAAGTCACGCCGTCGACGATCGCCGACGCCGAACGGGCCCTCTCGCGCCTCGACAGCTTTGCGCGCCGGTTTGATCTCGCCCCCCTCGCCGGTGCCCAGCTCGAGGTGGCCACAAACTACCAATGGGAAGGTCGGGCGCTGGAGTTGCGCCAAAGGGTCGCCGACGCCCTCGACGAGGACCTCAACACGCCGCTCGCCGTAGCGCTGCTCTTTGAGGCCCTAGGGTCGGCCAACGCTGACGCCGACGCGGGCGCGAGTCACGAGGCCCTACAGGTCGCCCAGTCGGTGAACGTCCTCTTTGGCGCGATGGGCCTTTCCTTGGTGGGGGCGAGTGACGAAATCGACGTGACCAGCGCCCATCTGGTGGGCGAACGTGACGCCGCCCGCGAGGCCAAGGAGTGGGCCGAGGCCGACCGCCTGCGAAGCGAACTCATGGCCCTCGGCTGGATCGTCGAGGACGGTGCTGAGGGCACCCTCATTCGGCGCCCCTAGATATATTTGGACCGGCCGCCGTTGTCCAGTAGGCTGACCGGTTGAGGTTGCCGTTGTGGTTCCCTCCGGAATAGATGTAAATCGTTCCAAAGAAACAAGGAGGCCCACAGTGGCTGTAGGAACCGTTAAGTGGTTCAACGACGAAAAGGGTTGGGGCTTCATCGCTGTTGATGGCCAGCCCGACGTCTTTGTGCACTACTCGGAGATTCAAGGTGAAGGTCGTAAGACACTCGTCGAGGGTCAGACCGTAGAGTTTGACATCGAGCCGGGCGATCGCGGGCCATTGGCCAAGCGCGTCATCTTGAACTAACCAAATCATCTAGTAGTACAACCGCCGCCTTCGGGCGGCGGTTGTTCTTTGTCACGACCGTTGCGCCAAAGTACGATGGGTTACTCACCAGTAACGTCAAGGCCATCGCAAGGAGTGCGTATGAGTGAATTCTCAATGGAACTGAACGACGATCAAAAGACGCTCCAAGAGTGGGTGCACGGATTCGCCGTCAATCAGATGCGACCGATCGCCGCCGAGTGGGACGAGCGCGAAGAGACGCCGTGGGAGTTCATTCAAGAGTCCGCCAACATTGGCATCTATTCGCTCGACTTCATGATGAACGCCTTCTCGGACAAAACGGGACTGTCGCTTATGATCGCCACCGAAGAACTTGCCTGGGGTGACGCCGGACTTACGATGGCTCTCATGGGTACCTCGCTCGGGGTCGCGGCCATCGTGGCCAACGGGACGCCCGAACAGGTGATGGAGTTCGTCCCTCAGTGTTACGGCACGCCCGAGAAGATCCAACTCGCCGCTTTCGGCGTGTCAGAGCCCGACGCCGGCAGCGATGTCTCGTCGCTGCGCACGCGTGCCGTCTACGACGAAAAGAGCGACGAATGGGTACTCAACGGCACGAAGACATGGATCTCCAACGGCGGTATTGCCAACGTGCACGTGATTGTCGCGTCGGTGGACCCCGAACTCGGCAGTAGGGGCCAGGCGTCGTTCGTGGTGCTCGACGGCACCAAGGGCATCCGCCTCGGCCAGAAGTTCAAGAAAATGGGTATTCGAGCGAGTCACACCGGCGAGGTCGTGCTCGAAGAGTGTCGAATTCCCGGGCGCTGTCTACTCGGCGGCAAGGAAAAACTCGACGCCAAATTGGCCCGGGCCCGTGAAGGACTGCGCTCACAGAGCCAGGCCGCTATGGCCACCTTCGAAGCAAGTCGTCCCGCCGTCGGGGCCCAAGCGCTCGGGATTGCTCGAGCGGCCTACGAGTTCGCCCTCGATTACGCCAAAGAGCGAAAGCAGTTCGGTCGCGCCATCATCGAGAATCAGGCCATTGCGTTCAAGCTCGCCGACATGAAGATGCACATCGACGCCGCGCGACTGCTCATCTGGCGAGCGTCGTGGATGGCCGCGACGCGTCAACCCTTCCTCCACGGTGAGGGATCGATGTCCAAGTTGTACGCCGGTGAAACGGCGGTCAAGGTCACCGAAGAGGCGATCCAGATCCTGGGCGGCTACGGCTACATCCGTGACTACCCCGTGGAACGCTGGCATCGCGACTCGAAGATCTACACGATTTTTGAAGGAACCAGCGAAATCCAACGATTAATCATTTCGCGCGCCATCTCGGGAGTGCACATTCGTTGAGCGACATCGTCGTGGTTTGTCGGCGACTCGTGCCGAGGAACGCGATTCCTCGTCGTTAGGTTGGTGCAACACGGACGTTCATTGCTCGTCACATTGCGTGACTGACAACGATCTCGTTGCGGTGGACCGCTGCGTTAGTGCACGCGCACCGTCACTGACCATCTTCCCTGGGTTCCGGTGCAGCGCATTGCCTCGCCACAGGTAGTTCGCTGCGCGCTGAGTCGCACCACGCCCGCGCCAGTCGCCGCGTAGTGCATCGTCACAGAGCCACAGCCTTGGCCGGGAACGCAGTGGGTGGGACTGGGAAGCGGAGCGATCATCTTCTGGGTCCCTAGTTGGGCAAGGATGGTGCGCCGAGAGAGCGGCGTAATGGTCCAGTAGGTGGAGTGCAGAGCGACGACGAGGTGCTGGCCCTTGGCCACCGTGACGACGTGTCCGTTGCTCGATTCGCCGATCGTGACCGTGGTCGCGCTCGACGCGCCGGCGCTACTCATCGATACCGCAAGGGTAGGTGCGACCGCCAAGGCGAGTACCGCGGCGCTACGAGCGACGCGGGCAAACGGTGCGACGCGAGATGAATGGTGCTGGTTGGTGTTTGTCGTCATGACGTCTCCTACGATTCGCTCGACGGTTGTCGGGGCGTGATTGTTCGTACTTAAGTTGTGTCCGACTCATCTCCAGACTTACAGGTCGACGAAGTCCTTTTCGGTCGGCCGGTACCGGTGCACCCGATACCCCCATTCGCCGCAAGCTTTGATTACGATGCATGGACATGGAACCTCGCAAGCAGGTGGCGAGCCCGAAACCGGCTCGATGATGGCTCATAAAGCGGGATCTTCGGATCGTCGCGACGTCAATCGTCGAATGTCGAGGTGGACACGGGCTCATCACCTGGAGCCGAAAGTTCCGCGGACGCGGTAGTTCAACGAAAATCTATGAAAACAATGCGACCGGCCAAACTCCAGCGCGACCTCATTTTGTCTGGGCTGGTCATCGGCGCCGTGGCGGAAACGCCGTGGGTGATTTACTTAAGCTTCCGCCTGCCGCATCACTACGTGGCCAACCACTGGGACCTCGCGTGGGTCGGTGTGGACGTGGCGCAAATAACCTTCCTGCTCTTGTCTGCCTGGGCCGCGTGGCGTCGGCGGGCAATACTGATTCAGTTCGCGAACGCCTGTGCCATGCTCTTGTTGGTCGACGCATGGTTTGACGTGTCAACGGCGCGCTATAGCGACTTGACGCAGAGTATGTTGTCGCTCGCGGTGGAGCTGCCATCGGCGCTCGTACTTCTTTGGATTAGCCATCGCGTGGGGAGACAATTGCTCAACTCCTGGCTGGCCGATACCGACTTGGCGCTTCTGCCTTCTCGTCGACTGCTTATCCCTCGCGCCTCCGAGCGACGCGTCGACACCGGCGGCGGTTCGTAACGCGCATCCTCGCGAACTTGTTCGACCGCACTCTACTGGAGCGGCACTTGAGCTTCGTTCCTAGCACGAGCAACCACGGCCACTAGAGAAAGCCTGTCGGCAGCAACTCGAGCGTTACCGGTCGGTAGCAAATTCCTCGTCACAGGTCCCAGAGTGCGGCGTAACTCCACTATGTTTCACGGTGACGTCACTAATGACGTTTGGTGCGAAACAATTTTTTCGACAGTTGAAGTGAAGGGGGAGTACGTATGAGTGAGGATCTAAGCACTGATTTCCTAGGGTCCAAGCAACCCGAGCAGAATCCCGAGCGCCTGAAGAAAGGACAGCTCGGGCCACTGGATATCGCGGCCGCGACCATGGCCAACATCGGTCCCGCCATGAGTTTTTACTTCGGCTTCTCGCTCATTGCGTACACCGCAGGGGTCGCGTCGCCGCTCACAATCGTCGTCGCGGGTATCGCCGTACTGTTCCTGGGTAATACGTTGTCCGAGTTCACGAAGGTCTTGCCGTCGACGGGTGGTTTCATCTCGTTCATCGGAAAGACCTTCGGTGGGCGTACGGCCGTGACCACGGCATTGATTACCGGCGTGGGCTACATCGCTGCGATGTCGTCGGTGATCGCCATCGTGGGGTGGTTCTTCCAGTACATCTTGCAGTACTACCACGTGGCCGGTTTGCAGAGCGTGCCGTGGATCGTGTGGACACTGGTCTTCCTCGCCTTCTCGGCCACCATGATGGTCCGGGGTATCTCAATCTCGACCAGGATTGCTGGCGTCTTCTTCGCCTTTGAGATGGTGGTCCTCCTACTGGTGAGCATCCTGGCGCTTTTCAAGTTTCACTCGCACCTCAGCCTCGCGCCGTTTAACCCCAGTAACATTCACGGCGGATTCTCGGGTTTGGCGGCCGGCTTCCCGTTGGCGGTCTACTTGTTTATCGGGTGGGAGAACTCGGCGGCGCTCGCCGAAGAGACCGACAACCCGCGAAGGAACATCCCGCGCGCGGTCTACACCTCGATCGTGATCATGCTGGCGGCCTACTTACTCTTCGCCTACGCGACAGTCGTCGGATTCGGCAACAGCGCGGCCGCGTTGACCAATCCGAACATCTTCAACGTCCTGCCGTTCCCCGTCGTGGCGAAGTCCGTGCTCTCGGGGGCGTTCTTCCTCGCGCTCCTGGCCGGCATGACCTCGACTCTCGGAGCCTTGATCGCGGGGACCAACTCCCAGGCGAGGTTGATTTTCAACGCCGGGCGTGAAGGTCTTTTGCCCGCGTTCATGGGCAAAGTGCACCCCAAGCGTCAGACGCCGGTCAATGCCCTGGCCGTCTACTTGACCATCGCGATGTTGATCATCTTCGGATGGGGACTGGGTCACATCGTCGGCGGCCACGCCACGTCGGGGGCCATGAATGGTGAGCTCTACTTCGGTTACTCGTCGACCTTCGGCACGATCCTCGTGCTCTGCGTGTACGGAATGAGCAATCTGGCATTGCCGTTCTATTTTAAGAAATTCCATCCTGAGTTGTTCAACGTCCTGCGTCACGTCATCATGCCGGCGTTGGGGGTGGTGTTCATCATCGTACCGCTGTACTACTTGTCCAAGCCAGGTCAGTCTCAGCCGTACAATTGGTATCCCTACGCCGCATTGATCACCATCGTCGTGGCGATCATTTATTCCCTCATCCTGGTGGCGCGGGACCCGAGCGTCGGTGACCGGGTCGGCTCAATCGTCGCTGACGAGTAGATCGCTTCGATGCCGTGCAACCCGGGAACTGATCCACGCGGATTCGTTCCCGGGTTGTTCAGTGTGGACGTCCGTTCGTATCGCGGCTCCGCGATCTAGGAGCGGTCACACTCGCGTAGGACCTACGTATCTAATTTCCCACGAGGCGCGACGGTCGCTCCCACTATTTTGTCTTGCAACTGCATGACAGTTGTAGTTCGATAGGACATGACGGAACCACAATCAGTCGGGAAGTTTTTCAACGCCAATTCCCGCAACGGCGTGAAGGGTTCAACGCGAATGGTGAGCGTACGGACCTCGGAAGACCGGTTGTGGCGACTCGCCCAAGTGGGCAATGAGGAAGGTCTTGCGCTGAGTGACACGATGCGGCTCGTGCTGGAACGCGGACTCAACCAAAGAAAGGTCAAGAAGCCATGACCAATTCATCGACGACGAACCTCCATATCTATTTCCTCCTCGATCGATCCGGGTCGATGACTTCCGTGGCCTCGAACGTGATTGGGGGATTCAATTCATTCGTCGCGTCACAAAAGACCGGTGGTGAAGATGCGCTTATGACGTTCGCTCAGTTCGACGGCGAGAAAAGCCACGAGGTGCTGGCGAATGCCGCGGCGCTGGACGCGGTACCTCGGCTCGACGAGACGGTCTTCCTCCCTCGCGGGGGAACTCCTCCGTACGACGCCAGGTGCCGCTGGAGGTTTGGTGGCGGTGACGCATCCGCGTGCCCATCGACTACGCGTCGACGCAGACGTGACCGGTCGTGAACATCGTCACGCTCTGCACCGGTAACGTTGCGCGCTCCGTCATGCTCGGTTACATGCTCACGACCTTGGGCGCGTCATCGGGCGAGGAGTGGGCAATTCGTACGGCCGGTACGCACGTGGCCGAAGGTTCGGGCATGAGTGCACGCACGCGCGACGCGTTGATGAAGATCGAGGAACTGGGCGCGCATCGTTACGGCGCCCATCGGAGTCACCAAGTGACCAATGACGATGTCTCGTGGGCGCAGGTCATTCTCGCCAGCGAGGCCGATCACGTGCACTTCGTGCGTCGAGAGTTCCGCGCCGATGCACCCAAAGCCGTCCAACTGGCGCAGTTTGTGCGGTGGGCGCCACGCGAGGAGTCCTTGGGTGATCAACTCCGCGTGGTCACGCGGCTCGGTCCAGACCCGGCCCTCGACGTAGGTGACCCTGCGGGTGGCGATCAAGCGGCCTATGACCGCTGCGCGCGCGAGCTCTGGGCGTTCGCCCAGGACTTTGCACTGCTCGTCGAGCGCGGTTCCTAGTCCTGATGGACGGTGCGCAGTCCGCCCCAGGCCAACGTGGCGCTTCGCGCGGCGAGTCGTACGGCGGCGCCTTCGGCCGGTTCGGGCCATCCTTTGGCCTCTTGTTGTTCGAGCCACACGATGGCGACGCCCTCGGCGATGCCGACGACGCCACCGGCTAACTGTCGGCGATGGTCGTCACTCATGGGCACGTCAATGAATGGTTCGACGAAGGAGATGAGGCCCAACTGAAGCGCCCGGAGTTCCTTGGCGGTCTCGCCCTCGTGGGAGTGAATGAAGAGAATCCGAAAGGCCGCGTTCTCGCCGACGACCATGTCGAAGTACACCCGAAACGCGACCTCAATTTTTTGTCGCGGCGTCTCGGCTTTGCGTACCGCAAGTTTCAGTGACTCGAGCAACTGCGCGGCCAGTTCGACCACGATCTGGCGGTAGAGATCCGTCTTTGACGGGAAGTACTGGTAGAGGATTGGCTTAGTGAAGCCGGCCTCCTTCGCAATATCGTCCATGGTCGTCGATTGGAAGCCGCGATCGGCGAATATCCGCTTGGCGACGCGCATGAGCAGCTCGCGCCGTTCGGCGTCTTGGGGCCGTTCGAAGTCAATAACCATAGGGAAGCACTCTACTTCTCACGCGCCAATATTCATTTGGTCCAGTACCGCGCCCAAACGCGCCGGCAGCGTCGTCACGTTGAAATGTTTGCGGGCAATGGAGAGGTTGCGGTCGAAGAGGTCGTCGTCGACATTGTGGAGAAAAGCTCGTATTGCGTCGACCTCGCCGAGTTCGAAGAACCTGAAGCCGTAGGAGGATATTTCGCGCGCGACGGGGTAGGGGTAGAGGGCCAGTGGGCGTCGATGGGTGACCGACTCGAGGACGGGATTACCGAAGCCCTCCCACGTCGAGGGCATGACCACGAGGTCACTCGCGGCGTAGGCGTCGTGGATCGTGTCGTCGCGACCGAGTCCGCGACGGACGTCGACGCGAGTGCGGCGAACGAGTGCGTCGAGCTCTTCTTCGTAGCCGTCTTCGGCCGGTCCCAGGAGCCAAAAGGTCGCGTTCAGTTCGCGACAGAGTTCGAGCGCCCCGGGGATGTTCTTGCGGGCCAGCGCGCGCGACGGCATCACCACCAGTACTTCGTGGGACAACTCCAGGTTGTGACGAGTGACGTCGCGCCGGCCCGTCGGCGGCTCGCAGTCGAACGTGTTCATGATCGTCGTCGCGTGAATGCCGCGCGCGCCCAGTTCACGACGCGACAGCTCGTTAATCGTGACGTGGTGCCACCTGGGGCCGTCGCGGGGACCCTCGAGGTGCGCCAAGTGCGGGCGTTGCCAGCTGAGGTCGTGATGATGGAAGAGGGTGGGGCGCCCTTCCACTGCGTCGTACAGAACGTCGCGGGCCCCGAGGTTGAGCGGCAACGAAGCGAGATTCTCGACCACGACCACGTCGGCGTCTCGCAGCGCAGTGTGGAGTTCCGGGACCGTTGGCGGGTCGCAGGCGCCGATGGCCAAGCCGGGAAGTAAGAGATCGGCCTCGCCTTGGCCGGCGACCGAGGTGACACGGTGACCGAGCGCACGAAGCGCGCACATCCACTTGTCGGCTTCAATCGAGACGCCGTCGGAGCCGCCCAATCGGAAACTCACGAAGGTAATGAGCGCCACCGCACGAGGCTAGGCGCCCCTTCGTCAATTTTCCCTGTTCTAGTAAGGTTTGCCGTGGCGCTGACCACTCGGCGACGCCACGTGCGAGAGGATTGTCGGTGCCGAAACGAGCGCTTATTACCGGAATCACCGGTCAGGACGGCTCCTATCTCGCGGAACTTCTCCTCAGCGAAGGTTACGAGGTCATTGGTCTAGTCCGGCGTAGTTCGACGCTCACCATCGAACGCATCAGCCACATCCAGGAGCGTCTCACGCTGGTCTCGGGCGACCTCGTCGACGAGGTGTCGCTCATCAACGTGTTGCGAGAGTTTCGCCCGAGCGAGGTCTACAACCTCGCGGCGCAGAGCTTCGTGCAGACGTCGTGGACCCAGCCCGTGCTGACCGGCGAGATTACCGCCCTCGGGGTGACGCGGATGCTCGACGCCATCCGCATCGTCGACCCCGAGATTCGCTTTTACCAAGCGAGTTCTTCGGAGATGTTCGGACGAGTTCGCAGCGTTCCCCAAGACGAGAGCACGCCGTTCTATCCGCGCAGCCCCTACGGGGTCGCGAAGGTCTATGGCCACTGGATCACCGTGAACTATCGCGAGAGTTACAACCTGCACGCCAGCTCGGGCATCTTATTCAACCACGAGTCGCCGCGTCGAGGGCTGGAGTTCGTGACCCGCAAGGTCACCCACGGCGTCGCGCGCGTGAAGGCGGGTCTGGACAAGAAAGTGGCCCTCGGCAACCTCGACTCGCAACGCGACTGGGGCTACGCCGCCGACTACGTACGCGCCATGCACGCCATGCTGCAACGCGACACGCCCGAGGATTACGTGGTGGCGACGGGCGAGACGCATACCGTTCGAGAACTCTGCGAAGTGGCTTTTCGAGCGGCTGGGTTGAACTACGAAGAGCACGTCGTGGTAGACCCCGCCTTCATCCGTCCCGCCGAAGTCGACCTACTGGTGGGCGACGCGACGAAAGCCCATCAGGAGTTGGGCTGGAAATGCGAGGTTGACTTCTACGCCCTCGTCGAGATGATGGTGGCCGCGGACGTCAAGGCCCTAGCCCGTTGACCTTTTGACCAACGACCACCAACCACACGTCGTCTCGCTTCGTGGCGCGGTGTCGATGGTCAGTGGCTTTCCGTTACTGAGCGGGGTCGACCTCGAACTGCGCGCCGCGAGTTTGACGGTGCTCGTGGGAGCTAACGGCGCGGGCAAGACGAGTCTCTTGCGACTCCTGGCCGGGCTGATAGGCCTACGAGCCGGCGAGGGGACGGTGCTCGGGATCGATCTGGCCACGGGCGAGCGTCGACAACTCCGTCGACACGTGGGATGGCTCGGCCACGACGGCTCCTTCTACGACGATCTCAGCGTGAAGGAAAATTTGACGTTCGCCGCTCGGGCTCTGGAACGACCACTCACCGACCTTGACGCAGTCCTTGAGCGCGTGGGCCTCACCGCACGTGGTGAGACGCCAGCCAAACAACTCTCGGCCGGTCAGCGCCGACGACTCGGTCTCGCGTGGCTTTTGCTGCGGCGACCGCAACTCTGGCTCCTCGACGAGCCCTACGCCTCACTCGACGACGAGGGTCGTGACTTCTTCGATGCCCTGCTCGGCGAGGTCGTGGCGCGTGGGGCCACCGTCGTGGTCAGTGCCCATGACCCACTGCGTAGCGCACTGCTTCGTCCCACCACCTTGACGATGGCCGGAGGGCGAATCGTGGGAGCGAGCTCGTGATTCGCGTCGCGCTCTTGGTGGCGGGGAAAGATTTACGAATCGAACGACGAAGTCGCGTGCTGCTGTGGCAGGTGGTGCCGTTCGGCGTCATGGCGTTGCTGCTCTGCGGACTGGCCCTCGGCCCCACCCAGGCCGGTCATTCGTCGGCGGCGCCCGGCCTCTTCTACGTGGTGGTCGTGCTGGTGGCGCTCTTGATGATCAATCGAAGTCACGGCGTCGAGGCGACGCCGGGCACGGCGGCGTCCATAGCCACGCTCGGGCTCGACCCCGGCGGCGTCTTCTTGGGAAAGGCCCTCGCCCTCGCCGTCGAGCTCTGGCTGACCGGCATCGTCCTCTTGGGTGGCTGTGTGGTGGTGCTGCACACGGGACTGCAGGGCACGTTGGAGGCGATCCCGAGCGTCCTGGTGATCTTGGGCGCCATCGCGGGCGCCGGGACGCTCTACGGGGCACTCACCACCGGGGGCAGCGGCGCGGCGACGTTGCTGCCCGTGCTCAGTCTGCCGGCCTTCGCGCCCCTCCTCATCGCCGGCGAGCGTTCGTTTCACTCGGCCCTGCACGGCGGTTCCTTGCTCCAGTGGTGGGTCATTTCGCTGGTGGCGTTGGCTGGATACCTAGCGGTAGGGATTCTGCTTTACGGTGTTCTCGAGGAATCGTGATGAAACCACTCGCTCAACGACTACTAGGCCCGGCGACGCTGGTCACGATGGCGATCACCATCTGGCTCGGTATCTGGGTGACACCCCCGGACCGGGTCCAGGGCAACCTAGCCCGCCTTCTCTACGTGCATCCGGCCGTGGCGACCGTGGCGCTCTATCTCTCCTTCGGCACGGCCGTCGTGGCGAGCGCCCTGTACCTTTGGCCGCGCACTCGCTCCCTCGTGATGGACCGAGTGGCGCATTGCGCCATGGAAGTGAGCCTCGTCTTCATTGTCCTGACCCTCATTACTGGATCGATCTGGGGCCGTCCGGCGTGGGGCGTTTGGTGGGCGTGGGACGCCCGTCTCACATCGACCGCGATCCTCGGCGTCTTGGCCCTCGGGTACCTCGCGCTTCGTCGCGCGAACGACGATCTCGAACTTCGCGCCAAGCGTGGCGCCGTCTTCACCATTCTCGCGGCCCTCAATGTGCCGATCGACCACTTCTCCGTGCAGTGGTGGAAGACCCTGCACCAGGGAGCGACCTTGCTCGGCCCCAACCGAAAGTTCAACGTCCACGGCTCCATGCTCGCCACCTTGCTCCTTAGCTTCGTCGCTTTCGCGCTCGCCTATCTCTGGTTGCTGCGTGCTCGCTACCGACTCGAAGTGCAACGGTCGACGTCGAACACGGTGGCGTTGGACGTCGCGCTCGAACAGCGCCGCGCCGAGGGCGTGCACTGATGGGTTACGTCGCGGCTGGGTACACCTTTGCCTTTGGGGGGCTGGCGCTCTATGCGCTGTCGATCTGGTGGCGAGGGCGACGCAGTGACTGACCAACAACTCGACCTCACCCCCATTGCCCCGCCGACCACGAAGGGTTCCAGTCGACGACGCAGCGTCGCGGTCGTGGTCGTCATCGTGGTGGCAATCGTGGCGCTCCTTGGCCAAGGCGTACTGCATTCACTCAACTACTTCGACACCGTCGACCAGGTCGTGGCCCACCGCGGCGCGATCGGCACCGCTACCATCCGTCTCGAAGGAGTGGTGAAGGCGCACACCATCACGCGCACCGCGACCGGTACCTCGTTCTGGATCACCGGCTCGGGCAGCCGTGAGGTGTTCGTCATCAGTCACGGCTCACCACCCCAACTTTTTCAGTCCAACGTCCCGGTCGTAGTGGTGGGTCACTTCCGGTCCACCCGCTCAACCACGTTCGACGGTACGCAGATCCTGGTCAAGCACACCTCGACGTACATCGCCCAACACCCCGCCCGGGTGAAGGCGCCCAACGGCAGCGTGCGATGACCCTCACGTGGCTCGGTCGCGTGGCGCTGTACGTGGCGCTCCTCGCCGCGGTGGGCGGCGTGGTCAATCAGATCGTGGCATTGCGAACAGCGAAGACGTCGCGGTCGCTGCCTTGGGCGGTGGGTTCCTTGGCGGGCGTGGCGGCGGCCGTGGGCGTGATGCAGTACGCCCTCATCACGCACGACTTCAGCCTCGCCTACGTGGCCGAGAACAACGCGACCTTTACGCCACTGTTGTACTCCATCACCGGTATGTGGTCCGCCCTCGAGGGTTCGCTGTTGCTCTGGTCATTGTTGCTCGCGGCGCTCATCGCCGCGGTCGTGCGTTTTTACCGGAGCAAGGCCAATGACCCCGTCGTGGGGTGGGCCACGGCCGTGCTCTTTGGCGTGAGCGCCTTCTTCATCTTCCTCATGTGCGGTCCGGCCGATCCCTTCATCCATAACGGGGCGAAGGTCCTGGAGGGGGCCGGACCGAACGCCCTCTTGCAGGACAATCCTTTGGTCGCAATCCACCCGCCTCTCCTCTACGCCGGCTTCGTCGGATTCACGGTGCCCTTCGCCTTCGCGATTGGCATGCTCGCCACCGGGCGAGTGCACGATCGTTGGCCGCTCGAGCAGCGACGTTGGACCGTGCTCGCCTGGGGCGTCCTCTCGGTGGGCATCGTGCTCGGTGCCTGGTGGAGCTACCAGGTCCTCGGATGGGGCGGCTTCTGGGGATGGGACCCGGTAGAGAACGCGGCGCTGTTGCCGTGGCTGACGGGGACGGCCTACATCCACTCGGTCATCGTGCAGGATCGGCGCGGACTCTTTCGGGTGTGGAACCTCTCGCTCGCCATCGCCACCTTCTCGCTCACCGTGCTCGGCACCTTCTTCACGCGTTCGGGGGTCTTGCAAAGCGTGCACGCCTTTTCGTCGAGCACGCTCGGCCCACTCCTCATTGGCTTCTTCTTCGTCACCGTCGCGCTCGGCGTGGGGCTCGTCGCGTGGCGAGGGGACCGCCTTCGCTCGCCCGTGGGCGTTGATCACCCGCTCTCTCGCGAGGGACTCTTCATCGCCAACAACGTGCTCTTCGTCGGCTTCGCGGTGGTGGTCTTGCTCGGTACGGTCTTTCCGCTTCTCTACGAAGCGGTCAACGGTGGACAGGTGACCGTGGGCGCGCCGTACTTCGCGTCGGTCGCCGTGCCCATGAGCATCGTGCTTTTGGTGCTCATGAGTCTCGCGCCACTCGTGGGATGGCGCACGCTCGACGCCGCGGTGCTCTGGAATCGGCTTCGCTTGAGCGCGTGGAGTGCGTTGAGCGTGGTGGTGCTCCTCCTCGCGCTGGGAGTGCGACGACCCATGGTCCTGGCGGCGTACTTCCTCGCCAGTGCCGCCGGCGGGGCCGCACTACGGACGCTTCGTGGGACGTTCGTGGCGGCGAAGCGCCGCGGTCACCCCTGGTGGAAGGCGTGGCGTGGTCCGAGTGCCGGTGGCATGGTCGTGCACCTCGGTATCGTCACGATGGCGCTCTCCATCGTGACCTCCACCTCGTACACGACGCGTAACGAAGTGACCCTCGCTACCGGACAAAGCACGGTGGTGGCTGGTCAGTTCGTGACCTTTCGGGGATTCCAGACGCTGAGAGACTCACTCGAAACGGCGACGCAACTACGCGTCGAAGTGAATCACCACGCACTGCTGCCCGCGGTTACCACCTACAACGGTCGCAAAGGCCAGAGTGTGGGGACCCCGGCCATTGACTCGAACCTCCAACGGGACGTCTACGTCACCTTTGACGCCGTTGGGGGTAATGGGGCGACGTCGGGAGCCCAGGTCCAAGGCAACTTGCCGGCCGGCTCGGTGGTGCTGGGCGTCACCGTCGAACCGATGCTCGCGTGGCTCTGGATCGGTGGTCTTCTCCTGGGCGTCGGTTCCGTGCTCTCGTTCCTTCGTCGGCGTCACAACGACGAGGTGGACGCGTGAGGCGAACCATCGCGTCCATCTGCGTCGTGCTCCTCGTCGTGCTCGTCGCCTTCTCGGCCCTGCTCGCCACTCGCCAGCCGGTCGCCGCCATCGCGGAGCAAAGCCCGCTACTCGGAACGTTGGCACCTTCGTTCGCCGGGCGCGAGCTGGGCGGGGGCACGTACTCACTGAAGAGCGACCGAGGAAAGGTCGTGGTGATCAACTTTTGGGCTTCGTGGTGCGGCCCGTGTAGCAAAGAGGCGCCCGAACTCTCTACCTACGCCTGGAGCGTTCGCAACAAAGGGGTAGCGGTCGTGGGAGTCGTCTACAACGACTCCGTCGCTTCGGCGACGGCCTTCGCGGCGCACTACGGCTCGCTCTATCCGTCCATTGTCGATCCCTCGGGCAACGTGGCGCTGCGCTACGGGGTAAGGGCACCGCCCACGACCATCATCATCAATCGTCAGGGACGCATCGCCGCCATGCTGCTAGGGGGGACGACGGCGAAACAATTGGCGTCCGTGGTGGCGGCGGTCGCTTCGTGAACTTGGTGCGGTCCTTCCGGCTCTGGGTCCTGGCGCTCGCCTGCGTGGTAGCGATCGCGCTGGTCGTCGCACCGAGTGGGTCGAGCCAACAAGGCAGGATTGCCCACCTCGAGTCGTTGGTGAAGTGTCCGTCGTGCGACGACCTCTCGGTCGCTCAAAGCAACGCCACCTCGGCCTTGGCCGTTCGAAACGACATCGCCAACCGCGTGCGCGCAGGCCAGTCCGACAACCGAATCCTTACCTCGCTCGAGTCGACCTACGGGGCGTCGATTTTGCTGAGCCCGTCCACGTCCGGACTGGGTGCCCTGCTCTGGCTGGTGCCGCTCGCCGCCCTCGCGGCGCTGTTCGTAGCGGGGCTACGCCTTTGGAGGCGACGGTGAACCGTGACCGGGCGCAACTTCGCGACGAAATCGCCCTGCGCGAAGCCTCCCTCGCCGACGCACGGCGCGAGTTTGCGGCCGGCGAGCTCACCGAGGCGCAGTTCGAGGCCATCACGCAGCGCGAGACGGCGGCCCTCGAGCAGGCTCGTGGGACCCTGGAAGAACTCAGCCACGCCGACGCCGCGACGACGACCAGGCGACCTCGCGTCCGACGGACGCGTTTTCTGGTCGTCGCCCTGCTCTGCTTTGCGGTCGTGCTCGTCTACGCGCTGATCGCCGCGACCTCGCCCCGGCAGGCCGGCAACGCCGACACGGGCAGCCTCAGTCTCACGCGCACCGAACTCGTCACCCGACTGTTGGTGCAGGCGGAAGCCGACGTGGCCGTCGGCAAGGTCGTCACGGCGCTCAGCGCCTATCAAAAGGTGTTGGTGCTGGAGCCATCCAACGTGACGGCTCTTACGCAGAGCGGATGGCTCGACTTCTCGGCCGGCAGTGCGGCGCACCAAGCGAGCGTCGTGGAGACGGGCATCAAGGAGTTAG
Organism: Acidimicrobiaceae bacterium; assembly: GCA_025350565.1. GTDB lineage: Bacteria > Actinomycetota > Acidimicrobiia > Acidimicrobiales > RAAP-2 > RAAP-2. Next base: position 17,054 of record JANXXO010000006.1, read on the forward strand.
AGATGGCGATTGCCGTCGCTCCGCGCCAGGCCGCGCCGCGGCTGTATTTCGCCATCGTCGCTGCTTCAACGCCGGGGAACTTAGGCGTGGCGAAAAACGAGTTCCAGATCTTCCTTCGTCTAAAACCATCGGCCGGCCAGATGGCGATTGCCACGCCCTTCCTCAGAAAACTGGGCCTTGGGCCGGTGCCGAAGTAGTCGTCGGACTCGTCCGCCAGACTTACTCCGTGACGACGACGTACTTCGAGCGACCATTTTTTGAGCGAGCGCCCGACGACGTGGCCCGCGATCTCATTGGCGCGCAGCTGCTCGTTCGCGGCGAGGATGAGTGCCAACGAGTTCGGATTGTGGAGACCGAGGCCTACGCCGGCGCGGACGATCCCGGGAGTCACGCCTTTCGCGGCCGAACACCGCGCACCGAGGTCATGTTCGGACCGGCCGGCTATCTCTACGTCTACTTGATCTACGGCATGCATTGGTGCGTCAACGTCGTCACCGAACGCGAAGGAACGGCGAGTGCCGTGTTGCTACGAGGCGCCATGTTGCTCGGCGACGACGATACCGATGACGCCACGCTCAACCTGCGAGGTCCGGGCAATCTCACCAAGGGGCTCGGCATCACCGGCAGCGACAGCGGCACGGACTGTTGCGACCCGGCGAGTCGAGTGGTGTTCCTGGCGGGTTCGCCGGTCCCCTCGAGCGCCGTGGGCGTCTCTCGACGCATTGGCCTTTCCAAAGGGCGCGACCGAGAATCGCGTTATTTCCTCGTGGGCGACGTCGCGGTCACGAAACTACCGCCCGCCAAACGCTGAGACCATCACGACGAACAATTGGCTTCGGGGACGAAGCGCCGCGGCATCGCTGCACGATGGTCCGCGAGGCGGGTCCATCCCTCGGCTTCGAAGGCGCGGGTCATGGGCGTGTTCGTCGCGGCCGTGTCACAAAATATTCGCTCCACCTCGGCCCGGCCAAAGTGTCGACGGCGTGGCGTAAAAACGAGCGACCGAGACCACGGCCGCGAAAGTGCGGGAGCACCCCCATACATTCGGCGCTGAATCGTTCGGCGAAGGCGGCGTCCATGGAAGGAAAGTTCTTGGTCGCTCGTTTTCACCCGACGTCCCCACGCTGACCACGACCCGGGCGTCACGTCTCGTCGAGGCCGATCACGCGAGACCGATGGGCGAGCCAAGGACACCCGATGCGTGGAGCAAGGTTCGTCTCAGGCTCGTGGGGTAAACGCTGCTGGCTAGGCGGTGACGCGACAGGCGTCGTCACCGCGCGCGCGCGAGGTGAGCGTCACTTTGGTGGTGGCGGCTCCCAGTCCGTCGAGCATGCCCGAGATAAGTCCGCGGTCGACCGCGCACAGGACGGGATGGTGCTGGGCCGCGGTACCGAAGGGACAGTTGTAGGACACGACTGACTGCTCGAGGTCGTGCTCTTCGGCGCGAGCGGCGAAGCCGTGCGCGGTCAAGATGCCCGCTATCGATTCCATCGCGGCTTTCATGGTGGGATTGGGCTCATTGGTGCCCACCGTTTCTGCGAGGGTACGGCCGTATTCGATGCCTACGTCGTGCGCCATTGCTTCGGCCGCTTCGGGCCCGAGCCGTTCGAGGGCCATCTCCAACAGTGCCACGAGGAGGGCGTCGCGACGCATGGAGCCGTCCATGACCAGATCGGCGTCCACCACGCGGTAGCCCTTCGCGGGACGGCCGACCGTGGTTTTGTGCACGTTGTCGAAGGTGACGTAGCCCGACTCAGCCAGGCGGTCCAGATGGTGGCGAACCACGTTGGCGTGGACCTTACAGTGCAGAGCGAGCTGCGTGGCCGTGGCGCCGGGGTTCTCTCGAAGATAGAGGTAGATCTTTCGCCGGGTGTTGTCGCCAAAGGAGTGCGTCAGACTCGTCACCTTGGCGGTAAAGAGGGCCGGGTCCAGGGCGTTCTCGTTGGTCGTCGTTGACACAACGAAAGTCTAGGAGCAAGGGGACGTTGCGCGCCGGTAACCTCAAGACGCCCTCTCAAAGGAATGAAGTGACAGTGAACGCCGCGTTGCACCACGAACTCGCCACCATCGTCGAGCCGCAGTTGGTTCGAACCCTCGGTGAGTTGGGATTCCTCGGCGAGGTCACCGGTACCGGTGCCTCGGCGCACGTGGAACTTATCTTGCCCGTCACCAGTTGGCCAAACCTGGCGTTGCTGAAGACGGCCATCGAGGAGCGTTCTCCCGGTGCGGTAGTTGACGTTCGCTCCATGAACGAAGAAGAGTTACTCGGGCTTCGTAATTTTTTACGCGGTGCGATGGCGGGCGACGCGGGCCCGGGACAGCACGATCACGGCGGCGATTCTACGCCAAAATTCCTCGACAAACTCTCCAAGACCCGGATCTTGGGCATCTCGTCGGGCAAGGGCGGCGTCGGTAAGTCGTCGGTTACCGTCAATCTCGCCATCGCCCTCGCCCAGAGCGGCTTCGACGTGGGGGTACTCGACGCGGACGTCTACGGTTTTTCATTACCCAAGATGCTCGGTGCGGTGAACGATCCCATCGTGCTCGGGGACACGGTGATTCCCACCCTGGCCCATGGGGTGCGGTGTGTCTCGATGGGCTACTTCGTTCCCGACGAACAGCCCGTGATCTGGCGCGGTCCGATGTTGCACAAAGCAATCCAACAGCTGGTGACCGAAGCATGGTGGGACGAACCCGACTTCCTCTTGATCGACATGCCACCGGGCACCGGCGACGTGGCGCTCACGTTGTCCGAAGTGTTGCCCCGCATCGAGATGTACGTCGTCACCACTCCGCAAGCGGCCGCTCAGCGCGTGGCCCAGCGCTCGGCGTACGCGGCGAGGAAGTTGAAGTTGAGTGTGCGCGGCGTCATTGAGAACATGAGTTGGTTCACCGGCGACGACGCCAAACGGTACGAGATCTTCGGCGCCGGGGGCGGGGCCAAACTGGCGAAAGAATTGGGCATCGCCTTGTTGGGCCAGATTCCCCTCGAAGCGAAACTTCGCGAGGGAGGTGACGTGGGCGAGCCCATCGTGGTGACCGACCCCGGTAGTGAAGTCGCCCAAGCCTTCGCGGCCCTGGCGAAGACGGTAGCGGCGCAGGGTCCCGCCCGCGTCTATCGTCAGGAACTCAAGTTGATGTAACAACGTTCGAGGGGACACCATGGAGCTTCAGGGAAAGACAACCGTCATCACCGGTGGGGCCAGCGGCATTGGCCTCGCCACCGCCAAGCAGTTCGCGAAACACGGCGCCAAGTTGGTCCTGGGCGATATTGAAGATGGACCCTTGCGGGCGGCGGTCGACGGCCTCAGGGCCGACGGCGCCGAGGTCATTGGCGTGCACTGTGACGTGACCAGCGAGAGCGACGTCGAAGGACTGCGCGACGAGGCGCTGCGCGCATTCGGCGCCGCCCACCTCATCTTTAACAACGCCGGCGTCGCCGGGGGATCGACCATTGGCACCCCCAAGAAGATCTGGGACTGGGTCATGAGCGTCAACTTGGACGGCGTGGTGAACGGGATGAACACCTTCATCCCCCTCTTCCTAGAGCAGAACGAGGGCTACGTCGTCAACACCGCATCCGAGGCGGGCCTCGTGGGCGTCGCGGGCATGGGGCCGTACAACGCGAGCAAGTTCGCCGTGGTCGGCATCACCGAATCGCTCTTTCACGAACTGGCCAACACGGGCAAGAACGTGCACTGCTCCGTACTTTGCCCCAACTTCGTGAAGACGCGGATCTACGAGTCCGATCGCAACATGCCAAAGGAGTTGGTGGGTTTCACCGAAAATCGCGAAGCCAACGAGATTCGTGAGATTGGCAAGGCGCTGGTCAATGCCGGCATCGACGCCGCCGACGTTGGGGTATTCGTCGAACAGGCCGTGCTCCAGAACAAATTCTGGATCCTCACGCACGAACACTCCGCCCTTCGCATCACCGAACTGCGACTCGAATGGATGCGCGGCGGACAGTCGCCCATGGCGTCGCTCTTCGAGGCCAACAACCCCTAGCGGTCTACTCCGTTGGGCAACTGCTCGCGGGGCCAGTCGAGCAGCGTGACGGCGCACTGACAAGCGAAGCGGTCGGTCATGCCCGCGACGTAGGCGACGGCTAATTCCAGTGCGGCGGGTTCGTTCGCGAGGTCCCCGAAACCTTCGGCGACGTCGGGGATGAGCGCGGGATGGGCCGCGAAGTACTCGACCAAGGCTCGAAGCATCGACAGAACGGCCGAGGCCTGCTGACGCGAGGCACTGCGCAGATAAATGGATTCGTAATTGAACGTGCGAAAGGCCGCGAGCGCTTCGGAGTGGCGCGCGTCCATGCCAATCACGCCGGTCTCTCGGATGGTGTGGATCATGGCGTTGATGAAGGAGCCCAACTGCTGGCTCCGGCGATCGCCGCAGCGCGCGCGTACGAGATCCGGCAACTGTTCGGGATCCACGATGCCCGCCGAAACGGCGTCCTCGAAATCGTGACAACTGTACGCAATGCGGTCGGCCCAACTCACGACTTCGCCTTCGGGCGTCGCGGGGGCCGGTCGCGACCACGAGTGGTTGCGTACGCCGTCGAGGGTCTCGGCGCACAGGTTAAGGCTGACCAGTGAGACGTTGGCGCCCCAGGTCGCGTGGTCAAATCCTCCCGGCACGAAGGGATCGAGGGCCTCTTCGCTCGCGTGGCCACCGGGACCGTGGCCACAGTCATGTCCGAGGGCAATCGCTTCGGTCAGGGCCACGTTCAGTCCCACGGCCCGCGACACACCGGTCGCCACTTGCGCCACTTCCAGGGCGTGGGTGAGGCGCGTGCGCATGTGATCATCGGGAAAGACGAAGACTTGGGTTTTGCCGGCCAGTCGCCGAAAGGCGCTGGAGTGGAGGATCCGGTCGCGGTCACGCTCGAAGCAGGTACGAAACTCGTCCGGTTCCTCTTCGCGTGCGCGGTGCCCGGCACCGTGGCCCCGCGTGGCCCCTTGGGCCAACAGGCCGTCCAGTTGCGCCTCGCGCGCGCTGAGCGAGCCCCAGACGGCCGTCGACGAACTGGCCACCTCGATGGTGACGTGGGAGTTCTCGTGGGCGACCGTGACATCGTCGGCCGCCCCCTCGTAGCCCTCCATGGTGGCGGCCCAGCGACGGCTTCGCTCGGAGACGGGCTCGTTCATCACGATTTCCATCATGCCTCAACGCCGTAGCATGAAGAAAGTCGCCAACGTAGGAGAAGTCGAGATGGAAGTTCGCATAGGCATCGTGCAGTCAATGAAGGAGATCGAAGTCATCCTGCCCGAAGACGCCAAGCGCGACAAGGTCATGAAGGAAGTGGAGGCCGCGATGGCGGACGACACGGTGCTGTGGCTCACGGATCGCAAAGGTCGTCGCGTGGGTGTCCCGGCCGCTCGAATTGCCTACGTCGAATTCGGCACGCAGTCGGGTGAACGCATCGTCGGTTTCGGTTCGGCCTAGAGAATCGACATTGTGCGGTGATTGATTACCACTTGCACCTCTGGCCCCACTCGGAGTCCTCCGTCTGGTACCAACTCGATCAGATCGCCGCGTACTGCGACGAGGCGGCGACCAATGGCGTCACCGAACTTGCACTCACCGAACACGCCAATCGCTTTGTCGACGTCATGGCCGCCGTGGGCCCGTTTTGGCTCAAATCCGGTCACGAACCGACGAGCTCGGTGATGGCGGAGTACTTCGATTTTCACGCTCGCAACTCACTCGAGCAGTACGTCAACTTGGCGCAACTCGCCAAGGACGAGGGTCTCCCGGTCAAAATCGGGCTCGAGGTCGACTACTGCCGGGACCAGATGGACGTGGTCGCCTCGGTATTGGCGCAGTACCCCTTCGACGTCTTGATTGGCTCGGTGCACTGGCTCGGCACGTGGCAGTTTGACGATATCGACAACGAGATACAAATGAACGAATGGGCGGTACGCGACGTCGACCAATGCTGGGCCGACTACGTACTCGCGCTGGAGGAACTCTGCGCGTCCAACGCCGTCGACATCCTGGCTCACTCTGACCTCATCAAAGTTGCCGGATTCCACTCCTCGACGCCGAGCGCCTTCTGGGATCAGATGGCTGCGTCGGCGGCGAAGGCCGACGTGTCGATTGAGTGTTCCTCAGCGGGGTGGACCAGGCCCGTCGCGGAACAGTATCCGGCCGAGGGCCTGCTCGACCGCTACGTCGCCCACGGCCTCACCTTCACGACGGCGAGTGACGCCCACCGACGCGAACGGGTCGGGGAGCGCGCACGGGACTTGGCGACCATGCTCGAAGCACGCAATGTGCACGAACTGGCGACCTACACCAATCGCCAGCGGTTCATGACACCACTGCGGTCGAGTTAGTGGCCACTCTCGCCGAACTGGCCGCCCAAAGCACGTCGCTGTCCAACCCGGTCGTGGATCACCTGCTGCGGCTCACGGCGTCGTGGTCGCTCCTCTCGGACCTGGCCTTCTCCGACCTGCTGCTCATGACCAAGGTTGACGGCGACACCAGCGGCGAGGGCCAACATTTCGTCGTCCTCGGTCAGATGCGTCCCAATAATCGTTCGACCATGATCAACGACGACCTCGTGGGCACCACGCATAGTTCGGCCGCGTGGCCGCTCGTCGCCCTCGCCTTCGAGAGTGGGACCCGCATCGTCGGGGAGGTCAACGTCGAAGCGATTGACGAGGTCGTGCCGGTGTGGTGCGTGCCGGTGCGCTTCGACGCCAAGATCGTGGCGGTCATGGTCCGTCTCCAGGGCCCGTTGCGAGGACCGGCCTCGCTCTACGAACAGGCCTATCTCTCGATCTTCGAGCGGCTCTGCGTCATGGTGGCCGACTCGACCTTTCCCTTTCGCGAAGAGGGAGTCGCCGGTCCCGGCCTACCCCGCGTGGGGGACGGAATCATCCTCATCGACGGTGACGGTCGGGTGGAGTTCGCCACCCCCAACGCCACCAACGCCCTGCACCGGATGGGCATCTACGTGTCCGCCGAGGGCCAGACGCTGGCGGAACTCGGTGTGCGGGTTCGCGTCATCGAGCGCTCGCTCGAGTACGCCATTCCCGCCATGGAAGAGATCGACCGAGGCCACGACGTGGCCATCCTCTTTCACTGCGTCCCGCTCCTCGAACACGGACTGGTCACTGGTTGCGTCACCATGCTGCGCGACGTCTCCGACCTACGACAACTCAACCGGTTGGTGCTCAACAAAGAGGCGGCCGTGCGCGAGGTTCACCACCGGGTGAAAAACAACTTGCAAACGATTTCGTCATTGCTGCGCCTCCAAGCCCGTCGAAGCGACCAAGCAGAGACGCGAATCGCCCTCGGCGAGGCGGAACGTCGCGTTCGTTCCATTGCCGTTGTCCACGAGGTCCTCTCGCGTGAACCGGGAGAGGAGGTGGCCTTCGACGAGATTGTCCGGTCCCTGGTGTTGCTCGTGGACGACACCGTCCTCGCACTCCATCCCGTCGAAATAGTGGTGAACGGTGATTTGGGGATCCTTTCAACCGATCTGGCAACGCCCCTCGCGGTGGCGCTCGCTGAACTGTTGACGAACGCCGTCGAACACGCCTTTACCGAGTTCGGTGGACCCCAGAATGATCACGTCGGGATCGTCACGCTCAACCTGTTTCGCGAGAACGACAACGCGGTGGCCGAGATTCGCGACAATGGTCGGGGACTGGGTGACGACTTCTCTTTAGAAGTTCCAACCAGTCTCGGACTCTCCATCGTGCGCGACCTCATTCGAGCCCAACTACACGGAACCATCGAGATGAGCAACGTGGGCTACGCCCACGGCGGCGGGACGTCGGTGCGCGTCTCGGTGCCCATCACCGCTCGTCCTTAGTGGCCGCTCGTCGCTCGCCGGTCTGACGGACCCGCGGGCACGTCAGTAACCGGTCGCGCCGTCAATCCTTTGGCGCAGAAGGTCCGCGTGACCGCAGTGTCGCGCATACTCTTCGATGCTGTGGACGGCGAGAAACCGTAAACTGACCGGGCCCTCCTCCCATTCGGGGGTCGCGACGCTGCGCGAGTCGAGACTTTTTCCCTCAACAATGGTGCGCGACACGGCGCATTGACGGAGCCAGTCGTCGACCACTGTCGCCAGGGGCGCCGAGGTCAACTCCGTGAGTGCGAAATCGGGATCGCGTTCGGAGGCGTAGCTCGAGGTGGTGGCACTGCCCGAGAAAATCTCTTCGTACCAAAAATGCTCATGCTCAGCCATGTGGCGAAGTAGGCCCAACAGCGAAAGGTTCGAGGGCGCCAATGCGGCCCATGACAACTGCTCGGCGCTCAACCCGCGACACTTTTGGGCGAGGGTCGCTCGTTGGATGTCGAGGAACGTCCAAAGGACGAGTTCCTCTGTTCCGTCAATCGGCCACGACGGGCGCCGAACGTCGTCGAGCGAAGTCATCGCTCGAGTGTAGGACTGGCGAGGCGAAAGAGCGAGGGCTCAGCCAGCGGTCGCGCGGCGTCGTGCGGCCAACCACTGTTTGCGCAACTTTCGACGCTCGTCCTCGGTCGTGCCACCCCACACGCCCGATTCCTGGTTCGTCGCCAAGGCAAACTCCAAGCACGCCTTACGGGCGTCACAGTTGAGACACACTCGCTTGGCTGACTCAATTTGGTCGGTGGCCATGCCAGTCGTCCCGATGGGGAAGAAGAGCTCCGGTTCCGTATCGCGACACGCGGCGTTTTGGCGCCAGTCAGCATCGTCCCAGGCGTGAGTTCGGTTCCATATCAACGACATTTCAATCCTTCAATTGGGGGGGTACTTCCACGGCATTTTCGCGAGGAAAGTGCGGTGGTGGGAGTTCAATTTTAACGAATTTCCCGGCCAATAACAAGGGGGGGAACGTGATTAATCACGTCCTCACGGAGGCAACGGCTACCGACATCACTGTAATTCGCGAGCCCGCTGCAAAACTGAGTGAATGGTTGACGTAATCGCGCATCGTGGGGTTCACTATCAGGAGCGCGAAAACACCCTCGCCTCGTTCGCAGCCGCCGTGGCCCTAGGCGTGGACGGCGTGGAACTGGATGTACGAGAGACGCTCGACGGGCAACTGGTGGTCCATCACGACCCGGTGGCGAACGGCCTCACCATCGCCCACACCAAGGCCAGTGGGCTCGCCGCGGATATTCCCAGCCTCGACGACGCGCTGCGCGCGGTCACGGGGTTAAAGATCAACGTAGAAATCAAGAATTCGCGAGGTCCCCGGGAACCGACCTACGACGAAACGGGCGATTTCGCTCGACGCGTGGTCA
>JANXXO010000081.1 GCA_025350565.1 Acidimicrobiaceae bacterium
CTTGCGAGACATCGTGCAAAAATGAACCCTGGAATTTAATCTTTCGGGTATTGCCACCTTTGGCAGCTCGTTCAGTTTTACGCCGACGGATTCGTCGAGGTCAAGTGTGTGGACGTGTCTAAAAGTGCACACGATTGCCGCGACGTGCATATCTCCCACACCCGTGCGGGCCGGCGCGACTCATTGATATTCGACGCGTATTGGAGCGCGTCCTAAGCCCCGAAGACCTCTACCCGCGAATAGGCGGAAGACGATTGCCCAAAAATTGCGCCTTCGCCGGCACACTTGATTATTACGTGCTTCACCTTCAAGATTGCGAGTCTTTGACGTAGAAAGTTTGCGACGTTGCGCGCGCGACTGCGGCTAAGGGACAGGTTCAGCGACGAGAGTCCTGTTGTTGCGGTGTATCCATACAAAGTGACCGTCTGGTACTTCCTCGACTTCACCGTGAGCGCGATGCGACTTATCTGACTCTTCAAGGCTGAGGTCAATAAGGCGGAATTTTTCGGGAAGACGCCAATCGCACCAAAGAGTGCCGCTGGCTTGTGACCACTCCACTGTGCATAAAGCACCGCGGATTTGAACAGCGTCATCACTTGACCAATGGAATAAGACGTCCCGGTTCCGCTTGATTTGGTATTCCAATAGCTCAGTGAAAATCCAGACAAAAGCAGTCCGGTCTGATCGGGCAGAATTATCGTTGTACCCGTAGCACCCGTTATCGAGGCGAGCGTTCCGCTGCCTCCATTGGCGTCAAATGTCACAGTATCTGTAGCCATCGGAATCCATTGCGCAAAGAGAGTTTCGTTGCTGGACAGCGTGAAATTAGCACCCGGCGCCAACGGTGTGCCACTGCCGTCTGAGAGAGTGTTCCAACTTGCAAAAACAAAACCGGATTTGGAAATTCCGCTACTCGCGGGAACAAGTATTGGAACTGCAGGAGTTCCTTCGATGGCCTGAATTGATCCAAAGCCTCCGTTGGCACTAAAACTCAATTCGATTGGAGAGACCGCTCCCCACTGCGCGTACAATTGGATTGAATTTAACGGCGTGAATGTCGCGCCTCCCGCTCCAATCAAATTCCCACCGATCGATGATGAAAACCATCCGGTGAATGTGAATCCGACACGAGTCGGCGTTGGTAAAAGTAGCGCGGGTGAACCGAAGGAGTACGTCAATGACGAAGTGGACACGATGCCACCGTTTGAATCGAATGAGACCGAATAGACGTCGGGAGACCACTGAGCGTAAAGCGTCTGACTGCCGTTGAATGTGTAGGTATCACCCGCGACATACTCCGTTCCACCACCGTCGGCTTGGGTGTTCCAGCCAATGAAGGTATATCCGGCATATACGAATCCAGCACTAGTCGGCAATGTCGTGGCAGTCCCCTGAGGGGAGACGAGGGAACTAAGCGAACCGGTTCCCCCATTCGAGACGAAAACTTCGGTAATCGAAGGTATCGCCTGCCACACCGCATAAAGCGCGGTGGCCTGTCCGAAATCGAATGTTGCACCATTTCCGTACGAGGTCCCCCCACCATTTTGGTTCGTGCTCCAGCCGATGAAGGTGTAGCCCGGATTGGTGAAAATTGGTGTGAGATTTGCGAAGAGTGTCAACGGCGTTGGCATGTTCGAAGACTGCGAGGAATACTTCGGATCTGATGCGCTGTCATTCTCGATGAAAGTCACGGGGTGAAATGGAGCGACCCATATCGCATATAGGTTAAGAGGGGCAGCGAAGCTGTACGAAGCACCGTCTGTGTACGACTTTCCACTACCGTCAGCGGCCGTGTTCCAATCCAGAAACGTGAAACCTGAATCGGTCAGCAATGGACTTAGATTCTGAAATCGGGTGAGATTGGTCGCTATTCCTGCGGTCTGAAAAGCGACGACTTGGTCCGAAGGATTGTCATTTTCGACGAACGTGACCGTGTGAAATCCGGCAGCCGATGCGGCAGGGGGGAACGGGAGTCCAATGCCGAATGTGACGGTGACCATCGCAGTTACAAACAGAGATTTGAGAAAATTATTGGTAAAATTAGCCTTTATTCGCAACATGGCAGAGTTTGACGTTTTCGAACGAGGCACTGAGAATCCTTTGACAGTAGGGATTGCACCTGGGCAGACAGATGTACGCACAACGGCTACATCTCCGATTGGTGGAATCGTGCCTCGAAGAGGATGGCCACGCCACCTTGCGTGAGCGAGATGACTAACACAACGTGGTGCAGAATCTCCCTTGCCCCCGAAGATTAGGCAATGGCTGAGCTGATCCCGTAGGGCACAAAGTCCCAAGCTGGATGTATCTACGAACGACGGGTTCGCTGCCGAGCAACCTCGAAGGCTGCTACCGACACCGCAACACCGGCATTCAAGGAACTGATCTTCCCCAACTGTGGTATTGACACAACCGTCGCGCAGCGCTTGCGCGTTAACACCGAAAGTCCTTTTTCTTCGCCCCCGACCACGAGCGCAACGGGCGTCGATCCGAGGTCGAGGTCGTAAAGGGAGTCCTTGGACTCGCCCGCGAGGCCCACGGTCAGCACGTTGGCCTTATTCAGTAGGTCGAGGGCGGCCGGTACGCCGCCCACGTCGCAGAAGGTTAAATACTCAATGGCGCCGGCGGCCGTTTTGGTCACCGAGGGCGAGATTCGAGCGGACCGATGACGGGGAACCACCACACCCGTGACACCCGCGCCGTCAGCACTGCGAAGCATCGCGCCGAGATTGCGCGGATCAGTTACGCCGTCACAGACCAACAAGAAGGGATGGCGATGTTCGAGCAACGCCTCGAGGGTCACCGTCTCGAGTCGCGAGGCAATCGCCATGACGCCCTGGTGGCCCTCCGTGCGCGCTTCACGATCCAATCGGGTCATCGAAACCACTTGGACCGGCACGCGTTGACGCTGCGCTTCAAATTCAATGGCGTCCAGAATCTCTGAGGCGTCCTGGGCGTCAGCGATGTAGATCTTCTGCACGCTGCGACGACGGGCCTTAAGAAGTTCGAGCACCGCGTGGCGGCCTTCGACCTGTTCGCCGCCGAGTCCCTCTTTCTCGCGGTTCGAGGGCGCGCGTCGCGGGCCTCCGACCTGGCCGCCGGTCATCGGCCGACCGCCCTGACCGGTCGAACGACCTCCGGGGGTACGGCCGCCCGGGGTACGCCCGCCGGGCGATCCCTTTCGCGGCACCGGGCGCGCACTCACGACGACGTGTCCAAGAGCGCGACGGCGGTGGCCCCAATACCCTCGGCCCGTCCGAGCGCACCGAGGCCCTCGACGGTGGTGGCCTTCACGGTCACCAGTGCCCCGACGACGGCGGTGAGTTCGTCGGACATTGTCGACATGAAGTTCGCCAACCGCGGTCGCTCCGCGATGATGGTGATGTCCGCCGAGACCACGTCCAGACCTTGCGCTCGAACGAGGATCATGGTTGCTTCGAGCAGATGGCGCGACGGCGCGTTCTGCAGCGAATTGTCGGTGTCGGGGAAGTGACGCCCGAGATCCCCCAGATTGGCCGCGCCGAGCAACGCGTCGCAAAGCGCGTGCGTGGCGACGTCCGCGTCCGAATGACCGTCGAGACCCGGGGCGTCGGGAATAGCAACGAGGCCGAGCCACAACGGGCGCGACGGATCGTCACTCACCTTGTGCACGTCCACGCCGTGACCAATTCTCATTGGTTCCTGCCAATCGCTGCCGCTCGGGCGAGGTCACCGGGCACGGTGATCTTGACGTTGTCACCCTCACCGTCGACAATGACCACGCGCCCACCGATGGCCTCGACTAGAGCGGCGTCGTCGGTCGCGTCGTCCCTCGCGGCGTGGGCCTTCTCGAGGAGGACGCGTCGAAAGGCCTGGGGCGTCTGTACGGTGACGAGATCGGCGCGTGCGACCGTGTCGTCGACCACGGCGATATCGCCGTCGCGCACGAAACGCTTGACGGTGTCGGTTATCGCCAGACCCGGCACGGCACCATCGGCGCCCGAAAGGACGGCGTCAACGACGGCCTGGAAGAGAGCAGCGCTGGCCATGGGACGAGCGGCGTCGTGCACCACGACCACGTCCACGTCGCCACACTCGTGCAGGCCGGCTCGCACCGATGCGGCGCGCGTGAGCCCACCGGTGACCACGACATCGGCCCCTTCGCCACGACCCTGATAGTTGGCCGGCACGACGAGAATGACGCGATCAGCGACGCAGCGCGACGCGCGCACGCTGTGGCCGGCCACCGAATCGTGGTCCAGCACGGCGAACTGCTTCGGTCCCCCGAAGCGGTCGCCCTGGCCGGCGGCAACCACAATCGCCGCAACCGACATGACTACGGGAGGACCGAGGCGAGCTTTTCTTCCGCCGCTTCCGTGTCCACGTTCAACGCGAACGTCAATTCGGAGACGAGGATTTGACGCGCGCGCGTGAGCATGCGCTTCTCCCCGGCCGAGAGTCCCTTGTCCTTGTCGCGAATAGAAAGGTTTCGCACGACTTCGGCAACTTGGTAGATGTCGCCCGAACGTAGCTTCTCCGAGTGGTTCTTGAAACGGCGCGACCAGTTGGTCGGCATGCGGGCTTCCTTTTTTCGCAGCACCGCGAAGACCTCTTCGACCTCTTCGTCGTTGATGACGTCGCGAAGTCCCACCGATTCGGCGTTGGCGACCGGCACCATGAGCACGAGGTCCGTGTAGGCGACCTTCAACTTCAAATAGTCTTGTTTCACGTCAAATGCCGTCATTTTTTCGATTTTTTCCACGGTGCAGGCGCCATGGTGCGGGTAGACGAGACGATCACCCTTTTTGTACTTGCGAACGGTCATAAACGAGGTTCTCCTCAAAGAAAATCCGCCCAAAAGGCGTTAGGGGGATTAGTTATTCTACCAGAGATTGTTCATTTCGTGTCTGACTGGGCGACTTCGATGGCCTGCACCAGCGATCGACAGCGAACGACCCGGACGCCCTCGACGGCCTCGAGTTCTCCCTCGGCCGGCACGATGACCAACGTCGCCCCCAGCCGTTGGGCCTCTCGAACCCGTCGCGAAAGGCCCGAGACGGCCCGGAGTTCGCCGGCCAACCCGACCTCGCCCATGGCGGCCACGGTGCGCGAAATGGCGAAGCCGTGCGTCGCCGAGGCCACGCACAGGGCGAGCGCCACGTCGACGCCGGGCTCGTTGGCCGGGAGCCCTGCGGCCGTCGCGGCGAAGACGTCGCAGTTGCTCGTCATCACGCCGCAGCGCGACTCCAAGACCGCGAGGAGCAAGGAAAGTCGCTGACTGGAGACTTGATGCGCGACGCGACGCGGCGACCCGGAACTGGGGGCCACCAGCGCCTGCATCTCGATGAGAAAGGAACGCGATCCGTCGTTGGTGACAGTGAATATCACGCCGGGGACGTCGAGTTGGGGGCCTCGCAAGAGCGTGGCGTCGGGCATTTCGCGAAGGCCTTCGGGCACCATTTCGAGCAGTCCCACCTCGCGCGTCGAACCAAAGCGGTGCTTGAGGGCGCGCAGCATCCGCAAAGAACCGTTGCGATCCCCTTCGATACGGATCACGGTGTCGACCAGATGCTCCAGCGCCCGGGGGCCCGCGAGTTCACCGTCCTTGGTCACGTGGCCCACGATCAACAGTGCGACGCCCGTGGCCTTTGCGACGGCGCACAGGCGCTCGGCGACGTGGCGAACCTGGGAAACGGAACCGGCCACCCCGGACAGCGACTCGTCACTCATGGCCGAGACGGAGTCAACGACGCAGAGCGTGGGACGAAGTTGACGGAGCAACTCTTCGGCCTCGTCGACGTTGGTGGTGTTGGCCACCTCCAAACCGTCGGGGACGTCGCCCAATCGGCGGGCGCGTTGGGCGACCTGGGCCACGGACTCTTCGGCGGCGACGAGTAACACGCCGGTGCCCTGGGAGGCCAGTGCGCGCAGCGACATGAGCGCCAGCGTTGATTTGCCCACGCCCGGTTCGCCAAAGAGCAACGTCGTCGAGCCGGCGATGAAGCCCCCGCCGAGCACGCGGTCGAGCTCGCCCACGCCCGTCGAGTGCACCCGAGCGGTTGATTCGCCCACGTCACGCAGCGACGTCGACGCCGCGGTGGCGCGTCGGAGGTTCTTGGTCGAACGCTCCTCGTCGAGGGTGTTCCACTCCCCACAGCCCGCACAGCGTCCGCTCCACTTGGGGGCCGTCGTGCCGCAATCGCGACAGACGTGCACTGAGTGAATCTTCACCTTGGCGAGGCTAGGGGTGTGCTGTGACGTGGTCCGGTGCTAGGCGTTGTCGGAGAGGTCTTCGAAGTCGACCGACGGCGGCAGACCCTCCACACCCTCAAAGGTGAGGTACGGACCGTCGGGACCTTGGGCGACGTCGCCCACGATGGTCTGACCGGCGCGGAACTCCTTGAACAGGATCTTCTCGCTCAGCGCGTCCTCCACGTACTGCTGGACGGCGCGACGTAGGGGTCGTGCCCCGAGCTCGGGGTCGTAGCCTTTGTCGGCCAAGAAGCCTTGTGCGGCGGCCGACAGTTCGAGCCCCAGTCCCTGCACGGCTAACTGGTCGCGCAGACGGGTGATGAACATGTCGGCGATCAAGATCACTTCGTCTTTGGTCAGTTCGTGGAAGACAATCGTGTCGTCAATACGGTTGAGGAACTCCGGGCGAAAGTGGGCCTTCAGCGCGGAGTGGACCTTTTCCTTCATGCGCTCGTGGTCCGCGACGTCGGAGACCTTGCCAAAGCCAATGGCGGCCTTGCGCAGGTCGGC
>JANXXO010000037.1 GCA_025350565.1 Acidimicrobiaceae bacterium
GGCGCCGACGCCGTCGAGTTTGATCAGCCAGTGTTCAAAACCGGGCTCGAGTGGAATGAAGGGCGAATGAATCCGGTAGTCCTCCGGATGGAAGGCGACGAGGGCCTTCGGTCGGGCCCCGCCGGGACTCGAGCCCACTTCAACTAACTGTTGCAGCGCCTCGTAGGCATCTTGAGTGTCGTTGAATTCGCCGCGCACGGTGCGCCGCGCCGCCAGAACCAAGTCAGCGAGTTGGATCGCACTGGGTGCTTCGATGCCGTCGTCGCGGACCGGCGGGCGAAACTCCAGCGCGCCCATTGTTCGATCAGCGACGTAGCCGAGTCGATCGAGCGCCGTGATTTCTGAGGTCGTCACGCCGTGCTCAGCCATCCAACGGTTCACCAACGCGTTACCGAACGCGTCGGGGAGGCGGTCGGCGAGCAGTGGCGGAAGTCCTCCGTAGGACTCGCTGGTCAGTTCGGGCCACATGGCCAGTTCGTACGGTTCGTTTCGCAGTGGCATGTGCAGTGGCGAGAGTTTGAGGCCGCTCGTGACGCAGGGCTGGTTCCCGAAATGTGGAGCGGGCGACGAGAATCGAACTCGCGTTCTCAGCTTGGGAAGCTGAGCGACACAAATGCGGGGCTTAGTTGTAACTCCTGATCAGAATCGGTAAGGCGAGTTGCGATTGGCTCGAAATTTTTAGTCAGGCATACTGCGGGCATACTGAACTTCGCTGGACAAATCGAAGAAGAACGATTCCGTCGGTTCGAAGACTCGGAGACTGCCGTTGAGAGTTGGCGGTGCCACGGAGTGGGCATCCCGCTCACAGCCGATCCGGACAATTCAACTGTCAATGCAAGCACGGAACATTGAATCAATTTCACTGCGTTGATGAAGAACCTACGGAGACGGGCACGGTTGTCGATGTGTTATCCACCACTCCGCCGGCGACGTAACTCGTCCACCTCACAAGAGTCTTGGATCCCGATGAGTCGGTAGACCAAACCTCTTGCGCGACCAGCGCACCCGTTGAAGGATTGAAAATCAACTCCTGGCTAGGTCCACCTCCTGTAGGGACTGCAGTCTCGAAGCCGATGCCGGCGACTCCGTCGGGGGCAGTATCGGAGCCAATCAGGGTGATTCCCGGAAGATTTCGAGCCAAGGTGAGCAGCGCGGCTCGCACTGCAGGAGGCGCGGCAGTCTCTTGGAGAAGCGAACCGATGTAGCTAAATTCCGCCGCGACATATTCGACAGCCCCCGGGTGGACACTCGTCACGCTCGCGAGGTGACTCGCGATTACTTGGGACAACTGAGACTGGTCGGTCGGCAGAGTGAATTCATCAATGCCCATGGGGCCATAGTCGCCCGGGCCGAACGTCGACTCACCAGCCATCATTGCGACAATGTTGGGACTTCCCTGAGAAACCCACGCAGCGTGGTCCTGGGGCGTTGGAAAGGTCACATTGGAGGCGGAAAAGACCCCGTGCCCCGAACCATCGGGCGCCACCCAGAACTGACGAGTCCACAAAAAGTCAACGTTGTACGAATTGCCGGACACGTGCCCAGGGCCTGAGTTCGAGATCGACTCCGTGTACACGTATTGACCAGGCTCGAGCGCAACTGCCGGCTGCGACGATGCGACTACGGACAACTTGTGAAACTCGGTCGCCGCCGACGCCGATGGCGCAGGGTTGACTGGTACCGGAGCAACCTGTAGAACCACTGCGACGACAATGACCGCGGCGGCCGCCGAAAGACCTATTCCCCAAACACGTCGGCGATGGCGCACCCTCACTGAGCGGACAATCGCCGCTTGAACACGCAGGAGCTCGTCTAACAAGCGATCCTCAAAGTCCTGAAGCGGATCAAACTGGGTGAGAGTGTTCATCGTTCCTCCAATTTTGTTGGTTGGTTTGTATCGACGGTTGTCGGTGTTTTGAATTCATCTGGAATGCGACGTCGAAGTCGTTCGAGACGCTTTCGTCCCGTTGCAGAACTGATTCCCAGCGAGCTTGAGGCTTCTGTCACGGTCGCGTCTTTCAAGACCATCAAGCGCAGGAGCTCCAACTCTCCGAATGATGCACCGTTGAGCGTCTCCTGAAGTCGAATGGAGCGAATCTCTGCGTCAATAATTTCGGCTAGGCGATCAGTGTCGTCGCTCGACAAAAGAGCGCTCCCGTTGAGCCGGTGACGCAATGCTTCGCGACGTCCCAAGGATCGCCCTTGTCTTAGTGCCTCATTTCGTGCGATCGCGTATAGCCATGCCCCGGGCGAGCCAAGGTCGGGATTGTACGAACGTGCGGAGACGAGCACGGCAACGAAGGTCGCAGATACAGCATCTGCCAGATCTTCAGGAGTTCTGCATCGATGCGCCAGGAAGTGTGTGACACCTTCGACATGACGCCGGTAGAAGGCTTCGAGCCCGGCGGGATCCGAGACAATCTCGCGCAGAAGTTCAAGATCGCTTCGCTGCGCATGGTCGCTCATACTTACTTATAGTTCTAGGGCCCCATTTGCGTGACAATTGGTCCGATTCGAAATCACGAAGATTTGTGAGCTCATCCTTCAAGGTCAATTGAATCTTGAAAGTTGGGACTCAGAATGTCTCTTAGGGCAATGGTGTACGAGCACGAGGGGCAGATCACGGCGCGTCGGTCCTTGCACGAGATGTGCAGTGAATGGACGCCCACTTCTCCCGTCGTGACATTGACCATTTCGCCCGTAATGCGAATCGGATTCGAGCAGTTACCGGCGAGTTGCACTCCGC
>JANXXO010000042.1 GCA_025350565.1 Acidimicrobiaceae bacterium
GAACATCACAGCGCCTTACCACTAATTCAAAAAGTAGCGTTCCAGCCTTCAATGAGAAGCAAGATCTACCCCAATGACACAAGACGTGAGTGGTCGCGCACCTCGTGTGCCAAATTCAGGGGGCTGAACGCAGCGAGGTCACGCGTCCCAATCACGCATTGAAGGAGGGTTGACTTCCCTGTACGTTTCGATCTCCACTTCAAACCGAAATGGTGACTAGCCCTTCATTGTGTTGTAAACCCCCGCCACCTCGCTGCGTTCAGCCCCCTGAATTTGGCACACGAGGTGCGCGACCACTCACGTCTCGTGTCATTGGGGTAGATCTTGCTTCTCATTGAAGGTTGGAACGCTACTTTTTGAATTAGTGGTAAGGCGCTGTGATGTTCTTGGTTTCGGCCGCGTTCTTTCGTAATGTGTGTTCACGCCAGCTCGCAGTGCTCCGCTTCCATTAACGCCGGGGGCAGCGACGAAACAAGCGTTGGCGTTCGTCGCGGCTAATACCGAGACGTCTAGCCATCATCGGAATCGGCGGCGCCAACACCCATTGCGGGCTACCCCGCGGTGCTGTTCGGCGCAATCGCGCAACAAAGCGTCGTGGCGGGACTATCCGCATTTCCTGTTGCAACCTTCGAGTTCTCGCTCGGTGTCTGGCTCGTTGTGAAAGGTTTTGAACCTGAGGCGGTTGCCTCTTTGGACGCCAGTGATTAAAACGGCTATTTGATTGATCAAGATTTCGCGCGAGGTCGTCTTATTCATCGAGCGACTTTTCGTTGCCCGGACCGACTCGGACGTCAATTAGCGCTACGGAGCATCGACCCGGCGTCTTCCCCTAACTTGGTCGAATGGACCTCGAGTTCGTTGGGACGGTGTGGGAGTGGCGAGGACCGGCACCTTTTTTCTTTGTGACCGTGCCAGAAGAGCAAAGCGCACTCATCCACTCCGCAGCGGCAATGGTCACCTATGGCTGGGGCATGATTCCCGTCGAAGCCGCCATCGGATCGAGTCGTTGGAAGACTTCATTGTTTGCCAAAGACGGTGGTTATGTCGTACCACTGAAGAACGCAATTCGAACGTCGGAGGGTATCAATGTCTTCGACACCGTCAACGTGACGCTCAACGTAGCCCTTTAGCAACCGTCTCGATCCTCGACCGGATACCGTATGTCCAACCAAGCGAGGGGAACGCAGATGGCCGCAGCATCTATGAGCATGGGGCCGCCGGTCTTGTTCATCGAAGACCTCGTTCGGTCAAGGAAGTTCTACGTGGACGTGCTCGGCTTCGCGCTAGCGCACGAGGACGACACGTCGATCGCGATCACCATGGGCGATGACGTGGTGTTGCTGGTGACGGTCAAGTCCGCGATCGAGATGTTGACGAGCCAGACGCCGGAATCTCCCCTCGCGCAAAAGCCGTCAGGGATGTTCAATCTCTTCGTCGACGACGTTGACGCCGAGTACGATCGCCTTTCCAAGGATGGCGTCATCTTCATTGTCGCGCCCACCGACCGGTATTGGGGACGGCGCACCGCGCACTTCAAAGACCCGGACGGTTTCATCTGGGAGATTTCGCAGTCACTGGGGTGAGGGCTGGCGAGGCTGAACGATGACGGGCGCCTTCAATGTTGAGTTTTCCTACGAACAATTCGGGCCCTCCTCGGTGCTTCCCAACATCACGATTGCGACGGCCACCGAGGCGTTGGGATGGCGACGACGCCGCGGGAGTGGTCGTCCAGCGGATTGCGAATCGTTGGCGGCCGGATTGCCGGTCCCACGGAGTGACCGAACGCGCTCGTTCGATCGGCGCACAACATTCGAACAATATTGAACGTCACCACGAGAGGGTCTGTCTTCAGCAAAGTCATCGCACTTCGGTGCACAATGAATCGCCCGAAAAAATTTTTGTCAAACAAGTTCAGCGGTGCCGAACAGCGTCGCGAATGTGTGACGCCGTTGCTGAAGTGGCGTTATATAGATTGTAAAAGCGGAGAACCATCCCGTTAATATAATTATGTGGCGAAACAGAGCCGTTCGGCCCCTGTGATGCAAGCGGTACTGGACGCCGTTGGAGAACGCCTGATGACGGCGGATGAATCACGGATTCGTATACCCGAGATATGCGAAGCGACGGGCGTCAACTACGGTTCGGTGTACCACCATTTCGGTTCGCGCGAAGGCGTCATCGACGCGGCCTATCACCAAATGTTCGCGAAGTTGGCCGACGAGGACGTGGCGGTCCTCCAAAGGGTGAGTGTCTCCTCCCAGTCCCTGGACGAGTACCTCGTTTCCATGCAAGGGTTGATTGGGACCTTCGCGTCGAGCGACGAACGCCGTGCGCGCCGTGCCTTACGCGCGCGCATTGTCGCTGCGTCCATCACCCGACGGCAGCTACGAGAACTCATCGGGGAGACGCAGTCGCGACTCACCACCGAGTTGGGCCAGATCGTGGAATACGGTCAAGAAAAAGGCTGGCTCAACCGCAACCTCTCGGCCCACGCCATCGCCGTCCTTATTCAGGTGCTGTTAATAGGACGCACGCTGGATGACGTCTCGACAACGCCTATCGACAACGCCGAATGGGAGACCTCCATGGGCATCCTCTTGGTTGTGATCCTGAACCACGCGTAACGCCACCGTCTGTGGTGGAATGAAGCCGTGAAGACCCTGCGCCTCGTTAGCGCCGTTCTCCTGCTGGCCGCGCTTACTTTCGCCAGCTTGAAGACCACGTCGAGCGCGTCAACCCTGCCTCCCCAAGCGCCCTGCAACGCCAACGTCCTGGCGCTGGCCTTCACCGGCAGCCTGCATCTCACTTCGTTGCAGAACTACGGGTGCGATAGTGAGTGGGCTTTCACTTGGGCGACCGTCGGAACTGGTGATCAGGCCATTGGCGTGACCGAAGTCCTCCACTACTCCGCCAAAGCACGCACGTGGTCCATTGTCTCGCGCGCGACCGACTGCAAACCATCGGTACTTCCCTCCGACATCTACCAACTCGGATGCTTTTCGAACTAACCGTTAAATCCTTTTCGGCGGTCGCGGGAGAAACGAACTCGTCGTTGCCACGTAGTCGTCGTAACCGGAACGCGTCTTTCGAAGTCGTCGTTCCAACATGGGTTTTCCCGAGAGCGAGGTCAAGAGATACAACATGGCCAAGGGCGAAAGAACGGTCAGCACGCCCCAGTCCGCGGAGCAGGCCACGAGATAGAAGCCGCACCACACGACGGCGTCGCCAAAGTAATTGGGGTGACGTGTGTAGCGCCAGAGTCCCCGGTTCATAGTGGTGCCGCGCGTGGCGGGATCGGCCAGGAAGCGACGGAGTTGCTCGTCGCCAATCGCCTCGAATGAGAAACCAATCGCCACGACCACGAGTCCGGGGATGAGTAGTCCGTCGAAACGGTGGTGGGTGCCAATCCACTGAAGGGGCATCGAGATGAACCACAACAGCAACCCCTGCAGTCCGTAGATCATCCTCAGGGCGTAGAGCGTTTCGTTACGACCTCGCGCTCCTTTCATGATCATCACGTAGCGAGCATCTTCGGGCCCCCCACGCTGGCGACGGGCCAAGTGGATGGAGAGCCGCAGACTCCAAAGGACCACGAACGACAACACCACGAACCGGTCCGCGTACGAAAAGGCCCCCAGCGCGCGACCGCGAATCGGCGAGGCGAAATGACTTTCGAACAGCAGGCTCTCGACGTAGACGACGAGGAACCGGGCTCCCCAGAAGACGTCGATGGTGGCGTGTCGATGGACTAGGCGACCGACCAGAAAGGCGAGCAGGGACCACCCGAGTGCCGTGAGGAGTGCGAAGGGAAGATTTTGAGTGAAAGACTCGTGCACGCACGTTGTTTAGCAGACTGTGTGTGGCGAGTCACCGAAGTATGACCAATCACGTACGCTTGGCTCTCGTGCGACCACGAGGAATTATTTCGCTCGCGAGGGCCTCCGCGCAGGATCTTTTTGATCAGAGCACGGCCTTCGGACGCCTCGCGCTCGTCCACGTGATCATGATGGCGGGCGACACGTTGGTGACGGTGTCGCTCGCCGGTTCACTCTTCTTCTCGGTCTCGCCGACCGAGGCGAAGGGCAAGGTGCTCCTCTACCTGATACTCACCATTGCGCCCTTCGCGGTGGTCTCGCCGATTCTCGGGCCCCTGATCGACCGTTCGGCCAACGGGCGGCGAATCTTGGTCGCGATGTCGGCGAGCCTGAGGGCCGTTCTCTGCTGGATGATGAGCCAACACCTCAACTCGCTTTGGCTCTTTCCCATGGCTTTCGCCGTGCTCATCTCGTCCAAGCTGTACGTGGTCACCCGGGGAGCGCTGGTACCCGAAATGGCGCGCACCGACCAACTGGATGATCACTCCGATTGCGTAGGCGGTGCCGGGTGGCCGAGCGAGGCCATCCAACAGGACAAGGGTTTCTCAGGCTTCAATGCGCAGTTGACGCTGCTCGGCACATTGAGCGGACTGGTGGCGGGCTCGGTGGGGGCAGCGATGTTGAAGGGCATCGGCGCCCCGTCAGTCTTGATACTCGCCTCTTTCATTTTCATTGGCGCCACCGTGGCGAGCTTGCGACTTCGCCGACCGGCCCAAGTCCTCCAAGACGAAGTCGCGGGACTTACGCAAGCCCAGCGTGACCTCAACGCACTGAGTCCCATTGGCGACGTCGAGGTCGTCTGGGGCCTCAGTGCCGCCGCACTGATGCGCTTCACCGTAGGGTTCGCGACCTTCCTCTTGGCCTTCGGGCTACGTCGAGCGAACGCCGGCCTCGGCACGTTCGCCTTAGCGCTCGCTTTAAGCGCCTTTGGCTCACTCATCGGGTTAGCCGTGGTGACTCGAGTGCGCAACAAACTCCCCGAGTCGACACTCCTCACTCTCTCGCTGCTCGCCACTGGCCTGGGGGCTGCCGTCGCGTCCGCCCACGCCACCATTGTGGTCCAGGTCGCGCTGGCGACCTGGTTGGGTCTGTGGGCCGCGGTCGCGCAGCCGACCTTTGACGCCATCACCCAGCGCAACGTCGCGCCCGGGGCGCAGGGACGTACCTTCGCGCGCTTTGCAGTACGGCAACAACTTCTCTGGGTCGTCGGCGCTCTAATACCGGTCGCCATCACCTTGCGATTTTCGCTGGGTGACGGACTACTGGCGGTGCTGATGCTGAGTGCCGGGTTGATCTACGGGCTCGGTCGTCGCTTCGCGCACCACTGACGAACAGCCGTTGCAGCTCGGTATGCTCACGGGGGATGGCTACACCTGCACGCACCGAATCTTCCTCGGTGCGTTCGCCACTGGCGCACGTGGTCATTATCGGTGGGGGTTTCGCCGGCATTGCCGCAGCGCGTGGTTTGGCCAACCAACGGGTGTCGGTCACCATCATCGACCGACACAACTTCCACACTTTCCAGCCGCTGCTGTACCAAGTGGCGACGGCGGGGCTCGAACCGGCCGACATCGCCTATCCGATTCGCACGATCTTTGGCCACCAGAAGAACATCCGATTTCGACACGGCACGGTTCGATCCGTTGATCAGGAACGTAAGGTCGTCCTTCTGAGCGACCAGCGTGAAGTTGCCTTCGACTATCTGATCGTGGCCACGGGCACCGTCGCGTCATTCTTCGCCATCCCCGGCGCTCGGGAGTTCGCCCTACCGCTCTACACGTTGGCCGACGCACGTCGGCTTCGTAACCGATTGTTGTTGTCGTTAGAGGCGGCAGAGGTCGAGGGCTTACATCAGCGACCGCGACTCAACTTCGTCGTGGTGGGGGGTGGACCAACGGGCGTGGAGACGTCGGGAGCTCTGTCGGAACTGATTCGCATCGCCATTCGACGCGACGGCTTGAGCTTGCGGACCGACGAAGTGCGCATCATCCTCGCCGACGTCGCCCCTCGACTCCTCACGGCCTTCCCCGAGCGGGCGAGCACGTACGCCAAAAAGGAACTCGAATCGATGAACGTCGAAGTGGCCTTGCGTCGAGGCGTCGTCGAGGTCCTCGAACATTCGATCAAGTTCGATAACGGCGAAGAACTCGACACCGCGGCGGTTGTCTGGGCAGCGGGCGTCACCGTCAACGGCACGGTGGCCCAAGCACTGGCCCCGACCTCGGGGCCGTCGGGACGCGCGATCGTCGACGGTGACCTACGCCTCCACGGAAGTGCGCACGTGTGGGTGGTGGGTGACGCCGCCGCAGTTCCCTCGGGCCGCGGTGACCTCTGCGCCCAACTCGCCCCGGTCGCCATTCAGTCCGGTCGCCACTGCGCCGAACAGGTCTTGAACGTCATCGGGGGAAGGCCGACCACGGCCTTCATGTATCACAACAAGGGCATCATGGCCACCATTGGCCGCAACGCGGCGGTCGCCAAGCTGCCTCGAGGAGGCGTCATCACGGGCATCCTCGGTTGGCTCGCCTGGCTGGGACTTCACCTTTGGTACTTGGTCGGCTTTCGCAACCGTCTCCGGGTCGTCATCAACTGGACGTGGCGCTACTTCGACTGGCCCTCGGGTCCGCGCTTGATCGTGGCCGACGTGGTGTCGGACGACTAGCGCAGTTGTCTAGAGATCAGGCAGTTGGAAGTCGAGGTTGGGGATATCGATGCCGCCGTCGATCTCGAACACCTTGCCGGTGATGTAGCCGCTGGCGGGGGAGGCGAGGTACACCACGCCCGCCGCGATGTCTTCGACGTCGCCAATGCGCCCGAGCAAGGTCATGG
This sequence comes from Acidimicrobiaceae bacterium, assembly GCA_025350565.1. Lineage (GTDB taxonomy): Bacteria > Actinomycetota > Acidimicrobiia > Acidimicrobiales > RAAP-2 > RAAP-2. The sequence continues at coordinate 6,705 of JANXXO010000042.1, forward strand.
CTTCCATCATCGCTTTGAGTTCCGGCGTACCGGTCACGACCTCGAGGGCTGAAGTCGCAATTGATCCGGCGGCAATCGCGTTCACGCGAATCTTGGGTGCGAGGTCCTTCGAGCTGAGCCGCGTGTAGTGGGCCAGTGCGGCCTTGGCCGATCCGTAAGCCGCGTAGCCGCGTCCCGCCACCCGACCCATCACCGACGAGATGTTGACAATGGCGCCACTCCCGTGTTCGAGCATCCAGGGGACGGCCGCCAAGTTGAGGGCGTGCGCCGTGGCCACGTTGAAGTGGAAGGCCTCTTGTAGGTACTCGGGCGTGGTCAATAAGAAGGGTAAGGGAACGGCGCCGCCTACGTTGTTCACCACGATGTCGAGTCGACCGAACTCTCGTTGAGCGACGAACGCCAAGTCAGCAATGGCCGAGAGATCCGCGAGGTCGCAGGCGACGGAGACCGCCCGTTGGCCCGCCACTTCCACGAGATGGGCCACCTCGTCCAGGTCGGTCGAGGTCCGTGACGCGAGCACGACGTCAGCGCCGCACTCGGCCAGGGCCACGGCGCTCGCGGCGCCGATGCCGCGCCCCGAACCCGTGATGACGGCGACCTGTCCGTCGACGCGAAAGCGGTCGGTGATCACGCTGTTCTCCTGGCTCGCTGGTGTGGTCGCCGTTTTAGCACGGCCACCCGCACGACGGGCGCAACTAGGCCAGTCGCGCGTCCAGTTCGTCGAGTTGGGCCGCCAATTGCGCGGGCAAGTGTCCGGCGAACTGGGCGTAGTGCTCACGTATCTTGGGCACCTCTTCGCGCCATTCGTCGCGGTGCACGGTCAAGAGCTCCTCCATGTCGGCACTGGTGACGTCGATGCCTGCCATGTTGAGTGCGCTCGACGTGGGAACGTAACCAATGGCCGTATCAGTCGCCTCACCGCGGCCGGACGTTCGCTCGAAAACCCATTCGAGGACCCGACTGTTCTCGCCGTAACCGGGCCAGAGCCAACGTCCATCGTTGCCCTTGCGGAACCAGTTGACGTAGAAGATCTTGGGCAGGTTCGACTCGTCGTACTTGTCGGCGAAGGTCAGCCAGTGGCCGAAGTAGTCGGCCATGTTGTACCCGCAAAACGGCAGCATGGCGAAGGGGTCGCGGCGCAAGTTGCCCACCGCCCCCGTCGCCGCGGCCGTCGTCTCGGAGGAAAGGATCGATCCGAGGAACACCCCGTGGGCCCAACTGCGCGACTGAAAGACCAGTGGCACCACGCTCGCGCGACGTCCGCCGAAGAGGATGGCGTCGATGGGTACCCCAGCCGGGTCTTCCCACTCGTCGGCAATCGCCGGGTCCTGGTTGGCCGGGGCGGTGAAGCGTGAGTTGGGATGCGCGGCGGGGGTGCCCAACTCCTTCGTCCAGGCCTGACCCTTCCAGTCGATGAGGCCCTCGGGCGGCTCGCCCAAACCTTCCCACCACACGTCGCCGTCGGCGGTGAGGGCCGTATTGGTAAAGATGGTGTTGGCTTCGATCGAGTACATCGCGTTCGGGTTCGTCTGCATGTTGGTCCCCGGCGCCACGCCGAAGAAACCGGCCTCGGGATTGATGGCGCGCAGTCGACCCTCGTGGTCGGGCTTCATCCAGCAGATGTCGTCGCCAACGGTCTCCACCTTCCAGCCGGGCAGGGTCGGCACCAGCATCGCGAGGTTCGTCTTGCCACAGGCCGAAGGGAACGCACCGGTCACGTAGCGCGACTCGCCGGTCGGGTTGGTGAGCTTCAAGACGAGCATGTGCTCGGCCAACCAACCGTCGTCGCGCGCAATCGCCGAGGCGATGCGAAGGGCGAAGCACTTCTTACCGAGGAGGGCGTTGCCGCCGTAGCCCGATCCGTAGGAAATGATTTCGCGCGTCTCGGGGAAGTGGACAATGTACTTGTGCTCGGCGTTGCACGGCCACTTGACGTCCTGGTCGCCCTCGCCTAAGGGCAGGCCCACCGAATGCAAACAGGGCACGAACTCGCCGTCCTCGCCGAGGACGTCGAGCGCGCCGGTGCCCATCCGCGTCATAATCCGCATGTTGACCGCGACGTACGCCGAGTCGGTCACTTCCACCCCAATATGACTGATGGCGGAGCCGAGGGGTCCCATGGAGAAGGGAACGACGTACATCGTGTGACCCTTCATGGAACCGGCGAAGAGACCATTCAGGGTGGCGCGCATTTCGCTGGGGTCGCGCCAGTTGTTGGTGGGCCCCGCGTCCTCTTCACGCTTGGAGCAAATGAAGGTGCGGTCCTCTACGCGAGCGACGTCGCTCGGGTCCGACGTGGCGTAGTAACTGTTCGGACGCTTGGTGGCCGAGAGGCGCGTGAACGTTCCCTGGTTCACCAGCAGCTGACAGAGCTCGTCGTATTCCTGGACCGAACCATCGCACCAGTGGATACGATCGGGGGTTGTGAGCTCCGCTATTTCCTCTACCCAGGCAATGAGCTTCTTGTTGTCAGTCGGGTACGTCACGTTGGGTTCCTCCACACTCGGCGCTGCGTGTCTTTGTGATGCCCTAGCGAACCAGGTCCATGCCCGCACCAGTTGACCCAACGTTTCCCCTAGGGGATTACCCCCGGCGCGAGGATGACGTTATTGAGCGTATCGCCCACATTGTTGGACATGCCAATATTCCCAAGGGCGAACGACACATTGGTGACGACGCGGCGGTCCTCGCCCCCATCGTGGGACAGACCGTCCTCAGTACGGACGTCGCCGTCCTCGGCGTCCATCTGGACGCAGGACTTTTTCCTCTGGAGGATTTAGGTTTCAAGGCCGTCGCGGCGGCGGTGTCGGACATGGCGGCGATGGGCGCACGGCCGAGGGCCTGCGTGGTGGCGGTCACCGCGCCGTTGGGCACCGACCTCGAGGAACTGCACCGCGGTATGGCCGACGCCTCCACCGTCACCAACTGCCCGATCGTGGGCGGGGACTTGGCCCAGGGCCGCGACGTGTCGGTCGCGGTCACGGTGGTGGGCGAGTGCCCCGGCAGTGGCGCCGTCTACCGAAGTGGAGCGAAGCCGGGCGACGAACTCTTGGTGACCGGTGCCCTCGGGCGTTCGTCGGCCGGTCTTCGTCGCCGCCGCGAAGGGGCGGGCCTTAACGATGAGTTGGTCGTCGCGCACCGACGCCCCTGGCCCCGTCTCGCCGAAGGCATGGCCGCCCGCGGCGCACGGGTGCACGCCATGATGGACCTCAGTGACGGACTGGGACTCGATCTTCACCGCATGGCCGACGCCAGCGCCGTTGGCTTCGAACTCCGCCAGGTGCCGGTGGCCGACGGGGCGACCTTCGACGAAGCGGTCGGCGGCGGCGAAGATTACGAACTCTTGATCGCCACGAACGACGCGGCGCGTTTACGCATGGTCTTTCACGACCGTGGCCTTCGCGAACCTCTCACCATCGGTGAGGTCGTGGCGGCGACCGATCATCGGACGCTGCGCGGCGAGGAGTTTGGACGTCGGGGCTGGCAACACCAGCTCTAGATCTACGCCGGAAGTTTGCGACGAACGGGCTTGGTGACCTTGCCCGATCGGATGCATCCGGTGCAGACGTTCATGCGAGTGGGCGTGGCGCCCACCAAGGCGCGAACGCGCTGAATGTTCGGATTCCACCGTCGCTTGGTGCGACGGTGTGAGTGCGACACGTTCATGCCGAACGACGGCTTCTTGCCGCAGAGTTCGCAGACTGATGCCATGATGAACGTTCTCCCTTTTGGCGGACCGTCGAAAGTGGCGGCCACCGGTCTAAACCGAAGGTCCATTGTAGCATCGCTAGCGATGACCTCTCCGTTGACGCTGTCGGCCCGTGAACTGCGCTCGACCATCGCCACCTACGCGGAGTTGCTGCGAAGCCATAAAGAAGTCATTAATCGACTCAATGTCTATCCCGTACCCGACGGTGACACCGGGACCAATATGACCCTCACCATCGAGTCGGTGGCGGCCGAACTGGGACCACTCGCCGACGACGCTGAGATGGCGGACGTCTGTCGAGCCATCGCCCACGGATCGCTCATGGGCGCTCGGGGCAACTCGGGGGTCATCCTTTCTCAGATGCTGCGTGGCCTGGTCGCGAAGTTTCCCCCGAAAGGCGAGGTCTCGCCCGACCTGCTCGCCGAGAGTCTCGAGAACGCCGACGTGCTCGCGCGCCAGGCGGTCGTGCGCATCGTCGAGGGCACGATGCTCTCCATTGCTCGAGCGGCCGCCGAAGGGGCGCGAGCCCACCGCGGGACCCTCACCGAACTCGTGCGCAGTGCCCGCGACCGGGCGAGGGAGGCCCTCGCTTTCACGCCCGAGCAACTACCAGTACTGAAACAGGCCGGGGTCGTCGACTCCGGCGGTACGGGCCTGCTGTTGTTGTTTGACGCCTTGTGCAACGTCGTCGCCGACGATCCCTTGCCGGTAGCGCCGTCGGCCGACTCGATCGACGTCCGCGTGCACGAAGAGAACGAAGTGCGCGAAACGAGCATTGCCGACCTGCGCTACGAGGTGATGTACCTCCTCGACGCCGACGACGCGAAGATACTCGGATTCCGCGAAGTGTGGTCGGGCCTGGGTGACTCCATCGTGATCGTGGGCGGCGACGGACTCTATAACTGCCACATTCATACCGACAACATCGGCGCCGCGGTCGAGGCGGCGCTGGACGCCGGACGACCGCGCGACATTCGCGTCACTGATCTCACCGAACAGGTCATCGAAGAGCGCTGGGTCCGCGAGGGGAGCGCCGATCAGCCCGCGGCGGAGCTCGGTCCGCCCCCACCCACCGCGGTCGTCGCGGTCGTGGTCGGTGAAGGCGTGGGACGGATCTTTCGATCGCTCGGGGTCCGCGTGCTGGTAAACGGGGGCCAGTCGATGAACCCCTCGACGGCCGACCTGGTGGCGGCGGTCGAGGCGACCGGTTCGCCCCAAGTAGTGCTCTTACCCAACAACAAGAACATTCGTCCCGTAGCCGAGCAGGTGAACGACCTGGTCGATCAGACCGTCACCGTCGTAGCGACCAACTCCATTGTCGAAGGTTTCGCCGCGTTGCTCGAGTACGACCCCGACGCGACGGCCGAGGTCAACCAGAAGGAAATGAGTGCGTCGGCCTGCAACGTCCTGGCGGCGGAGGTCACTCAGGCCGTGCGCGACACGTCGACCGACGCCGGCGAGGTGCGCGTGGGCGACTGGATAGGCCTCTCGGCTAAGGGCGTGCGCTCGATCGCCGACTCCATCGCGGGCGCCAGTAACCGCTTGCTGGGCGAGCTCATCACGCCGGAGCACGAGTTGCTGACCATTATCGAGGGCGAAGGATCGTCCCCGGCCAATACTCGGCGCATCACCGAGTTCCTCTCCGACGAGTATCCCGGCGTCGCCGTCGAAGTGCACCACGGGGGCCAGCCGCTCTACCCCTACTACTTCGGCATCGAGTGAGTGAAGCGCATCCCCTTCGACTTCGCACGCTGGCCGACACGAAGGTCAGTCGACTTCGCAACGTAGGTGAGAAGCGCGAGGCGGCGTTGCGCTCGCTCGCCCTCGAAAGTGCCTTTGACTTGCTCACGTACTATCCCCGCCGGCACATTGACCGCACCAAACGCGTTGATCTTTCGGATCTGACCCTGGGCGAGGAAGCGGCCGTCTTTGGCGAAGTGACGAAGGTCACGGCGCGCCGGATGAAGAACGGGCGCGTCATGGTCGAGATCACCGTGAGCGACGACAGCGGATCGTTCAAGGTCGTCTTCTTCAATCAGGCGTGGCGAGAGAAACAACTGGTGAAGGGGGTGCAAGCACTTTTTTTCGGCAAGGTCACCGAGTACCGGTCGCAACGACAGATGTCCAACCCCGTGGTCGACGTCATCATCGGTCCGCTCGGTGACGAGCGCGACGCCTCGCGCATTGGCCGCGTCGTTCCCATCTATCCCGCGTCGGGCAAAGCCGGATTGACGAGTTGGGAAATCGGTGGCTTCATCGAAGAGTCCCTTCGACGGGCCGGCCCTCTGTTCGATCCCTTGCCGGAAGAGGCCCGGCGTGCGCTGGAACTGCTGGATCGAACGACGTCCTTTTGGGGGATCCATCTGCCCGACGAGTATGCGGACATCGCCCCGGCTCGTCGCCGACTCGTCTTCGATGAGTTCTTGCGCCTCCAACTGCTGCTGGCCCTTCGTCGTCGGCGCCTCGAAGAGTCGTCGGCCGGCATCCGTCACCCGATTGACCTCGAGGACCTCGACGCCGCCCCCGGATCGCTCAGTGACGCGTCATCGTCGCTGGTACGGCGCTTCCTCTCGGGGCACCATTTCGCCCTCACCGGCGCGCAACGGCGAGTACTGGGCGACATCGCTCGCGACCTCGCCTCGCCGTTACCCATGCACCGACTGCTCCAGGGCGACGTCGGTTCGGGCAAAACGATTGTCGCGCTCACGGCGCTGCTGGCTTCGCTCGACGGAGGGCGACAAGGAGCGCTCATGGCGCCCACCGAAGTGTTAGCCGAACAGCACCTCGCGTCATTGCGCAAGGACTTAGAGGCACTGACCAAACCAGACGACGCGGTCCTCGGCGGTTGGCGGCCACTCTCAATTCAGCTGTTGACGGGACGAGTACGCGCGAAGGACCGCCAAGCCGTGCTCGACGGGTTGGTCAACGGGTCGATCGACCTCGTGGTGGGCACCCACGCCCTGCTCACCGAGGACGTGCGGTTTCGTTCGCTCGGTGTCATCGTCATCGACGAACAACATCGCTTCGGGGTCGAACAACGCGCGGCCCTACGTGACAAGGGACGCGAGCACTCCGAAGAGCGCGCCGACCCCGATCTCCTGGTCATGACGGCGACACCCATTCCGCGCACCGCCGCCATGGTCATCTTCGGTGACCTCGACCGCTCGGTCTTGGACGAGTTGCCGGTCGGACGACTGCCCATCACCACCTCGTGGCCGGTGGACGACCGTGAGGTCGCGGACTGTTGGCAGCGGGTGCGCCACGAAGTGGCCGAAGGTCGACGGGCCTACGTGATCTGTCCCTTGGTCGAGGATTCCGAACGGGTCGAAGCGACCAGCGCCGTCGAAGAACGCACGCGCCTCGCCCTCGGAGAACTTCGGGGTCTGGCCGTGGGACTGCTCCACGGACAGATGAAGGGTTCGGAGAAGGACGAGGTCATGGCGCAGTTTCGCGCCGGCGAACTGGACGTGCTCGTGGCGACCGTGGTCATTGAAGTGGGCGTGGACGTGCCCGAAGCCAGTGTCATCGTCATCGAGGACGCGTGGCGATTCGGACTAGCGCAACTGCACCAGTTGCGCGGTCGCGTGGGACGTAGCACGGTGCAGAGTTATTGCTTTCTCCTGGGCACGCCACCCAACGAGGACGGGGCCACGCGACTGCAGGCGCTGGTGGACTCCAACGACGGTTTCGCCTTGGCCGAGATAGACCTGGGGATCAGGGGAGAGGGTACGCTGCTCGGTGCCCGCCAGCGTGGCCGCAGCGACCTTCGCCTCGCGTCGTTGCGCGACGACGAGGACTTACTGATCGCCGCCCAACGCGTGGCCGTGGCGATGGTCGAACGCAACGGTCTGAGCGACCAGCCCGAGATCATCGACGAGCTTCGACTCTTCATCGACGACGAAGAAGCGGACTACTTGTTCAAATCGTGATGGTCGAGCGACGTACCCTTGTGGGGTGCGAGTAATTGGTGGAACGGCTCGGGGACGTCCGCTGAAGGCGAAACTTCCCTCGACGGTGCGGCCGACGACCGATTACGCGCGCGAGGCAATCTTCTCCATGCTCGAGAGCAGGGGGGGACTTATCGATTTGGTGGTCGCTGATCTTTACTGCGGTTCTGGCGCCATGGGAATCGAGGCGCTGTCGCGGGGTGCCCACAAGGTCTACTTCGTGGATTCGGACCCGGCCTGTTTGGCGGCCGTGCGCGTCAACCTCGAACCAATGAAGTTCGACGCCGAGGTGCACTTCGTGCGCGCGACCTTGCCCGTTTGGTCACCGCCGCACGACCTCGACCTCGTACTCGCCGACCCACCCTACGGGCCCCTCGACCTCGCGAGCGTGCTCTCGGGCGTGGTCGCCCAGCGCGTGATCGTCGAAAATGACCATCACATGGATGCCCCGTCGGGCTGGATCGTTACCAAAACCAAGCGGTACGGCACTACGCTCGTAACGATGTTAGAACCGGACGAAGGGCAGGGCGAATGACGGTTGGTCTCATTCCCGGGTCCTTCGATCCCTTCCACAACGGCCACCTCGAGGTCGTCGAACGCGCGAGCCACATCTTCGACGAGATCGTGGTCGCGGCGATCCGCAACCCCCAAAAGTCCGAGGCGCTCTTTGACCTCGACGAGCGCCGTGACATGATCTCCGAGTCACTGGTCCATCTGGCCAACGTGCGCATTGTCTCGATCTCGACCTTGCTGGTCAACGTGGCCAAGGACGTCCACGCCACCGCCATCGTGAAGGGACTGCGCGCGGTGTCGGACTTCGAGAGCGAACTGCAAATGGCCCAGATGAACCGTTCGCTCTCGGGCGTGGAAACCATGTTCATTCCCTCGTCGTCGACGCACAGCTTCATCGCCAGTCGACTCCTTCGTGAAGTGGCCCGTTACGGCGGCGACGTATCGCCCTTCGTGCCCGCACCGGTCGCCAAACGGCTGGCCGCCATGTTCCCAGGAGATACCCATGACGTCCTTTGACGGTTACGACGACCCCGAAGAGTTCGCCGATGCTCCCGGGCGCCACGTTCGACGCGACATCGAGGCCGATCTACGCGACCTCATCGATATGGTCGCCAACGCTAAGCAGATGCCGCTGTCCAACTCGGCCCTCATCCCGCGTGACGACGTGCTGGGACTCCTCGAGCAGGCCGTGCGCAGCCTTCCGGAGGAGATTCGCGAGGCCCGTTGGGCCCTACGCGACCGTGAGGAACTCATGGCCGCCGAACTGCAAAAGGCCCAGCAGTTGATGGACCAAGTGCGCGCGGAGGCGGCGCGCATGGTGGATAAGACCGAGATCGTGCGCCAGTCGCGGTTGATGGCCCAACAGATCGTGGCCGACGCCCACGCCCAGTCGCGCCAAATGATCAATCAGTCCGAGGACTTCATCGATGGCAAATTGGGAAGTTTCGAGATCGTCCTCGAGCGACTGCTCAAGACCACCCACTCCGGTCGCGAGCGGCTCTCGGCGCAAGGTCTGCCGACCTCCATGATCGACGACGGGCCCGACGAACAGTTGGCGTCGATGGTCCCCGACTACAAGGAGCCGGCCGGCCTGGACGACACCACGTCGTTCTTCGACCAGGACGCGTTTTAGCGATCGTGTCCTCGGCCTACCTGGTCCCGGTGGCGCAACTGTTGCGCGACGTGCCCTCGACCATGGGGCTGGACTTCGAGGCGCCCTTCGATGAGCCACGCGAGTTCACGCCGCGCGGCAGCGCCGAGACGGACGTCTTCGCCGAAGCCCCGGTGCACGCCGTGCTTCGCCTGGAGAGCTTCAGCGGAGGACTGCGCGCGCGAGGGACCGTCGAGGCACCGTGGCACGGAACCTGTCGGCGATGTTCGACCCCGGTACTCGGTCGCTCCACGGTCGCGGTCAACGAGCGCTTCGTGGATCACCAAGCGCCCGGTGACGAGGAGAGTTATCTCATCATCGACGATTTCATCGATCTCGCTCCCTTGATCCATGACGCGATCTTCCTCGATCTGCCCTTGGCGCCACTCTGTCGAGAGGACTGTCAGGGGTTGTGTCCATACTGTGGGATTGACCATAACGAGGCCACGTGCACGTGCCAAGCGCCCGTTGATGCGCGCTGGGCTACACTTGACGGACTCCGATTCACGGAAGAAGAAGCCGGCGAATCAAAAGAAGTGTGACGGGTACGCCCGTTCTGGTGAAAGAGAAGATCGATGGCCGTCCCCAAGCGCAAGACCAGCAAAGCCAAGACCCGCAGCCGTCGGGCCGCCAACTGGCGACTCGAGCGCCCGGCGCGCAGCGTCTGCCCGCAGTGCGCGACCTCCAAGTTGCCCCACATTGTCTGTCCCAACTGCGGTTGGTACAAGAATCGCGTCGCCGTCGAGGTCAACTAAGTTGACGCTCCCCATCGCCCTGGACGCGATGGGTGGCGACTTCGCTCCCGGAGAGATAATCCTCGGAGCGCGCCGAGCCGTTGACGAACTGGGTCTTTCGGTCATCCTCGTGGGTGTTCCCGACCTCATGGGCGATCCGCTCGGTTTGGACGTCGTTGCCTGCACCGAAGTCATCGCCATGGACGACGACCCGGCGAGCAGTGTACGAAAGAAGAAGGACTCGTCGTTGGTGCGCGCCGGCGAACTGGTGCGCGACGGCAAGGCCAGCGCCATGGTCTCGGCGGGCAACACTGGCGCCACCATGGCCTCAGCGCTGCTTCGCATGGGGCGACTGCCCGGCGTCGTGCGTCCCTGTATTGCGACCCCAATTCCCAACCCCGGGCGAACGCCCATGGTGATGGTGGACGCCGGCGCCAACGCCGAATGCACGCCCGAGATGCTCGTGCAGTTCGCCCAAATGGCCAGTACCTTCGTGACGGCGCACTTCGGGGTCGCGTCGCCCACCGTGGGACTGCTCTCGATCGGCGAAGAGTCGACCAAGGGCACCCCGCTGGTGAAGGAGACGCACGCACTACTGGCGGCGCGGCCCGATCTCAACTTCGTGGGCAACGTCGAAGGTCGTGACCTCGTACCGTCGCCCGTGGACGTCGTCGTCACCGACGGCTTCACCGGCAACGTGGCCCTCAAGACCCTCGAAGGGGCCCTGACCTTCATCTTTACGACGGTGCTCAAGGTCATCGACACCAACGAAGAGACCAAAGCGGCCGGGCGCGTGCTCCTGGACTACCTCGTACCGGTCGCGGCCGAGCTCACCCCGGAAAACCAGGGTGGCGCGATGTTGCTCGGCGTCAAGGGACTGTGCGTCATCAGCCATGGATCCTCCAACGCCACGGCGATCATGAACGCCCTTCGCGTGGCGGCCGAGATGGACGCGTCCGGCGTGGTCACCAAAGTCGGCCTCGCCATTCGACCTGATCAAGGCTGAGAAATAGGGGTGCGACCCCCGACACTCGGTACGCTTGGGTAGCAACACGAAGGAGTGGGCATGGTAGACGCGGGAAATCCAACATCACTGGATAGGGCCACCATTTTGGGAATCGTGCGGGCGCAGCTCGCCGAAATCCTCGAAAAGAGCCCCGACGAGATTCCCGAGGACATCTCGTTCAGCGATTTGGGCGCCGACTCGTTGTCCCTGATCGAACTGGTTGAAGCGCTCGAAGAACAGCTGTCGACCTACTCGGCCGGGTTTCACATCGACGACGAGGACTTAGAAGGACTCCTGTCGGTACGCGACGCCGTTGAGTACGTCGTGGCCAAGCTGCGGGTGTCCTAACGGACGGTGAGCCTGTTGCTGTCACCACTCGATGCGCTAGCGGAGCGCTTGGGGCTCGCTCCTTCGAGCCACCGGCTCGCCGTGGCCGTCACGCACTCGAGCTACGCCGCGGAACACGACTGCGAATCGAATGAACGCTTGGAGTTCCTCGGCGACGCCGTGGTCGACCTGGCGGTCGCTGACCTCATTCTCACCCAACACCCCGAGTTGAACGAGGGGACCGGCTCGCTGGTGCGCTCGCGCGTGGTGAACGAATCGTCCCTAGCCGAGGCGGCCTCGCGCATTGACCTCGCCACGTTCATGCGCATTGGTCGCGGCGTCCAGAAAGAACACGGTCTGGAACGGCCGTCGCTGCTCGCCGACGCCTTCGAGGCGGTGGTCGCCGCGCTCTACCTCGAGAACGGGTACGAGGCGGCCAAGACCTTCGTGCAGGAGTGTTTGTCCGAGGGTGTGGCGCAGGCCGCTCTTCACCCGAGCGACGTTGATCCCAAGACGCGTCTGCGCCAGTGGTGCGAGGCCCAAGGTCTGGGGACCCCGGTCTACGAGGTGACGGCCGAAGGGCTCAGTCACGACACGACCTACACCGCGGTGGTGGTCGTGGATGGTCGGCGCTCGTGGGGCCAAGGTCGCTCGAAGAAGGCGGCCGAGGCACTGGCGGCCGACGTGGCCTGGAGAGAGCGCAGTGCCTGAACTCCCCGAAGTTGAAACCATTCGCGCCTCGCTCGCGCGTGACATCGTGGGCAAGAAGATCAAGGCCGTCTCGGTCACCAACGGCCGGGTCGTTCGTCGCCATAAGACGGCGAAGGAGTTTCGCGCCTTGGCCGAAGGGCACTCCATTCGCTCGGTCGAGCGATTGGGCAAGAACCTGCTGCTGGGTCTCGACAACGCCACGTACCTGATCGTGCATTTGGGGATGAGTGGCCAACTGCTGCGCGCCAAAGGCCCGAAGGACCCGAAGCCCAAGCACACGCACGTAGTCATGACCTTCGCCCAAGGCGGCGAACTGCGCTACGTCGATCCGCGAACCTTCGGCGAACTCTACGTGTCCAAAGGTCCCGTCGAGGGCCAGGAGGTGGTGATCTCGAAGTTCGCGCGGCTCTCCATTGGCGGCGACGGCTTGGCGCTTCGAAAAGCCGTACCCGAGTTGGCGCATCTGGGCATCGACCCCTTCGTGGACCAGATTGGTTGGGACCGGTTCGCGGCCGTGTTGCGCAGTCGCTCGACGGCCTTAAAGGCCGTCCTCACCGATCAAGAGATCATGGCGGGCATTGGCAACATCTACGCCGACGAGATCCTCTTCGCCGCCGGACTGCGCTTCGACCGCGAATCAGAGTCGCTGTCCACCATCGAGATTCGCCGACTGCATCGCGCGATCGCCGAGGTCCTCACCGACGCGATCAAGCACGGTGGCTCGACGCTGGACGACGAGCAGTTCGTCGATCCCGATGGCCAGCCCGGCACTTTTCAGAACTTCCATCAGGTCTATAACCGAGAGGGCTTGGCCTGCTTCCACTGTCGCCAACCCATCATGCGCGAGACGGTCCGCGGGCGCTCGACGTTTTACTGCGTGAAATGTGAATCCTGATTTCCGTTGCGCCGGTCGAAGGTTGGTAGCGTCTACCCGTGTTTCTTAAGCGATTAACCATGAAGGGCTTTAAGTCCTTCGCCGACAACACCGTCCTCGAATTCGAGACCGGAGTGACCGCGGTGGTTGGTCCAAACGGTTCGGGCAAGTCCAACGTCGTCGACGCCGTCACCTGGGTTTTGGGTGCGCAGAGCACCCGCGCGTTGCGCAGCGCCAAAATGGACGACGTCATCTTCATGGGCACGGCGAATCGCGCGGCACTCGGCCGCGCCGAAGTGGCGCTCACGCTGGACAACTCGTCGGGACGCTTGCCCATCGATGGTGCCGAGGTGACTATTTCGCGCACCCTCTTTCGCAGTGGCGACTCGGAGTACGCCATCAACGGCACCACCTGTCGACTGCTCGACGTCCAGGAGTTACTCAGTGACTCCGGCGTCGGGCGCCAGCAGCACATGATCATTGGCCAGGGCCAACTCGACTCCATCCTCAACTCGTCGTCGGAGAACCGGCGCGCGGTGATCGAAGAGGCGGCCGGGGTCCTAAAACACCGTCGCCGAAAGGAGCGCGCCGAACGCCGGCTCGATTCGACGCAGGAGAACATCGAGCGACTCGGTGATCTGGTGCGCGAAGTCCGCCGTCAAATGCGCCCCCTGGAGCGCCAGGCCGTGTCGGCGCGCAGTTACACGAACGTGGAAGGGGAGTTGCGCCAAGCTCGTCGCGCGCTCTTCTCAGCCCGATTGGGGGCCTTCGAGGAGCGCCGTTCGACCCTCGCGACCGAACTGGCGGGGTCGACGACGCGTGAACGAGACCTCCGTCACGAACTCGTCACCCTCGACGCCCAGGCCTCGACCGCCGCGGCGGAGTTGGCTAGTCGTCGAGAAGAGATACTCGCTTCCACGCTGGGCACGTTGCAGGGACTGGCCGAACGTTCACGCGGGACGTCCTCGATCATTCAAGAACGCGAGCGCGCCCTACGCCAAGCACTGGTCGCCTCCGCCGACGAGAACGTCATCGCGACCCTCGAGGCCGACGCCGCCAGGTTGACGACCGACCTCTCCTCGGTCGACGCGGAGGACGACGCCCTCCAACAACTTCGCGCGGCCGTCGAGGTGGCCCAACGCGAACTCGACCTCGCCCAAGCGGACTTCGAGGCGACCTGGGGTGGTTCGTCGAGTGAAGGCGACGAGGCCATCCTTACCGCGGCGCGTCAACGCATTGCCCTCTTGGAACGCTCGCTCGACTCCTTACGCGAAAGCGAACGTCGGGCCACCAATCGTTTGGCCGAGACGAGAGAGCGTTTCGCGCAGGCCACCGCGTTGTTGGAGATCGCTCGCCACGGCCGCGACGCCGCGCAGCAAGAACTGACCCTCGCCCAACAGGAACGTCGTGACGC
>JANXXO010000061.1 GCA_025350565.1 Acidimicrobiaceae bacterium
TGGTGAACGGTCTAGGCGTGCTCGGTTGGGGCGTGGGCGGCATCGAGGCCGAGGCCGGCATGCTCGGTCAACCGACCTCCATGTTGATTCCCCCGGTGGTCGGGCTTCGTCTCTCGGGCGCACCGCGCGAGGGAGTCACCGCGACCACGCCGTGCGCTCGCAACAGTTCCGTGATGGTGAGCACGACGTCGGTCGCGGTGACTCCCTCGCGAGGTGCGCCCGAGAGACGAAGCCCGACCACCGGGGGAATCAACATGGAGGTCGGTTGGCCGAGCATGCCGGCCTCGGCCTCGATGCCGCCCACGCCCCAACCGAGCACGCCTAGACCGTTCACCATGGTGGTGTGGGAGTCGGTGCCGACGAGCGTGTCGAGGTAGGCAACGCCGTCGGCTTCGAAGACCACGCGCGAGAGGTGCTCGAGGTTCACCTGGTGACAGATGCCCATGCCCGGAGGCACCACGCGGAATCGCTCGAAGGAACTCTGCGCCCACTTGAGGAACGTGTAGCGCTCGACGTTTCGTTCGTATTCAATGGCCACGTTCTGTTCGAAACTCTCCGACGTGCCCGACCGCTCGAGAATGACGGAGTGGTCGATGACCAACTCGACCGGCACGAGCGGATTGATCTTGTCGGGATCGCCGCCGAGGCTAATGATGGCGTCACGCATCGCGGCCAGGTCGACCACGGCCGGCACGCCCGTGAGGTCTTGCATCAAGACCCGCTCGGGAGTGAAGGCAATCTCTTTGGCGTCCTCGCCGGCGGCTTCCCCATGGCGCGTGGGGTTCTCGCCCCACCGGGCCAACGCTTCGATGTCGGCGGCACGAACCTTCACGCCGTCTTCGTGGCGCAGAAGATTCTCCAAGAGCACCTTGATCGAATAGGGAAGGCGGTCGACGCCCAGTTGGTTGAGCGCCTCGGATCGAAGTGAGTAGTAGGTGAGCGTTCGACCGTTCACGTGGAGGGTGGTTGCTGAGCCGAAAGAGTTGAGGGAGGTCATACCTCCATTCTGCCGTGTTCGCCAGTGCACCGTTTCGACGGATGGGCGTTGATCAACACGGGCAGGTGCGAGACTTGTCTCCATGACGTCGACCTACGACACGCTCCATCAGCGCCTGCAGGCAGCCTTTGACGCCGTGGAACCGGGCGCCGATCCCGTACTTCGTACGTCGGAGCGCAGCGACTATCAATCGAACGGGGTGATGGCCCTCGCCAAGCGTGCGGGACGCGCGCCGCGCGAGGTCGCCGCGGAGATCGTGCGACACGCCGACCTGGACGGTATCGCCACCGTCGAAATTGCCGGGCCGGGATTCCTCAATCTCACGCTCGCCCCGACCCTGCTGCAACACCAGTTGAGTGCGCTGCTGGACGACGATCGGCTCGGTCAAGTCGCGGCGACGACCCCCAAGACCGTGGTGATCGACTATTCGGCTCCGAACGTCGCCAAAGAGATGCACGTAGGAAACCTGCGCTCGACGGTGATCGGCGATGCGCTGGCGCGGATGTACCGGTTCGCCGGTCACGAGGTGATCGCGCGTAACCACGTCGGCGACTGGGGTACCCCGTTCGCCATGCTCATCGAACACCTCGTGGACGAAAGCTCTGACCACGGGGCCAAGGAACTCTCGATTAAGGATCTCGACGGCTTCTACAAAGCGGCGCGCGTGAAATTTGACGCCGACGAGTCCTTCAAGGACCGCAGTCGCCGTCGCGTGGTCGCGCTGCAGTCGGGCGACCCCGACACTCTTCGGCTTTGGCGCGCGATCGTGGACCAATCGATTGACTACTTGAACCTCGTCTACGTCGACCTCGGGATCGCACTCGACGCAAAGGACGTGGTGGGCGAGTCGCACTACAACGACATGTTGGCCGGCGTGGTCGCCGATCTCGATCACGCAGGCCTGCTCGTCGAAAGCGGCGGCGCGCGCTGCGTCTTTCCGCCGGGCTTCACGAACCGTGACGGTGATCCGCTGCCCCTCATCGTGCAAAAAAGTGACGAGGGCTTCGGCTACGCCGCGAGCGATCTCGCGGCAGTTCGCGACCGGGTCGACCACCTGCACGCCGATGAGATCCTCTACGTGGTGGGCGTTCCTCAGGCCCAGCACTTAGAGATGGTCTACGCCGTGGCGCGCATGGCCGGATGGCTACCCGACCGCGTGCGGTGCGAACACGTGACCTTTGGCAACGTGCTCGGCACGGATCGCAAGATGTTCAAGTCACGAAGTGGCGAGACCGTGAAACTGGCCTCCCTACTGAGCGAAGCCGTTGAGCGCGCCGACGCGGCCCTGCGCGAGCGCAACACCGATCTCGACGACACGGCGCGAATGGCGTTGGCCGTCCAGATTTCTCGGGCGGCTATCAAGTACGCCGACCTCTCTACGGATCGTCAGCACGACTACGTCTTCGACCTCGACCGAATGATCGCCTTCGAAGGCGACACCGGCCCGTACCTGCAGTACGCGTACGCCCGGTTGCGATCAATCTTTCGACGCCTGGGTGCCCCGTGGTCGCCCCAGGGTGTGGCCTTTTCGCTCGGTACCTCCCAGGAACGCGATCTGGCCCTGGGACTCCTGGCCTTTCCCGAGGCCTTTGACGCGGCACTGGTGTCCCTGCAGCCACACCGTCTCTGCGTCTACCTCTTCGATTTGGCCCAACGGCTCACCGCGTTCTACGACGCGTGCCCAGTCCTCACCTCCGAAGGCGACGTGCGTGAACAGCGCTTCGCGCTGTGCGACCTCGCCGCCCGGACCCTGGCGACCGGACTTTCGGTGCTCGGGATAGAGGCACCGGAACAGATGTGATTCGCCGTTCGCGCCGAACGCAGCTCGCTCGGTAGAGTGAACACGCGGGTCGTGAACCCGAAACGAACAGTGGGGGAAGTATGGACGTCCGCGCCTCAATTCTTAGCGAAGTGCAGGGGCCGTGGCACGCCGAGACCATCGAAATCGATGAGCCGCACGCCTTCGAAGTGAAGGTCAAGATGGCCTTTTCGGGCATGTGCCACTCGGACCTGCACCTCCAAACAGGTGCTCTCTCGCAGTCGCCCATCGCGCTCGAGATGATCTCGGGTCGCGCGACCATGTTCCCCATCATCGGGGGCCACGAAGGTTCCGGCGTCGTAGAGTCGGTCGGTGAAGGGGTCACCTCGGTGAAGCCCGGCGACCACATCGCGACCTCCTTCATCCCTTCGTGCGGCAAGTGCGAATACTGCGTCTCTGGTCGTCCCTACATCTGCGACATGGCCGCCAACACGCTCGCCGGTCCAATGATCTCTGACGCCACCTGGCGACACCGACTCGGCGACGTCAACCTGAATCGGATGTGCAACCTCGGCACGTTCTCCGAGTACATCGTCGTCCACGAAGCATCGGTCATCCGAATCGAACCGTGGTACGACCTTCGTGCCGCCGCCCTTCTCTCGTGCGGCGTCTCGACTGGTTTTGGCGCTGCGGTCAATCGCGGCGGCGTACGTCCCGGCGACGTGGTAGCCGTCATTGGCTGCGGGGGACTCGGTTCGGCGGCGATTCAAGGCGCCCAACACGCCGGCGCTCGTGCGGTGGTGGCCATCGACACGGTGCCCTCGAAGGTCGACCGCGCCATGAAGATCGGTGCGACCCACGGTTGCGCCACGACCCTCGATGCCGCCTTCAACATCCTTCCCGATCTCACGTGGGGTAAGAACTGCGACGTCGTCATCATTACGGTGGGTGAAGCGACGAGCGAAATCATCGAACAGGCTCGCTCGATCACGGCCAAGGGCGGCGTGGTGGTGGCGGCCGGTCTCGCCGCCTGGGACCAGACGTCGGTCGAACTCAACCTTTTCATGTTCTCCATGATGAATCAGGAGCTACGGGGAACGGTCTTTGGTTCGGAGGCTCCGCGACTGCAGATTCCCCGCCTACTCCGTCTTCACCACGAGGGTAAGTTCCTGATTGATGAGTTGATCACCCAGGAGTACTCCATCGAAGAGGTCCAGAAGGGCTACGACGACCTCGAATCGGGCGACAACATACGCGGCGTCGTTCGCTTCTAGGCGGCGCCCCCGGCACCCGGTTTCAAGCCGAGGACGTTTCGTAGCCCGAGGGTCGACTTCGTGATATTGGGCTTGAGCGCGCCGAACGTTCGTGACCGGATGGCCCCTCGCACAACACCGACTCCGTAGGCCGCATCGTCGACGAGCGCGATGGGAATGTCCGCGACGTGCAACCTCGTTGCTCGCCACCGCCACGCGGTGCCCACCGCGAACAGCACCAAGGCGCGCCGGCGAACTTTGGGATGCACGGCGCCGAGCAGTATCACCAGACCGAAGGTGCGCACGGCAGCGCGGGCCATGGGGCCTCCCGCTCGCACCATGCCTCGCCCGACTAGTTCGCCCGCGACTTTGTCGGCGTTATCGGTCGTCTCGAGCATGCGATTGCGCAATTGATCGCGCGCGGCGTCGATAATTCGAAGTCCCACCATGGGCTTGCCCACGAGGGCCGTGACCCAGGTCGCGATGGTCCACGCGTCGGCGCGAAAGGGCGCCAGTCTCGTACCGTGGCGTTTTGAAAGCGCGCTGGCTGACTCCCCGTACCGCACGCGCTGGCGCCACCAGTCGATCCAGTTGTCGCGTGCGCGGTGGGTTACCACCACGTCGGGGACGTAGCGTACGAGCCATCCCTGGTCGTGCAGTCGCCACACCAGGTCCACGTCCTCGCCCACGCGTAGGCGTTCGTCGAAGCCGCTGCCCAGACTGGCGCGTCGCACCAAGAGACAGGCACTGGGCACGTAGGGCACGGCGCCTCCGGGAACGACGAGTCCATTACGCGGTCCCATGTCGAGGGGACTGAATCGTTGTTCAAAGCGGTCGCGCACTGACGTTCCCGCGCCGCCGCGTACCCTCGGCGCGACGGCACTCTCGAGCGGATCGTCCATGTGCGCGAGCAAACGACTTAGGACGTCGACGGGACTGTCGAGTTCGACATCGACGTCAATGAACCAGATGAAGGGACGAACGGTGGCGCGAACACCGGCATTTCGCGCCGCCGCGGGGCCGGCGTTCTCCTCCAAGCGGATGAGATTGGCTCTTCGAGAGCGAGCGGCGCGTTCAATGGAAAGCGCGTCGCGAGAACCGTCGTCGACGACCGTCAAGTGGAGCCCGGCGAGCGACGTCAGCACGGTCGTCAGCGATGCGGCGTCGTCGTAGACGGGAACGATGACGTCAACGTCGTCGACGCTAACCTCGTTGCGAAAGAGCGGGTGCAGCAGCCCCTGTTGCACGAGGGTGCGAGCAAATCGTTCTTCGCCCGCACGGACGTCGCCTCCGCCCACCCATCGTTCGGCCACGATCTTGGATCCCCCCGGCAGTCGCAGGAGACGCCAGGGCGAGCCGCCGCACAAGAGATCGCGGTCGAGGAACTTTGCCTGCTCATCCAACACCACGCGGGTCCCCATGCGAATC
This sequence comes from Acidimicrobiaceae bacterium, assembly GCA_025350565.1. Lineage (GTDB taxonomy): Bacteria > Actinomycetota > Acidimicrobiia > Acidimicrobiales > RAAP-2 > RAAP-2. The sequence continues at coordinate 5,438 of JANXXO010000061.1, forward strand.
GGGACGTCGACCGGTAGCGGCGCCACGGGGAGAAGTTGGCTCACGGGCCGAGTCTGGCACGGTTTTGCTACCTCACCGCCACCATGGACAGAATGGTGGAGTTCGAGGAGGAACCATGTCGACCGACACATTGATAAGTGAACCGGCAATTGAAGAGATCGAAGAGTCCGAAGAGCTGCTCGTCGAGGAGGTTTCCATCGACGGACTGTGCGGCGTGTACTAAACCGTGCCTTTCGCGGATGCCGACACGTTCGACCCACGCGTGGCGTGGCAACTCAATGGGCAGGTCTCCTTGCGAGAGGAGACCTTCGGGGCTCTGGCGTACCATCACGGCACGCGCCGGCTCGTCTTCTTGAAATCCCCTGAACTGGTCGCTCTCGTTCGTTCGTTGAGCGACTTCGACTGCGCCAACGACGCACTGGCGGCGCACGTGGCGGTGGGCGAGTACGACCGTTACGTCGCGGCGCTCGCAACCCTTGGTCGATCCGAGATCCTCTGTGCCCGCCAATAGTTCACTTCGCACGAGGTTCGAACGCGGGTTGGCCGCTCCGATCTGTCTCACCTGGGAGTTGACCTACGCGTGCAACCTGGCCTGCACGCACTGTTTGTCGTCGTCGGGACGACGCGACCCGAAGGAGTTGTCGACCGACGAGGCGAAGGCGTTGATTGACGAGATCGCCGCCATGCAGATCTTTTACGTCAACATCGGCGGCGGCGAGCCAATGATTCGTCGTGACTTCTTCGAACTGGTCGAACACGCGGTGCGCCGCCAGGTCGGCGTGAAGTTCTCAACCAACGGCACTCGCATAGACGAGCGGGCGGCGAAACGACTCGCCTCCATTGACTACCTGGACATTCAGATATCCATCGACGGCGCCGACGCCGCCACCAGTGACCGAATCCGTGGCGTCGGCAGTTACGACGCCGCGCGACGTGCGATGGACCATTTGAAGGCGGCCAACTTTGGACCGTTCAAGATATCGGTCGTGATGACGCGTGACTCAATTGAGCAGCTCGACCAGTTCGAAGCGCTGGCCCGTTTCTACGGCGCCGAACTCCGACTCACTCGTCTGCGCCCCTCGGGACGCGGTGTCGACGTCTGGGAAGAGCTGCATCCCACCCTCGAGCAGAATCGCCGACTGTACCGTTGGCTGCTGGAGCGCCCGAAGGTTCTTACCGGCGACTCCTTCTTTCACCTTTCGGCCTTGGGCGAGTCGCTCGAGGGTCTCAATCTGTGCGGCGCCGGGCGCGTCGTCTGTTTGATTGATCCCGTCGGTGAGGTCTACGCCTGCCCCTTCGTCATCCACGACGAGTTCAAAGCTGGCAACGTGCGTGACGCTGGATTCGCCGCCGTGTGGACGAATTCGGAGTTGTTTCGGTCACTTCGCGAACCGGGCAGCGCGGGTGCTTGTACGTCGTGCGGTGCCTATGACGCCTGTCGCGGCGGCTGCATGGCCGCCAAGTTCTTTACCGGACTCGAAATGACCGATCCGGACCCCGAGTGCGTGTTCGGTCACGGTGAAACGGCACTGCGGGCCAAACGGGTGAACCTTCGTCCCACGCCCTCACCCGATCATTCGCGCCGCGTCCCGGTCACCCTGTCGTCGAGGTAGTCGTCGAGACCTCAAACACCGGCTTTAGTAATGTTCCGTTGAGTCGGGAACGGGGAGCGGATGGCGAGCAGGTGGTTTGAGTCGGTAGCCGTGGCCCAGCGACGGGCCGGGAAACGACTGCCCAAATCGGTCTACGCCGCGCTCATGGCCGGTTCCGAAAAAGGTCTCTCGGCCAAGGACAACCTGGCGTCGTTCGATGAGTTGGGCTTCGCCCCGCACGTGGCCGGCAACAGCAACGACCGGTCCATGGCGGTGACCGTGATGGGTCAATCGGTCTCGATGCCCGTGCTGTTGTCGCCCACCGGAGTCCAGGCCGTCCACCCCGACGGCGAAGTCGCGGTGGCGAGAGCCGCGGCCGCTCGCGGCGTCGCGCTGGGGCTGAGCTCCTTCGCCAGTCGCTCGATTGAGGACGTCTGTGCCGTCAGCCACCAGGTGTTCTTTCAGATGTACTGGTCCGGCGACCGCGAGACCATGCTCGCTCGACTCGATCGCGCCAAGCGCGCGGGAGCGAAGGGCATCATTCTCACTTTGGACTGGTCCTTTGCCAACGGGCGGGACTGGGGGAGCCCTTGGATTCCCGACAAGATTGGCCTGAAAGCGGTCGTGAAACTCGCCCCCGAAGTGGCAAGACGGCCGCGTTGGCTCTGGTCGTTCGCGAAGACCGGTCACCTGCCCGGTCTCTTGACGCCCAATATGGCGAGCAACGGCGAGAAGCCCCCGACGTTCTTTGGCGCGTACTACGAATGGATGCAGAGCCCGCTGCCGAGTTGGGACGACGTGGCGTGGCTGCGCGCTCAGTGGGACGGAGCGTTCATGGTGAAAGGCATCAGTCGCGTCGACGACGCTCGACGGGTGGTGGACCTCGGCGCGACCGCGCTCTCGGTCTCCAATCACGGCGGCAACAACCTCGACGGCACCCCCGCCCCTATTCGCGCCCTTCCGGCGGTTGTCGACGCCGTCGGCGATCAGATCGAGGTGCTCTTGGACGGCGGCGTGCGCCGGGGTAGCGACGTCGTCAAAGCGCTGGCGTTAGGCGCGCGCGCCGTCATGATTGGGCGCGCGTACCTCTGGGGACTGGCGGCCGAAGGTCAGGCGGGCGTGGAAAACGTTCTCGACGTACTGCGCGGCGGCATCGACGCGGCCTTGCTCGCCCTTGGAAAATCTGACGTGAGCGAACTGTCGCGCGACGACGTGGTGGCGCCCGACGGGTTCTTTCGGCGGCTCGGCCAGTGAGCCGCGTCGCAATTGTGACCGGTGCTGCGCGCGGCATTGGCGCCGCGACGGTTGACGTGTTGGTAAACGACGGGTACCGAGTCGTCGCGGTCGATCGTTGTCGCGACATTCCCGATGTTCCTTACGCGCTCGCCACCTCGGCCGATCTCGACGCAGTCGTCGCGCGCCACGGGGACGCGGTGCTGGGTCTCGTGGGCGACGTGCGCAGTGCCTCGGACATGCAACTGGCGGTGGAGACCGCCGCTCGGCACTTCGGGCGCCTCGACGCAGCGGTCGCCTGCGCGGGCGTCCTCGCGGGAGGTGCCGCGCTCTGGGAGATCAGTGACGCGGCGTGGGACGCCGTATGGTCCGTCAACGTGCTCGGAACGAGACGGCTCATTGAAGCGGCGGCACCAGCCTTAATCGCCAATGGCAAAGAGGCGAACGGGCGCATCGTGGCCGTCGCCTCGGCCGCCGGACGGACTGGTCTCTACCACTTGGCGGCCTATTCGGCCGCCAAACACGCCGTCGTGGGACTCGTGCGAGGAGCGGCGATGGACCTCGCGCCCTACGGCGTCACGGTCAATGCGGTCAGTCCCGGCTCCACGCGTACGGCCCTGCTGGAGGCGTCGGCCCGGGTCTATGCCCTCGACGGCGCCGAATCATTTGCCCCGAGCCAGCCCTTGGGCCGGCTGCTCGAACCGATCGAGGTGGCCTCGTCGATTGCCTGGCTCTGCTCGCCCGCCGCCTCCGCCGTGACCGGCGCCGACGTCGCGGTCGACGGCGGCATGACCGTCGCGTGACGGGGCCTAAGAGCAGTTGAGTCGCTCGCGCGTGCGACGTCACTCGCGAGACCGCGGCGCGCACCGCGGGCTTTGCCCGTGAACGCCGTGCGGGACCGATTGAGGTGGAGCGAATCGCCTGGCCGGTACACGGCAATCGCCTTCTCTACGGCGCAGCAGGAGTAGTTCCCGGTCCGCGTGGACACCGCAGGCTCACTATTGGCGTGGGAGGTGACCAACCTGTCGAGAAGGACGATGGCCCCTATCAGTATGGCGATCAACAAGAGAATGATGGCGAGCTGAGCGGCCGTGTCGCGAGGCGACCTCGGCGACGGATTCGTCATGAGTCCATTCTACGTGGGCGTCCTCAAACTCACGGGGTACTCGAGACGAGATGAGGTAAGGTCACGAGTGCCTCGCGGCAGCGAAGTTGGTGAAATTCCAACGCTGTCCCGCAACTGTAAGTGGTGTCGATGTTGAGACCACGTAGCCAGGTCGCCTTCCGCGAGGAGATGTGAAAGACAGCTCTCGAGGTAAGGAGCGGTCGTTCGGATATCCATCCGTCGTCCAACCCACTTCGACGGAAAGGAGATATCCATGTTCAAGTCCCTCCGGTTGACTCTCGCACTCTCATTGAGTGTCGTGGTCCTACCCCTACTGAGTCCGAGTGCGGCGAGCGCGACGACCTCACCGACCTGCATCGTGTCGCTTTCGCCAACGGCGACCGAGACACTCTTCGCCATCGGCGCTGGCCCCCAAGTTCAGGCGGTGGACAAAGATTCGAACTTCCCAACGCACGGACTGCCGACGAAACGAATTGACGCGCTCAACCCGAGCGTGGAGTCGGTCATCGGCATCTGCAACGTCACCGCCACCCACACCTCCAAGCCCGACCTGGTTATCATCTCGTACGACGCCAACTCCATCAAAGAGAAATTGACCGGACAAGGCGTGAAAACGGTGGAACAAGACGCGCCCACGAATCTGAAGGGTGCACTCGATCAGATCGTGCAACTGGGACAACTGACTGGTCACGTCAAGCGGGCCAATGCCCTCGCGACCTCGATGAAAAGGACCATTGCCGCGGACATCGCCTCGGTGCCCAAGCATCCCGGCAAGACGCTGACGGGCTACTACGAACTCGATCCGACTACGTTCTATTCGCTCACGAGTTCGACCTTCGTGGGGTCGCTCTTGCGGCAACTCGGTGTGGTCAACATCGCCGACGCGAAAAATACGACGGCCGACGCCGGTTACCCACAACTGAGCGCTGAGTACGTCTTGAGCGCGAATCCGAAGATGATTTTTCTGGCCGACACATTGTGCTGTAAGGCCTCGTTGACTACCGTCGCCAAGCGGCCGGGCTTCGCGAAAGTCACCGCGGTGGCCGACCGCGAAGTGATTGGTCTCAACGATGACGTGGCCTCGAGGTGGGGGCCACGCCTCGTGGTGCTCATGAAGCAACTCACCACGTCCGTGAAGAGCGCGTTGAGCAATAGGAAACTCTGGCTAGTTCCTTGAGCGCTCCTCCGGCCCGGCGTCGCGTGGTCGTCGTGGCGGCCTTTACGGCCGTCGCCTTGTGCGTCGCTGGGGTCGGGGGACTGGTGATTGGACCGACGTCCATTGGTGTCGGGCGGGTGGTCGGCAGCCTCTTCTCGTACGTGGGCGTGGGCCACAACACGCTTTCCCCACTCCAGTCGGCCATCGTCTGGCAGTTTCGCGCGCCCCGGATGGTGCTCGGGCTGCTCGCGGGCGCCATGCTGGCCGTCGCGGGAGGGACCTATCAGGGCGTCTTTCGCAATCCTCTCGCCGATCCCTACCTGCTGGGCGTGGCGGCCGGCGCTGGTTTGGGCGCGACCTTCGCCATCGTCAACGTCGGTCGCGGGCTCGCCACGCCGGCGTGGACGCCGCTGCTGGCCTTCGTCGGGGCCATGACCGCGGTGACGATTACGTGGCTGATCGGTGGGCGAGCGCTGCGCTCCAACGTGGCGACGTTGATTCTCGCCGGCGTCGCCGTCTCGGCCCTCCTCACCAGCGCCCAGACGTTCCTGCAACAACAGTCCAGCGTCGGATCGATCACTCGCGTCTACATCTGGCTGTTGGGTTCGCTCGCGAGCGCCAGTTGGTCGTCGGTCTGGTTGGTCCTGCCTTACGTTCTTGTGTGCGTGAGCGTTTGCGTCGCAGCGGCGCGCGCGCTCGATGTGATGAGCGTGGGAGAAGACGAGTCGCGGTCACTGGGCGTACCGGTGCGCAAGGTCCGTTTCGTGGTCATTGCCGCCGCCTCACTCGGCACGGCGGCGATTGTGTCGGCCGTGGGACTGATCGGCTTCGTGGGCATCATCGTGCCTCACATCGTGCGACTCCTGGTGGGTACGTCGTACCGGCGAATCTTGCCGATCTCGGTCTTCTTCGGCGCCGCCTTTTTGGTCTTCGCCGACACCATTGCTCGCACCGTCATCGCGCCCTCGGAGTTGCCGCTCGGCGTCGTGACGGCGCTCGTCGGGGCGCCGGTGTTCGTCCTGATCTTGAGCCTGCGACGACCGGTGTCCGTATGAGCGTGATCGTGCACGGGCTCACCGTCAAGGTGGGAGCGCGAACGTTGGTGCACGACGTTTCCCTCGACGTTCACGCCGGCACGTGGTGCACCATCGTGGGACCCAACGGGGCGGGCAAGACGACCCTCGTGGAAGCCATAGCCGGACTGCGTCGACCGTCGTCGGGATCGGTGAGCGTGTCGGGTCAGACCCTCGCCGAGATGTCCGAACGGGACCGCGCCCGCATCATCGCCATCGTTCCTCAACACCCGGTGATCCCCTCGGGCATGTCGGTCTACGACTACGTGGCGCTCGGCCGCGTCGCCTATCACGGACTCTTGCACTCGGCGAGTGCGGGCGACAAACGAACCATTGACTCGGTGCTCGATCGCATGACGCTGGGTGAGTTTCGCCACCGTGACGTTGCCACATTGTCGGGGGGCGAGCGACAAAGAATGGTGCTGGGACGCGCGCTGGCGCAATCGACCATGGTCATCGTGCTCGACGAACCAATCACCGGTCTGGACCTGCGCCACCAGATGGACTTGCTTGAGTTGCTGAGGAGCGAGGTGGCCGACTGCAAACTGACCATCATTGCGACCTTGCACGACCTCTCTCTGGCCGGCCAGTTCGCGGATCGTCTCGTCCTGCTGGACGGAGGTGAGGTCGTCCTCGACGGACCAGCGCGCGAGGTCATCCGCAGCGACGAACTCGCATCGCGCTACGGCTTGACACTTCGGGTGATCGACGTCGATGGGGCCGACGTCGTGGTACCGGTCCGTGACCGAAGTCGGTGACCACGTGGAGCTGAACGATGGGTGAACTTTGGACCGGGGTGCTTTTCGCATCATTTAGACTTGACCAAAGCAATGAAGGGAATCCCCGTGCGACGCACGCGAATCGTAGCCACTATTGGGCCGTCCTCTGATAGCGCCGAGGTCCTCGAACGACTGGCCGAGGCCGGCGTTGACGTCTTTCGCCTCTCCTTCGCTCACGGCGACATTTCGTCGGGCATCGAACGTCTTCGAAGGGTCCGCGCCATTGCGCCCAACCTCGCGATCATGGTCGATATTCCCGGCCCGAAAATTCGGGCCGGTTCGTTCGGAACCAGTCCGGTCACTCTCAGCGTTGGCGACAAGATTGAACTGACCGAAGGCTTCAACGAGACGTCGACGGCCGAGCGAATTGTCGTGGAACGGTTACACGTGCTGGCGCAACTACAAACCGGCAACCGGATTCACATTGGTGATGGCGGGGTGTCACTGCTCGTCGAACAGCCCGGCTCGGTCACCAAAGCCATTGTCACTTCGGGTGGCACGGTAATGGGCAAGCCCGGACTGTCACTGCCGTCGTCGTTACTCAACGACCGACTTCCCACCGACGACGACCGTGAACGTCTCGAAGCGCTGCGCTTCGAGCAGTTCGAGATACTCGCCGTCTCCTTTGTCCGCTCAGCCTTTGACATGGTGTCGGTTCGAACGGTGCTGTCGCGCGACGACGTGATGCTGATGGCCAAGATCGAAACCGGCGAAGGTGTCCAAAACCTCGACGAGATCATCACGGTCTCCGACGCCATCATGGTCGCGCGCGGCGACCTGGGCGTCCGTATGCCCCTCGAAGAGGTGCCGCACCTCCAAAAGGAGATCGTGCGTCACGGCGTTCGCTACGCACGTCCAGTAGTGGTGGCGACTCAGATGCTCGAGTCAATGACGCACGCCCAAGTGCCCACACGGGCCGAGGTGACCGACGTCGCCAACGCCGTCTTGGACGGCGCGAGCGCGGTGATGTTGAGTGGTGAGACCGCCATTGGTGACGACCCCGTGGCGGTCGTCACCACCATGGACCGCATCGTTCGCCGCGCCGAGGAGCACTTCGACTACGAGGGCTGGGGCGCCAGTCTCGGTGTCCAGCAGATTGGCGCCGGCACGCGCTCCACGAGGGTCACGGCGGCCATCACGGGAGCGGCATGGCGCGCGGCGATGGAGGAAAAAGCCGTGGCGATCGTCGCGTGCACCCGTTCCGGCATGACGGCTCGAGCGATCTCGAGATTCCGACCACCAATGCCCATTGTCGCCATTACGCCGAGTGACGCCACCGCTCGACAACTGCGCTCATCGTGGGGCGTGCAAGAGATCTACGTCTCGCCGGCGCAAGACATCGACGAACTCTGTGACGTGGCGATCACCCGTTTGAAGCACTCGGGTCTCGCGAAGGCCGGGGATCCGGTGGTCATCATGGCCGGCTCGACTGAAGGCGGCGCGCAGATCACCGATACCGTGCGCATGCTCATCGTCCCCTAACACCGCGTCATCGCGACCTTTCGCCGTCGCGTGACGACGCGTCGGCCACGCAGCGACTGGCCTCGCGCCCTGCGCTGACCTCGATCGCCACCCCCCACCTCATCCAAGAGTGCGTCGGCGACGTAGAAGTACTGGGAGGCGAGCGATATGTCGTTGACGACGAGCACCATCGAAGGATCACACCGGAGCCTGGCCACGGCGCTGCGCCTCGTCGGCGCTGCCCTCTTACTCACCACCGGAGCTATTCACCTCGATCTCTACCTGACTGGTTATCGTCACATTCCCACGATCGGGACGCTCTTCTTGCTCCAAGTACTCACTTCGGCGGTCCTCGGCCTGGCGACGCTGACGCTCGCGCGACGCGTCGTCGCACTAATGGGAGCTGGCTTCGCGCTCTCGACCCTCGTCGGTTACGTCCTGAGCCTCTGGTTCGGGCTCTTTGGTTTTCATGAGGTGAGGACAAGCGCTGGGGCCGCCGCCGCCGCCGTGGAACTCGCGGCATTCGCAACACTAGGTGCCTACGCCTTGTTCCTGGTGCCGCGGCCTTTCCTCGCTACCGAGCGGGTCGAAGTCGCCGTGCGGCGCGCCTTCGGGCCGCTCGGTGCGCTCGCCGTCCTCGTGCTGGTCGCTTCCTTGGCCAACGCGCACGCCTCGTCCAACTCGAGTGCTACGCCGCCCAGCTCGGGTCCTTCGTCGGCGTCGACCATGAAGGTCACCATCAAGAACTTTCTCTTCGCGCCTGCCACGTTCAGCGTCTCACCCGGCGAGAGCATTGTGGTGACGAACGTTGACAGTGCGGCGCACACCTTCACGTCCGTGCCCGGAGCTACTGCGCGGGGCACGTTCGATTCGGGCACCATCGCGCCCGGTAAGTCCGTGACCGTCGTCGCGCCGATGACCGCCGGGTCCTACCCGTTCTACTGCTCGATCCACAATTTCATGACCGGCACGCTCACGGTGAAGTAGCGCAGTGACCAAGCTTCGACGCCTGCAAACCGCTCTAGGACTTCTCTGGATCGTCGACGGTCTGCTTCAATTGCAATCGGCCAATCTCTCTGCGGCGTTCGCCCAACGCGTGACGGGCACCGCCATGGCGCAACCGGGGTGGGTGCAGGCGCTGGTGGTTCGAACGGCGCACGTCTTTGGCGCTCACCCGCTGGCCGCCGGCCTCGGTCTGGGCTTGGTACAGATCACCTTGGGTACGGCAATCATCGTGCCCTCGACGCGTCGTCGCGCGATGATCTGTTCGGTTCCATTCGCGCTTGGCGTGTGGGCGCTCGGGGAAGGATTCGGCGGACTGCTGACGGGCTTTTCGATGCTGCCGAGCGGCGCGCCGGGCGCGGCCCTGTTGTACGCCGTCGCCGCCGTCGTTCTCTTGGCGCCAACGACGTCGTCCCACGATCTGCCCACCACGCCGTCGCCCGCGCAGTATGGATGGCTCGGTGACCATGGGGCGTCCATCGCCTGGGGCGTCCTCTGGGGCGGCGCTGCTCTCCAGCAGGTCATTCCCTTCGTGACGCTCGGCTTCAAACTCTCCGCAAACCTCCAGATGTCCGCTCTCGGCGAGCCGGGTTGGCTCGCGGCGAGTGATGGAGTCCTCGCCCGATTCGCCGCCACCCATGAGCTGGTGCTAACCAGTGCCCTGGTCGTCTTCGAGTTGCTGGTCGCCTCAATTGCACTCGCCCACGGACCGCGACGCCTACGGCTGCTCCAGTTGGCCCTCGTCGGGATGGCGACCCTTTGGGTATTTGGCGAAAACTTCGCTCAGCTCCTTACGGGATCCGCCACCGACGTGGGCGCGATGCCGCTCTACGCGCTGCTCGCTCTCGCTCTCGTACCCTCGGCGCGAACTCGTCCGACGACGCCATCGCTGCAGCGTGGCCAACCAATGACCCTCGCGCCCCTTTCCTTTTCCTACACCGGTCCTGGGCCAGTTGAGACGTCGGTGCCACCCGAGTGCGGTCGCGAAAGGGCGTCAACGCTCACGCGATCCGGGTACAGATCGTGACATCCGATTGAGGCACGGTGTCGAAGAACCTCCATCGTACGAAGGAGAAATGATGGTCCCGGATCCGACAACGCTCACTGAGCTACTCGAACAGTCCCAAGATTTGCAGGCCGATGCGCTTCGACCGACTCGAGAAGGACTGGCCGAGTTCGTCGACGCCAGCCACCGCTCGCCCGGAGAGGACGCAACCGCCAGTTCGTCATTTCACGCAGAGCAGCGAAGTACTCTCTCAAAGAGCATTGGCGCCACGACCCTGCTCGGGGCCGCGGGCGGCATGGCCCTCGTCGGCGTACTCGCCTCGGCGGCCTCGGCGGCGAGTTCGAAAGATGTGCAGCTGCTCCAGACGGCGGCGTCCATCGAGAATCTAGCCATCGCCACCTACAAGACTGCGCTGTCCCTGCCCTACATCGGCGGGTCATCGGCCAACGCGGTCGTCACCAAGTTTTGCCAGGTGACTATGGCTCAACACACTGAGCACGCGGCCGCGTTCAACGCGGCGTTGAAGTCACTCAACGCAAACGTGCAACACCATCCGGACCCCGCGTTCGTGCCCGTCGTCGACAAGGCCGTCAAAAGCCTGAAGGGCGTCAGCGCATCGACTGGAACACTGGCCGTGGTGGGACTGGCCATCGAACTCGAGAACATCGCTGCCGAGACGTACGTCAACGACACCACGCTGACGGATTCACGTTCTAGCAGGGCCCTCTTCGCCAGCATTATGGGGGTCGAGGCGCAGCACGTCGCCGTGCTGCTCGCGGTCCAAGCGCTGCTAAAGGGTGGCGCTCCCCAGCTGATTTCGCTGGCGCCCGGGACGGCTGGAAAACTGCCCGCCGCCGCGGGCAGCGTTGGCTTTCCCAATGCCTTTTACAAGATCAACAGCGCAGCACCCGCGAGCCAAGGAGCCGTCAAATGAAAAGGAACAAGCACAGTGAGTTCGCGGGCACCGAAGGTGAGCTCGTGGACATGACGCGAGCGCTCGACGAGATGCACCATGACGTGGGCATGCCCACCATGTGGGCCGGCGTCGAGCGCGTGAT
>JANXXO010000067.1 GCA_025350565.1 Acidimicrobiaceae bacterium
CCGTCTGACCGGTCGAGCCGGCGCCGAGGAGCGCGACCACCACCGTGTCACCCACCGCGGCGTTGGCCCCCAGCACCGTCATGGGCGCCCCACTGGCGCTGGCACTGGTGCCGGCGTCACCGGACTGCACCTTGGTGATGGTGGCTGATGTCACCCCCGTGCCCGTCACGGTGATGGTTTGCACACCGCTGCCGTCGTTGCCCGTTATGTACCAGGACGCCGTGACGGGCCCGGTGGCGCTCGGCGCAAACTGGACAGACTCTTGAATTGAGGTATTCGGCGCGATGGTCGCGGGTGGGGTCGTGTTCTGGAGTTGGACGAAGGGATCGGTCAGCGCGCTAAAGCCGTTGGTGGTCGGAGGGGTGGACGCGGTAATCGTCAGCGGCGTCGCACCTTGGTTGCCCAGCATGAAGTTCAACGTGGCCGATGAACCCACCACGACATTGCCAAAGTTGAGGGTGTTGGGTACGGTAGCGATCTGCGACGGAGGATTGGCCGAACCGGAGACGGCGACCCCAAAATTTCCGAGACTGGTCTGGACCGTCGCGAGAGAGTTGAAGTCGTGTACGAAGTTTCCCGACGAGCCCGGAGGATTGAACTGAACGGTGAAGGTGAACGAGTCACTGGCGCTGCCGTTGGCTCCCAAGGTGAGTGGCGTCGCTGGCGGGTTGTTTACGTAGAACGGTGCGTTTGGTCTGGCGAAGCCACTCACGGTGATGGGACTCGACGAGACGTTGGTGACCGTGACGGGTATGAGGACCGGTGGGCCACCAATCAACTGCGGGGAGAAGGCGACGGCGTTGGGCGTCCAGCTGAGGGAGGGATTGACGGTCGTGCCTTGGCCCGCCAGTCGCACCGCAGTCGCGGCCCCCGTCGCGTTGGCCGTCAGCGTGCCCGCGTTGGCGCCAAAGGCCGAGGGGGTAAAGGTAACCGGCACCGTGATGGACTGACCAGCGGTGAGTGTCGCCGGCAGTGACATGGAGGGCGTGCCCAGGCTGTAGGCCGCCCCGGTGACGGTGAAGGAAGAGACTGTGGACGGAGCGCTCGCGGTGAACGTCGCGTTCTTCGTTTCTGTTTGGGCCACAACCGTCGAGTCGAACGTGAGGTCCGTTGCAGTCACCGCGGGGGTCAACGAGGGCAGCGCACCGAAACCAAGGAGCGTCCCGTCCTTAGTGCCTACGTAGAGGACCCCATTGTCGACGCTGGGCACGGAGAACGTCGAGGAGGTAAAGGATTTCGAAGTCCATAGCTGCTCGAGGGTGCCACTTGAGCCGGGGTTGACCGGCACGGGGTTGAAGGCTTCGAGTTGTGAGTTGGCGCCACCGGGTCCGGGGGAGTGAATGATCCACAGGAGCGACGAACCGGAGGTCGTGCCGTTCGAGGTGATGATCGGAGCCCCCGAGCCGAAGCCGAAGACGTTGCCCGAATTACTGGTCGTACCGACCAGCGGAAACGACAAGACGCCATTGGTGACGGTTCGTTGGAAGACGTTCAGCGCACCACCACCGGTGACGTAGGGGGTGGTGCCGGACGTAGGCATGTAGATGTACCCGCCGTCACCGGGCCAGACCGAGGCCTTGGACCACACACCACCATAAGGACCGGTCTCGGACTCGACCTGGTCGGTGCCGCCCGGTCCTTGCTGGTAGCCGCCGAGGTTGTTTGCCTTGAGGACGTAGATGATCCCTTGCTTTCCCTCTACGACCATCGGACTCGGGTCGTCGGTCGTACCCATGCTGGCGGGCAGCGCCACTGGTCCCCCCGAGCCGAGGTCACCGTCCTGACTGTTCAACTGCGAAGCGTCCGCTGCCATGAACCAGTCGACGGGCGCCAACTTGCCGTTGGCGTCGGTGTGGAGTTTGACGACCGCTTCGCCGTAGGTCTGATTTGCGACGTTGGTGCCGGGCTGGGGACTCGCCGGAATGTCGCCGTTGCCCGTCGAGACAAAAATATTGCCGTTCGCGTCAACGACGGGCGCGGAGCCGGACTGCCAGATACCGCCGCCGGGCTTGCCGTCAACATTGACGGCGACACCTTTTTCGCTCGACCACATAGTGGTGATTGACGCCGTGGCGGCCGATACGCCCACCAGCCAACCCTCCCAACTTTTGAAATCGCACGAGGCACCAAAGGCGGCGTACACGACGCCATTAATGAGCACCAGTCCCGGACGTTGGGTCTGGTAGTTGGCGTTAAAGACGGTCCCGGGATCACCGTCGGCCGCGCCGGCGATGGGAACTCCTCCGGTGGGCCAGCCCGAAGCGAGCAGTCCCGTTTGCACGTTGATCGCCTCCATGAAGTCCGCGGACGTATTGTTCGGCTCCTGCTTGGCCGCCACGAAATAGGCAATGCCCGTGGCCGGGTCAATCACCGGCGTTCCGGTGATGCCGACTTGCGACCCGACGTCACCGCAGCCGATGTTCTGCAGGGGATTGGAAGGAGCGCCGAAACTGTCTTGCCATTGAATGGCGCCCGTCGTCGAATTAAGGCCGTAGGCGTAGTTGGCCTGCGTGACGGCGAGCACGGTCGGTTGGCTCACGAGCGGCTGGGCCGAAACCGCTCCATTTAGTTTGGCAGCGAAGGTCTCGCCGAAGCGTCCGCCCGTCACGAGGGACGGTGTGAGTTGTGCCTCGTTCGGGTACCAGCCCGTCACCGAGCTGTCGGCCGACATCTGCAACGTGTCGGCGTAGGCACTCGTCGCCGGGGTCAAGGGCACGGCTAGCGCACCGGCTACCAGCAGGAGAACGAGTAAGGACGCCGGGCCGAGGGTTCGCGGACGCGCGGTCAGTCGGGCGCCACGGTGGAGCGGTCCAGGGCGACTTGACATTGCGACCAACGTACTAGCGTCAGGCGCAGCTCGCATTCGCGTCACGGGCGCTACCGAGTGGCACCACACCACGGGACCCCCGGCCTCACGAAGCGACCGCTCGGGGGGATCGATTCGAGCCGTCAGCGCCAGCCCTTACGCGGCCCGGCGACCGTCCTGGGACGCAACCAACCAAGCGATGGTCAGTCGTCCTCGTGGCGCAGCGCCGAACTCAGCCACTCGGGCCGTCCCGCCGAGTCGTTCAAGAGGCGATCGAGATCAGCCACAGCGAGCGGTCGGGCAAAGAGAAATCCCTGACCCGTGTCGACCTGCTCAACTTCCAGCTGCGTACGTTGGTCGTCGGTCTCTACCCCTTCGGCGATCGTCTCAATGCCCAGAACCTTGCCGAGCTGCACCAACGTGTGCACGAGCGCCGCACTTTCGCGTGAATCGGTAATCCCCGAGACGAAGGAACGGTCAATTTTCAGGATGTCGATGGGAAATCGTCGCAGATAGGCCAACGACGAGTAACCCGTTCCGAAATCGTCAATGGCAATACGCACGCCGAGGGCTTTCAAGAGCATGAGGCGCGACAACGTCGCCCCCGAATCGTGCATCAGGGCCGACTCGGTCAACTCCAAGATGAGTTCATGGGGATCGAATCCGCTCATCGCCAGGGCCTCTTGCACGTCGGTCACGAGTTGGTCGCGTTCGAGCTGTCTGGCCGAAATGTTGACCGACACCGTGAAGGCGAGACCACGTTCTTGCCACTTCGCACCTTGACGACAAGCTTCGTGCAACACCCATGAACCCACGGGAATGATCGAACCGCTCGACTCCAGGGCGGGGATGAAATCGTCGGGTTGGACAACCCCGCGTTGGGGATGGTCCCATCGAAGCAACGCTTCGACGCCGGTGAACGACCCGTTCGCCAAGTCGACGGTCGGCTGATACATCAGGAAGAATTGGTGATTTTCCAGCGCCCATTCGAGATCGACTTCGAGTTTGCGGTGATGGTCGACCGACTCTTGCATCGAGGGTAGGAAGGTAACTGCGCGCTGCTTGCCTGCGGCCTTCGCCTGATAAAGGGCGATGTCGGCGTCCTGCAATAACTCTTCGGGCGTATTTCGGTTGCCTTCGGCAATGCCCAGGCTCGCACTGACGTTGAGCGGGAGGTCACTGGCACTAATGATGAACGGTGTCGCCAACACGTCGAGAATGCGTGCGGCCACCACGTCCACGCCGGCTTCCAGCGAATGGCCTTCGGTGAGTATGACGAACTCGTCGCCACCCAACCGACCGACGGTGTCGACGTCGCGAACCGCACTCTTGAGCCGCACGCCAACGCTGGTCAAGAGTTCGTCGCCCGCCCGGTGGCCCAGGGTGTCATTGATGTCCTTAAAGTTGTCGAGGTCGAGAAAGAGTGCGGCGACGGCGGTGTGGTCACGTCGGGCGCGGCCGAGCATTTGGTCAATGCGGTCAAGAATGAGAGCACGGTTGGGCAGTCCCGTGAGGGAATCGTGCAACGCTTGATGTTGCAACTGGTTTGTTCGTTCCTTGACCAAGAGCAACGCTCTGGAACGACTCGTACCCAGGACGAAGAGCAACAACGCGAGGAGCACGCTCAACAACACTCCTCCAAGGAAGA
The DNA here is from genome assembly GCA_025350565.1 of Acidimicrobiaceae bacterium. Classification (GTDB taxonomy): domain Bacteria; phylum Actinomycetota; class Acidimicrobiia; order Acidimicrobiales; family RAAP-2; genus RAAP-2. The sequence continues at coordinate 4,455 of JANXXO010000067.1, forward strand.
GCGCCGCGGAGTTGTAGTTGCCGAAGACACCGGAGGGAACCGCCGCTCCATAGACCTCGACTTCCCATCCGTTGCGCAAATCGAGCGAGTGCACCGTGGCGTTGATCGGGCGCTTTCCCGCCTTGAATGTGACGTCGGCGCCGCTCTGGACGTAGTGAAAGGCTACGGAGATATTGGGGTGTCCCGCCAAAGCCCCGGCGAGTATCTTTCCCGGGAGGATTTGGGTGCCTGTCCAACCAATGAGGGCGCGACGACGACCGGCGACGGAGCCGGGAATTGCGCCCGTCGAGTAAATCGGTGCTCCGACGGCGAACGTATTGGGTCCCCCGAGCGTGTCGGGCGCGTAAATTTCATTTCCCGAATCGCGCGCCTGGAGCAGGGACGGCCCGAGTGACGTCTGGCACAGGTCGAGTCCAATGGGAATCTCCGGGAGTCCGGGGCGGGCCTGTTGCACATTGATAAAGCAGTAATAGGGACGCTTGCCGGGGGGCGTCATGCGGAAGCGCTGGAGCGGGGTCTTGGATTGACTCACGTTGATGTTCGCCTGGCGGGCAAATTGGGTCAACTGCGAGTACGGGACCAGCGCGACGCTGGCAATTGCCTCAATCTCTGGGAAACGCCTGAAGGCTCGAACGTCACTCACCCATTTGATGAACGCCGTTTCGGTGGAGTCGGGATCTTCAATGATGTACGCCCCGGCGCTCACCGTCAGGTCCTGTTCGTGCCGAATCGCGAGATTGAAGGCCGAGGCGACTTCGACGGATGTCGTCTTTTGGGACAGGCGAGATCGGGCGGCGTCGCTGTTCGCGGCGTTCTGTGATCCGAGGAATGATCCGATGCAACCTAAAATGACGACACCCAGTGCCAATACCATCCACAGCGATCGGCGCGGCGCACCGCCGGGCGCGCTAACCATATCCGTCGACTGGAAGTGCGTCATTGGCTACTCCGAGCGAACGGCGTCGACGCTATTTGTCGCAGAACCTTTGCCGCGCGCGAACGAGATGCGACATGCGAAAAGCGGGGAGGTCGGCAACGGCCAGCAATGAGGCACTACTCCAAGTTAGTGGTCGAGGTGCTCGCGACGGTCGGCACGAAGCGCGTGAGGCGTCGACATTCGCAATGGACTGACTACGCGTCATTGGTGCGAAGTGCGAAACCGGTCTCCTGATTGCGCCGCCACAAGCGCATTGACAACGAAAGAGTTGTGACTTATGTCACTTGACGAGCGACGACGCGACGTTCGACGACGCGCAATCCTCTTCTTGAACTCACGCCATACGTTAGGAATGTCGCGCGAGCGAGATATCGGTATGGTGTTTCAGCCACGACTCCAGTTCGACTTGATTGCTGTAGAGGTGTGAAGGAATGCCGAGCGAGGTCGCTTTCACAATGTTCTCTTCGGTGTCATCGATGAAGAGCCACTCGTCGTAGCGCAGCCCAAGCGTGGTCGCGACGAAGTTAAAGATCTCCTCGTCTGGCTTGGCGAGCCCAATCTCCGATGAGTTAAAGATGTAGTCGAAGTCATCGACCAAACCATGGACGATGAGGTCGCTCATGAGTCGCGACGTGGCGTTGGTCAAGAGGGCGACCGTGAGCTGGGAACGAATGATTCGCGCGAGCTCGACCATGGAGGCGTCGAGGACCCCGATCCGTTCGCGCCATTCCACAATGGCGGCGCGAGCATCTTCGCCGTGTTCCTCCACTACTTTGCGCGCTACGGCGTCGCGCCATTCGTCGTCCGAGGTGACGCCGGTGACCACTTGAAGGTTGAGATAGTCCTCGAAGGCGTGCGTGTAGATAGAACCCCGAGGCAAACCGAAACGCTCTTCGATGGCGAACGTCTCGTCGTGATCCCAAAGTCGCAACACGCCATCGAAGTCAAAGACGACGGCTCGCACGGCGACGTCACGCTGTTCTGTTCCATTCATTGGTTACTTAGCGTACGAGTTGGCGAATGCGCCATGACCGACAAGCCGTCGACGAAGTCGTCGGCTCTACACTCGGGGCGTGAAATTAAGCACGGTCGTGCTGCCGAGCGAACGGTGGCCAGAGAATCGCGCCAAGTGGCGACGCGCCGAGGAACTCGGGTTCCACGCCGCCTATACCTACGATCACCTTTCCTGGCGAACCTTTCGTGACAAGACGTGGATGGCCATGGTGCCCTTGCTGGCGGCCGTCAGCGAGGCCACGACCACTATCCGTCTGGGTCCCCTCGTAACGTCTCCGAACTTTCGCCATCCCCTCGTCCTCGCCAAGGAACTGATTACCTTGGACGACGTTTCGAACGGCAGGCTCACCGTGGGCGTTGGCGCGGGGGGACAGGGTTTTGACGCGGAAGTCTTCGGGGCGGAACCCTGGACGATTCGCGAGCGTCACGAGCGATTCGTCGAGTTCACGACCGTGCTCGCCACGCTCCTCGCCGAAGAGGCCTCGACGATTGACGCAGCGTTCTATCCGGTCGTTGATTCGCGCCAACTTCCCGGACCCGTGCAGCGCCCTCGACCGCCGTTGATCGTGAGTGGGCTCGGGCCTAAGAGTATTTCCTTCGCCGCGCGAATTGGTGACGGTTGGGTCTGCGTCGGCGGACTCGTGCGGACGGACCTCACGACGGATCAAGTGGTCGGCGAGCAATCCAAGAGGCTCGACGACGAACTTCGTAGCGCCAATCGCGGCGGCGACAACTTCGAACGTCTGTACCTCGATGGATTCAGTGACGTGTCCCCACTCGCTTCGTTCGAGAGCTTCGTCGACTGGGCCGGCCGTTACCGGGCCCTCGGTTTCACCGAGCTGGTCATTCACTATCCCGTTGCCGACTCACCGTTCGATCTCGATCCGTCGCTCTTCGAGCGCATCGCCACGGAGGGCCGCGAAGCGGTTGCCGCCTGGCACTGAGTCCTCGGTCGTTCAACGACCGCGACCAGCGCGCGATCCCAACCTACGGATGACGAGGATGGCGACGTCGTTCGGTGGCGGCGGTCGTAGCGACGAGCGACTGAGCCCCGGACCAATGGAGCACGCGAATTCCTTGCGCCAACGTTTCGCACCGGGGGGACTGCCGTAGACCCATCGCTCGGCGGTATGACGCGGAACGATGAGGTCGCCACGAACCAGGCGACTGCGGGGTGATGTTAAGCGGCGAAGGATGGCCACCGAGACGCCGAAGGGCGGATTGGCCACGACGCGGAATGGCCGTGTCGGCAGCCGAAGGTCGGCGGCGTCCGTCTGGACCACGGTCACGCGGTCGCGAGCAAATCGGGAACGGAGATGTTCGGCGCGCACGGGATGGAGCTCGAAGGCAATGACCTTGGCGCCACGACGGACCAAGGGCGCCGTAATGGCGCCGAAGCCGGCACCGATATCGAGCACGAGGTCACCGCGCCTGATGCCGGCCTCGTCGACCAGGCGTTGGGCCTGTTGGTTAGAGAGCTGGTGCCATCCCCAGCGCGGCGGTGGCGCGGGCACGGCGGACCATCGTGAACATTGTCATGGCTCGAGGATATCCAGGTGCGCGCCGCGGCGCTCGCGAGCCGCGCGACGCCCCGTCAACCTTCTACACGAGGAGGAAGGTCCGCGACCATGGAGTCGGGTGCCGTGCGCGTCAGTGCGACGATGCCGGTGCACATGGCCACGAACGCCAACACGCCAATGCCAAAGTGCAACACCCCCGCGTGCAGTCGTTCGTGGTAGATCCAGACGCCCAAAGCGACGCTCACGACCGGATCGACGATGACGATGAAGGGCTGCGAGACGCTCAAGGGTCCGACGTGCAGGGCGGCCTGTTCACACAGCAGACCCAGCATGCCGCCCACGATGAGCGCGTAGATCGGCCAGCGCGTCCAGGCCCCCCCAACTCCCAGCGAACTGATGGTGTCGGTGGTCGCCTTGATGAACGTCGCTTCGAGGGCCCACGTCACGGCTGTCGCGCTCGCGAAGAGGGCCGCTCTGCGCGCCGGCGTTCCTCGTTGCGCCAGTACGACGAGGAGCAGCACCACGGCGACGGACACCAGCGAGGGCGCCGTCCAGCTCGATGATGTCGGAAGGTACGAGGGACTGGTCGGGGACGTGGCGACGAGAAACACGACGAGTCCGGCGCTGGTGACGAGGGCCGCCAACCACGTCACCGAACGAATTGACTGGCGCAGCCAGAGTCGTCGCAACACGAGAGCGACAACGAGTTCGGTGACGAGGATTGGCTGGACTTCGGAGAGGGGACCAAAGTGCAGGGCGAGGGCTTGTAGGACGAGCGATCCACACAGGGCCACCCAACCGAGGAGCCAGAATGGTTGGCGAAGCAAGTAGCCCACGAAGCGCCAACCGGACGACTTCTTCGTATCGCTCGTGCTAGCAATGTGCTGGAGCGTGACGGCGAGCGCATTGGTAATCGAGGTCAAGAGCGCGAAGAGAATCGTCAATGTGCACCCATTTCGACCAGGGCGTATCTCGTGCATCGCATAGACGAAGGCTACGGCGGACGGCCATCAAGACCGTTCCGACGTCGTGGCCGTCGAGCTCGCCTCCACGAGCCTGTTTCGGCGCGCCGCGGCTGTCAATGTTCCAGGAGTGACGATTCATCCTGTGGAAAAGTGGTGCCTAAATGGTTGATCGTTGTGCGCTTCGAGAACAAACCGGTGGAAAACGTATCGGACTTTGGGCAAAAGTTCCTGATAAGACGAATTGACCCGACGCCGGGGTTCAGGGTCTGGCACAGTATCACTCGTAGTTCACGTAGCACCTGTCGATGGGAAGAGGAACCGCAAGGGGAATCGGAACAGGAGGGGAGAGGGGCCTCGCAAGAGGAACAAAACCCCCCCAACGGGCAGCGGAGTTCGGTCCGCAGTTCGTAACGACAAATGACGTGAAGTGCCAGCCGTCATGCGGTGGCCTGTCCGACACGGGTTAGCGAGTGATGTGCCTTCGGGAACCCCGAGGGGCGGGTGAGTTTCGACTCACTGGTCACTCGGGGTTTTCGGCTTTTCTGAATCAGATTCGCGTCAAAAAAGCGTCGACGACGCATCCACCGGCGTGATCAACTCGGGCCCGTCGTTTCTCACCGAGCCCACGCCCTTGTCGACGACGTGGTGCGTGAGCGTGCCGGGGGCGGCCGGGCGCAACAAGGCCAGTCGCTCGTCCGGTGCGTGGTCCTTCACGTTGATCCACGTCTCGACGTCGTCCTGACTGAGTACCACCGGCATGCGGTCATGTAGCTCGTCCATGTCCTCGCCGGGCGTCGTGGTGATAATCGTGCACGTTCTTGTCAGCTCCGCATCGTCGGGCTGTTCGGAGTCCCGCCAGAATTCGTAGAGCCCAGCGAAGAGCATCAACTGGCCATCGCTACGCGTAAAGAAGTTGGGCTGCTTCACGCGACCACTACGGTGGTCCCACTCGTAAAAGCCATCGACGGGGACGACGCAAGGACGCTTCGCGAAGGCGTTGCGAAACGAGGGTTTCTCGGCGACGGTATCGGCGCGCGCGTTGAAGAGTCGGTTGCCGATCTTGGGGTCCTTGGACCAACTAGGCACCAGACCCCAGCGGTAGCGGTCGAGGATCCGGCCTTCGTTGGTGTCGGTGACGGCGAAGAGGGGGCGCTGGGGGCCGACGTTCCAACTGGGTGGTTCGTCGGGATCGAGGCCGGCCGCGAGAGCGGCGTCGAGGAATCGCGCTAGGCGTATCGGCGGGGTATAGAGAGCGACGCGACCACACACGGGCTCTATTCTTACGTCTTTTTGGTCCATTGGCGCACGTCGCACGGAGTCACTACTCGGTGACGTGTAACTTGACAAACCCATAATCCTGTGGGATAATTAGGTATGGAGAAAATCACGATTGTCAACATGGCCCGCTTGATTCCCAGCGATTTCGAGGCGTACGAGTACATGGAAACCCTGCGCTGGCCCGATGGGGAGGTTGTCTGCCCTCACTGTGGCGTCCTCTCTGCCGCTCACTACTACCTGACGCCTGCCGATGGGATAAGCCGCGTAACGACCCGTGGAAGCCACTCCCAGCGCCGCGTGTGGAAGTGCAAGGACTGTCGCAAGCAGTTCTCAGTGACGACCGGAACGGTCTTTCACGGCTCCAAGGTCTCCTTGCAGATTTGGCTGTTCGTGTTCTTCGAGATGTGCGCCAACAAGAACGGGATTGCTGCTCGTGAGATCGCTCGAAAGTACGGGGTAGCCCCTAAGACGGCGTGGTTTATGACCCAGCGGATTCGTGAGGCGATGGCGAACGACGACAGCGGAAAACTGTCCGGCAACATCGTCATGGACGAGACCTACATCGGCGGCAAGCCTGCGAACTGGCACGCGAATGACCCTCGTAAATCCAAGACCGGCAACAACACCGCCCGCAAGATGGCGGCAGTTGCGCTGATCTCAGAAGAGACCGGCGAGATTCGCACGAAGGTCGTCACGAACGTGACCGGCACAGTCATTCAGAACATGGTGCGCGACAACGTGACGACCTCTGAGACCGTCTTGCACTCAGACTCAGCACCGCTCTACCGAACCGTTGCCAAAGAGTTGAAGGGCCACCACGTCGTCAATCACAATGCCGGCGAGTACGTGAATGAACTGTCACACGGAACCAATAAGGCGGAGAACTTCTTTAGCCAGTTGAAGCGGTCAATCGACGGAACACACCACTGCATTAGCCCTCAGCACTTGCAGCGTTACCTGACTGAGTTTGCGTTCCGTCACTCGACGCACGATCTCAGCGACACGCAGCGGATGGTTCGGCTCATGGGTCAAGTTCACGGCATTCGCTTGACCTACAAGGGCGCTCGCGCCATCTAGGCGACGCAAATCTCACGGAACTAGAGTCACCCTCATGGCGCTCACAACCTGCTCTGACTGCAAGCACGAAGTTTCGACAACAGCTCTCGCCTGTCCTAATTGCGGTGCGCCTCAGAAACCGGCATGTCCTCGTTGTGGTGCGCTCGCAGTTGAAAAAGTGAAGGGTCTCAAGGGGGCGGAGAATCTCATCGCGCTTATTCTGCTCCCGGTCTTTGTGCTGCCGGGACTCGCGTACTACTTCGACCGAACGCGCTTCCTCTATTGCACGAACTGCAAACACCGCGTGGAGAAATCGTCCAAGTAGAATTG
>JANXXO010000008.1 GCA_025350565.1 Acidimicrobiaceae bacterium
TGACACCATCTCGGGCGGTGTCGGAGTCGAGTGCGAGGTCGTCCTTGCGCGTTGGTGATCTCACTACGAGGTGTTGGTCGACAACGAACCACGCCGCCCATGACGCGACACACCATCGTCGCGGCGTCGTGCGGACGTCGCACGCCGAGGGGCGATGCGTATTGGTGCGACCCCGGTGAGACGGTCAACGCGCCGCGCTCAAATTGCTCACAACGCACTGCCAGACGTTCGACAACGTGACGGCGGCGTCCGCGGTCGCCGGTCGCGGTCGCGTGCATATCGTCGCGCACCGCCGTGTTGTTCGCGCGGTGGCGCTTCCTAGTGCGCGTAAGGCATGGGCACTGCGGTCGCTGCGTTCGCACGAACCTCGCTCGCTCGTGACCCCCGCGACGGTCATTTCTACCTCGTAGTCGATTTTGACCCTGTAGGGGGCGTCGGCCCATTCTGCGTCGATTTTCCCCTCCAAAATCGCGTCTATTACTGGCGATTGGACAAAATGTCGCCAAGAAATGGCTGAACCCTTAAAATGGATACTCCTCCGCGTGACGAACGTTGGGTGGCCTCGTGCCAAACCCAGGCGGTAGGTGATCACAGCCACGTATCACCACGGCTGTTCTCTGATTCACCACCACAAGGGTGGTGAACGCCGACAAGTGAGGTCCCACAGTGTTTCAATCGCGACAATGTTCGAAACGTGTCGTGTCGTCTCGACGTCAAGTAGTTCGCGCGACCGGGGCGGTGCTCTGCGCAGCGCTCGCCGTCTTCGCGGCACCGCTTCCCGTAGCCGATCAGGCGAACGCGTCGGCTCAGGCGCTGGCGCCGAAAGTCCTGCACGTCAAAGAGTTGCCGCGCGCACGCGCGGTGGCCGCTCCCCAGGTTGCGGAACTGTCCGCGTTTACCGCTCACCCCTCGGCGACCGAAAGATACGTGGCCGCGCTCATCCAGAAGAACTTCCCGCCCGCAGCTCGCCGAGCCGCCGAGGCCGTGGCCTGGTGCGAGTCGAAGTTCCGGCCCCGCGACATTGGTTTTGACAGTAACGGAACCCACGACCGTGGCCTTTTCCAGCTGAACGACGGCGGAACCCAGCAATACATCATGAAAATGCTGGGTTTTAACCCAAATGATCTCAGTTTGGGCTTCAATCCGGCGCTGAACGTCCGGGCCGCGGCCCTGCTGTGGCGCCGAGACGGTTGGAGCCCCTGGTCGTGTTCGTACGTGCTCGCCTAGGTCCGGGAGTCAAGCCTTCAGTCGAGGGAGCCTAGGAAACTGAGCAACGCCGCGTTGACGACGTCGGGTTGCTCGCGCTGCACCCAGTGGCCGGCCTCGGGCACGCTGAGGGTGCTGCGCAGATCCGTTACCCACTGCGCCATCTTGGTTCCGGGAAGAAAGAGTTTCACGGGGTCCTGATCGCCGGTGAGGAACATCGCGGGCACCGTCACCTTCACGTTGGCCAAGGACGCGGTCAGCTCCCAGTTGCGCCGGAGGTTTCGGTACCAGTTGAGACCCCCGGTAAAGCCGGTGCGCGTGAACTCGTCCACGTAGAAGGCAAAGTCCTCGTCGCTCAACCACGCCGGTAGACCGCCCGGTTGCGGCAACCACTCGCGAAGCCGCGTGGTTGCCTTAGGAAGCGGCGCCACCAGTACGGCCACGTCACGCTCGCGCTGATAGGACCAGGCCCACACGATCCTGCGCAGTGCGTCGGCGACGTCGCCATCCAGATCGCGGTCGGCGACACCGGGCTCTTGGAAGTAGAGCATGTAGAAAAAGTTGTCGCCGAAGAGGAACTCGAGCGTCGAGATGGTGTCGTGTTCGCCACGCGGAGCGAAGGGGACGCTCAGCGCGGCGACTCCGCGCACGCGCTCGGGAGCTCGTTGAGCGAGCGTCCACACGACCGGAGCACCCCAATCGTGGCCGACGAAGACCGCGCGCTCTTCGCCCAGGGCGTCCAACAGGCCGAGCATGTCGTTCGAGAGTTCGACGATGTCGTACGCCTCGACTGCGTCGGGCCGGTCGGTCCGTCCGTAGCCGCGCATGTCGGGCGCTACGACGTGGTACCCGGCCTCGGCGAGGGCGTCGAGTTGATAACGCCAGGAGTACCAAAGTTCGGGGAAGCCGTGGCAGAGCACGACGAGCGGTCCCGAACCGGCTTCGGCGATATGCATGGCGATCCCGTTGGTCGCCACGGTGCGGTGCGTCACGGTCATGGCGACGACATTAACGCTGACGCGGGGATTTTTGCTGGCGTTGTTACGGTCGTCGGGGCAGTCGCCCGGCGATCAGAGCGAGGGGCGTCGCCAGGTCGCGCAGATGGATATAGCCCGTCGGCTCACCAAAGGGCACCCACGCGTTACTGGTGTAACCGTGCACGCCGCCCGCGTAGTTGTCCGACACGAGGAACACGGTGTGGTTGACCCAGTTGACGTGCGCGACGTACGCCACGTGGCCCATTGCGCCGCCGATGTACCAGGCAATGGCGCCCACCGCCGGCACGTCGTTCGTGTTGGAGGCCAACATCCTTCCCCATTGATCGGCGTAGCCCCAAGAGTGGCCGGGGTCGGTGAGTCCGTTGCGCTCGAGCATCCAGGCGGCGAAGAGCGTGCAGTTATGCGGTGGCGTGCCAATGCCGCCCTTGGTTCCGGCGCCGTAGTAGCGCGCGGCCCAACCAACGGTCATGATGGTCGCGTTGTACCCGTCGATGGTGCAGGCGTAGGCGAAACTCTTGCACCCGGTCGCCGCCCCGGCCGTTGAACCAACGCTCGTCATTGACAGCAGGGCCACCGCGGCTACGAGACTCGCGAGGAGGCCACGACGTGAGGTGACCGGAAAGTGTGTGACACATGAACCACCTGGCATGCGTTCTCCCCCGACAGAAAGACCTCGGGTGACCGTAGCACTGGCATCCAATTTAGGCAAAAGATCAGTCAAGAACACGAAATCGCCACCAACGGCTGCGCCGAGGACGCCGAACGCGCGACGGGCGCACCGGGCCAGAATGATGCTCGGCGTCGCCAAGGTTGCATTCCGGAAAGGAAGGTTGCCGCCTAGGGGGCGAGCACGCGCCGGAGAAACCGCTCTATTCTCCCAGTGCCCGCGTCGTCACAGCGG
>JANXXO010000016.1 GCA_025350565.1 Acidimicrobiaceae bacterium
CTTGGTGCTGCTGGCGGTGCCGATGCAGGAGCGGAACTCTGCGCCGTGGGTGGACCATGGGCAATAGGAATTTGCGCCTTCGGTGGGGCTCTGGCTGGTTCCGGGATCGCGGGATGGCTATACCATCACATGGTATGAGCAATTTTGATTGGACCGCCTGGATCATTCTGGTTGCACTGACCCTCGCGCTTTCAGTCCGGTCATATCTTCTATGGCACGGGAAAGGAACGGTCAATTTTCGGCTGTCTTCACCGATTGACAATGGGATTGACTCGCTACGGTTCCGCTTGATCTCTGCACACCCGTGCATTACGGGTGGATTCGTATCTCTTGCTGTCTTTTCGCTTGCGGATCATGAGCGCCTAGTACTTCGCTCTCATGTTGCAAGAGTAATTGCGGCCATTCCGTTCTATCTTGGTGTCGTCGCATTTGGGCTGTTCTTTGTCGGATTCGTACTCGTCTTCTTAACAGGTAAACCTACTGCGTTGGTGCCACCACCGCTTCGAAACTGAACTTGTGCGCGTGCCGACATTCCACATATAAAACGTTCGACCACTTCGAAATGATGCCCCGGTCACATTTCATTCTGTAACGATGCTGAAACGCGACAGCGTCCGAGCGATTCTCGCGACGTTACTTTTCGCGAACGAGTGTTATCCATTTTTGACTATCCCCGACAGAACTACCAAGATCAGCCAGAGCACCGGAGCCTACATTTGGTTCGCAGTCAAACCTGAGGGTCTCGCCTTCCACAATGTCAAATGCGACTTCAGAAGAGCCCGTCCAGTCGATTTTCAGTTGAAGAGTATGACTGCCTGGTTCGACATCGAAGCTCTCAGTCGAACCTGCCTTTATTCTGCCAATTAGTGATCCGTCAAGAATTACTCGATATTTTCGAATGCGGTCTCTTCTAATGACATCGCTTCGAAGCAAAATAATTTGAGTGTTCGACATATGCCCTTTCTATCATTACGGCTGTGACGTCGCAGATACTGGTCAAATCCCAACTAGAGCGATGATGACTCAAAGTTGTCGAATTCGGGCGTCGAAACGGGCGATTCAATTCGATTGTCTTAGGGAGCGTCGAATGTCAACCACCGCCATCGGGGCCAGCGGAGTCCTTCGCCTACAACTCGGGCGCCGAGTTGTGCTAGTCGGCCAATGTCTCGTGGAGCGCGTCGTGTTCATCACCACCCACGTCATCCTCAACACTGACCAACTACACCCACAGCACCAATGGTCAGCGTCTGAGCGCGGCAACAACGACAAGCTCAGGCGGTGGCTCGATCTTTGCCGTTGGCACTTTGCAGCAAAACCTGTCAAGTGGCACGACGACCTTGGCCGTCGATCCGCAACACGTTGGTGACGCCCTCATACTCGCTGCAGCGATCAACTCTGCAGGAACGATCACGGCAGTCAATGGCGGCGGCGCGACCTGGACGCCTGGAGGAGGAATGGCAATCGCGACTTCATGCTCTGGAAAGTCTGATTGGTTATGTGCTGGAATGGTCCGAACAGTATCCGGCAGCGACACTCCCGAGGAGACTGACGACGATTTTCGCCCTTTGTAAAGCGCGGATTGAGATTGAACGCAGTATGTTGTCTGAGTTCGAAGGTACCTTGGAGCTTGGTCAAGCTCATTTACACGAGTTGATGGATGTGACTTCTGACTGCCAGCTTGACCTTCTGTTAATAGTGCGCGCACTCCTTCCGCTGGCAACCGAAGTGGGTTTCCACGAATTTGAAAACGACGAAATGCGATCGCGTTACTTTCCAACTGCGTATGGCTGCATAATATCGAGCAAGGTACTTTTGGACGATGTCTTTGAGAATTGGCCGATATCACCCGCGGTGGCGGTTGTAATGAGTTTGTATTCAGACACTGCATCTGCAATTGATGAAATCATGGGTCGATACACTGAAGCACTCGTGGAAATGAACATGAGCGTGGCCATTGTCGACGAAGTGCTCATACGTGATCCTTCGAACGATCGAGGGAAGCGGCTCAAATTGTCCTACGATGAAGCATTGAGATCATCGAATCCTGAAGTCGCGATGGAGGTGCATTCATGGGATTGGTCTGATGTTTAGAGTTTCGACTCGTTCGTCGCGAAGCATTTGCCCAAGCGCAATCCGTAACCGTAACATCAGCCGCTTCTAAAATTGCTGCACGAACGGAGCGCATCATGACTCGAGTCGTAACAGTCGACGATTGTTAAGATTATTCAATCACTCTCGATCCGGGCCGGCGGACGGCTGTCGAGCCCTGGACTAACCCGGCAATGGGTTGCACCGTGTATCTCGCTCAGGATGACCAAGAATCTGAGTCTGGGGGTTTGTATTTCCGGTCTCGGATGGTCCAGTTATACGAAATTTGATTTCGCTCGTAAGTTACTATCGAGAAACTTCGAAAAATTGCGGCGCCTGAAGTCTCTCAATCGCCTTGTTGGACGACGTGCGCGAAGCGCTAAGTCGTCCGATCGGGCACCCTGAGTGATTCTCACAATCGTTGAGAAATAAAGGATTCCATAAATACTTGGCGAACTTCTCAACAGATTTGTTCGAAAAGGCCATTCTCGAGTGGCTCCTTATATAGAGGGCGAAGACATCGGTCCTTGGTGAGGAGGATTATGAGACTGCCCATTGACCCGGCAGCGGGCCGAATTATCTCGCTCGGGACTGCCGAGGCGGAGCAGCCTTCAGAACGGTCCCGTCGTCACCAAGATCCGACACCACTTCGGAGGGCGCGCCGACGCATCGAATTGATTGAGCGTTTTTGCCCCAGCCAATTGAGTCACATCGCGAATTGATTGGGAAATCAGCTCAAATAGAAGTTGCCCGAAGATGCACGTCACGGGAGAGGTCGTATGTTCAGGTTCGTCGCGGACCAACCTCGCCGAGGACGTATTGCAATGCCCGCGGCTCGGAATTCGCGAGTGATTGTGGCCTCATTTACTCCAAATTCCTTCGCGACTGACCGGAGCGATAAACCGTTCTCGTAACGTCCTGCTGCCAGAACGACGCTTGCGGTAGATAGCTTCCGCACACTCCGACGGCGATGGACCTCGCGAGATTCGAGATGGATCATGACAGTGGTGCGATGGATTCCAAATTTGTGGGCGAGCGCGTTTACTGACATTCCTCGCACGTAGTCTTCAACGAGGTCGTGTATTTTTGCGTTGGCCAGCCGTCGTTGCACAGGGTTTGAAAGCCGTCCCTCTTCTTCATTGGACGAGTCAAGCTCATGGTCAATCGACCGTGTCGTTGCTCGGAGCACATCAATTTTCCGCTTATCAACAATGTTCGTTGCTTGAAAAATAAGGGCTTTGGTTGCCTCAGAAGGGTTTGAAAGCCGTCCCATGAGGTCCACTCTGTAATCTAACACAATTATTGGGACAAACGAACCCTCAGAGCGTACTTCGTGACCTTGCCTGGTAGTCGCGTGTCGGATCGAGCGTGAAATGTCGAAGTACTTCGCCGTCTTCGGCGACCACTCGAATGTCGAGATCGGCGACCAAGATGATGACGCGTTTGTGTCGGTGCGCACGTCCGACGCTGATGTGATGGAGCTTGCGACGGTAGCGAAGCGTCACTGAACCCCACTGGTCGACGTGGTCGTGGCGGACGTTGGTCTTGGCCAAGATCGGTAGCCCTTGCAGTCGCGGCGTCGCCTTGTCGAGTGCGCGCCACGCCTCCATCGGTGCACAGCCCCTCGCGACGTGTGGCCGCTCTTCGTTGTAGTAGAGGACGAAGCGATCGATCTGCTTTTGCAGCGCTGCGATGGTGGCGACCTTGCGATGTTCGCGCAGGTACTTCTTCAGCGTCTGGTGGTAGCGCTCGACCTTTCCTTGCGTCTGGGGATGGTAGGGCCGGCCGTGTTTAAAGGTGATGCCCAAGAGCGCCAGATCGATCTCGAGGCCACTGTGGCCGCCGCGATAGGACGTCGTGTAGATGGCGCCGTTGTCCGACAAGACCGACTCGGAGAAGCCGTATTTCTCGGTCGTTTCATAGAAGAGGCGCACGACGCCCTCGCCCTTGGTAACGCGCACCACGCTCGAACAGAGCACCGCTCTGGAGTAGTCGTCGATGAAGTTCACGATCTCGACCTCGGTGGAAGTACGACCAAATCTACCTCAACCTCGCCGACAGCGGCAACGCCCTGCGCGACGGGCTCGAAGGCTTCATTGACTACTACAACGAGGACCAGCCCCACAGCGCACTGGGTGGCGCTACACCCGATGAGATCTACTATCGATCAAGGCTTCACCAGCGAGCCGCCTAACTCGCTGCAACCAACCCGCTCAACTCTTAAGTCGGTCAATAGGCTGTCCAAGGTTGGGGTCCACTTCACTTACCCTCAGGGCTCGCTCTGCGAATTGTTGTCGCATAACGTGTTGCGTTCATAACGCAATGGGATATACTTGAATTATGCTGCAATCGTTCGGTGACAAAGACTCCGAACGATTGTGGCGTCGAGAGGCGGTCCGAAAGTTTCACCTCGAAATTCAACGGGTTGCCTTGCGCAAACTGGTGATTCTTGATGCTGCCGAGACCATTGGTGACCTTCGAGTTCCACCGGGGAATCGTCTAGAGAAATTGAGCGGTGATCGTGCCGGACAGTACAGCATCCGAATAAACGACCGGTGGAGAATCTGCTTCCGCTGGACGAAGGCGGGACCTGAAACCGTAACGATTACCGACTATCACTGAAAGGAACTGAAATGTCAAGCACAGTTGCACCGATACATCCGGGCGAAGTCCTGCTGTTGGACTTCCTTGAGCCGCTTGGCGTAACGCAGCACCGCCTCGCAATATTGATCGACGTCCCGCCACGTCGAATCAACGAAATCGTTCACGGCAAGCGTCGGATCAGCGCTGATACGGCGCTGCGCCTTGCACGATTCTTCGCCACGAGCGAGCGCTTCTGGATCAACCTTCAGGCCCGATATGATCTCGAACTTGGGCGCGACCACCTCGGATCCTCCCTTGACGCCATCAAGCCTCTCCTCTCGGCGTGAGCCCGGTTACCCGACTCGCACTGAGACTTGGATCGAAGATGTCAGCGATCTTTCGGGGTTCGAGAAAGGTGCGTTGAGGGCATCATCTGGGCGCTGGTCAACAGCGGGTCAGGGAAAATGACAATATGTCCTACCTGATAAGCAGGGATGAAAGGGATTCGAACATAGTCGCGTTACCTCCACAAAGTGTTGTCAAAATTACAGCGTCATCCCTGATGAATTGCGACTTCTGACTTCCGATCGCTCGAAATCGATATGTACTTTGTTCGAACCCCCATGATTAGTGCGTCAGCGTCACAATCGAGGTTCAACGGGTTCACTCTCGAGCGCGAGTACTCCGAACACGCACTCATGCACTTTGTAGCGAGGCTCTTCAGCCACGAAGCGCTCTAGAGCCTCGATGCCCAATGCGAATTCCCGGATTGCGAGCGATCTCTTGAGGCCGAGGCCACGGCTGCGCAATCGCTCCAGGTTTTGGGGAGCCGTGTACTCGGGGCCGTAGATGATGCGCAGATACTCACGACTCCGGCATTTGATCCCGGGCTGGATGAGTCCCTTAGGACCCTGACGAGCGACATCAACCGGTTTGACGACCATCCCTTCACCACCGGCATCAGTCAGGGTCTGCCACCATGCCGCTCCCCGTTGAATCGATGACTCGTCAGACAAATCGACCACGATATGACGGGTCAGTCGGAACGTCGTCTCGTCCGCGGCCACGAGCCGACTCAGAACCTCTAAATGCCAGAGGTGGTCCCGCAGAGCGTACGTTTCGCCCTCGCCGGCCAGGATCTGGAAAGGCGCGATCTTCAAGTCTTCGAGCGTCGTGACCTCCCAGCAGTACTGGCGGTAGGCCTTAACGAAACCATCGACCATTTCGACCCGCGCATCATTCAAAATCACGAGTTCGCCCACGTCCACACCGCGAGAGGCGGCAGTCGCAAGAACCTGCTTTTCTGCCGTAAGTGTCGCAGTCGCAGCTGCTCCGACGGCGGCGTATTGGCCCCGAAGGAGTTCCTCCGCCTTGGCCGACCACGGGAGTAGCTCGCAGTCGAGAACCAACCAGTCAGTCTCGAGTTCGTCCCACAACCCGGCCATCGTTACCGAGCTGCGAACCCGTTCGATTATGGCCGCTTCGTCAGCGGGTGCAGAAAAGAATGGGCGACCAGTTCGGGTGTAAATGACACCCAGCGCAGGGCGATTCACTGTAAACCGTCTTGCAGCGGCAGCAGAATCACGACAGATCACAACGATGGCCCGTGAGCCCATGTGCTTCTCTTCGCACACGACTGTGTCGACACCGACCTCCTTGAACGCACCGAAAGCTTCGTTAGGATGCATCACTACTTTGCGGATGAGCGTTGTTAAGGTGTGGCGATGTCGCCGCAAAAAGTTGTGGTACTCGGTGGGGGAGTCTCGGGGCTTTCGTGTGCCCTGCTCTTGGCTCGTGGGGGTCACTCGGTACTCGTACTCGAGCGAGATCCCTTTCCACTGGGCGAAGCGGCGACATCGCCGCAGTGGCCCCGCAAGGGTATCCCGCACTTTCTGCAGCCTCACGCATTCATGCCATGCGGGCGTCAGGTACTGCGTGACCGACTACCCGATGTGTATTCGACGCTGCTCGATTCGGGGGCCCAAGACGTCGACATGCGACGAAAGGTTCTCGGAGCAACGAGGCCGCAAGACGCTGACCTTCAATAGCTCGCAGTCCGTCGACCACTCATTGAGTGGGCCCTGCGCCGGGCGATCGCCGTCGAACCTCTCGTCAACGTGAAACCCGACACCGAGGTCTCGGGCCTGCTCCTGCAAGGTCGGCGTGTCACCGGCGTCGCCGTTAACGGGACTGAGGTCTCGGCGACCGTCGTCGTGGACGCGCTGGGTCGGAGAACGCGAACTGCGGAGTGGCTGGCCCAGCGCGGGATTGACGAAGCGAAGCCGCAATCCAGTGACTGCGGAGTGGTGTATTACAGCCGCTACTACCGATTGCGCGACGGCTTCGAACTTCCCGACGGCCGTTGGTTCCTTGGTCCGAGGGGTGACCTCGGCTACATGGGTTACTCGACCTTCCCCGGCGACAATCGAACCTTCGCCGCCCTTTTAGCAGTGCCACCTGGTCGTCCGTCGTCGAGGGCCCTTAAAGAAGCTGCCGTGTTCGAAGCCGTCATGGCGACGACCCCCGCGATGCGCCAATGGGTCAACCCGGAGGGCGTTGTGCCGATCACCGATGTGCTCACGATGGCGGGATTGCGCAATTCGCTCCGTGAATTTCCTCACGCCTCGGTAAGCGGACTCTTCCCCATCGGTGACTCGATGTGCCACAGTGATCCGATTCTCGCCCTAGGTCTTTCGTTCGCCCTGCGCCAATCGGTCGAACTCGCCGACGCCATCGACGAACAGCCAAATCTCGATGAGGCCGCCGCCGCGTTCAGGGAGCGCACCAACCCACTCATTCGTGAGCGATTCGATTTCGCGACGCAATTGGACGACCAGCGGCTGCGGATGTGGAACGGCGAACCGGTCGATTTCACCTCTAAGGATGGTGCCTACGCTCTCTTCACCGTCGTCGCGGGCGGCGTCGCGGCCCTCGAGGACCCTGACGTCTTCCGCGTGATGACTCGGAGGAATGGACTTCTCGATAGCTTGCGCGTCCTTGATGACGACCACGCCATCCAAAGCCGGATCGAGCACATCTTCCGAGGCGTGGCGGCGGGACCACGGCCGCCGCAGGGTCCCACTCAAGACGAGATGGAGTCGATCTTCGAGAACGCAATTGGTCGCGCCGAATGAGCTTGGCAGTGCCCTTGGGTTTCTGAAGACGCGGGCACCTGCGCGGGCTTCGTATCTTCCCCTTGGCCACGTCGCCAACCAAAGTTCACACGGCCGTCGTCACCTTGGGGTGCCGATTGGTCTCGATCGCGGCACCTCGTCAGATCGTGGCCGTCATCGATGAGTCTGATCGTCACGGCTTTCTCGACGCCACCTTGCCTGGACATCCGGAGCGAGGCGCGGAGTCATTCATGGTCTCGATCAATGACCAGGGCACCGTGGACTTTCACATTGCGGCGGTTTCGGCGCCGGCTTCTTGGTCGTTCCGCGTGGCCGGCCCGCCAGGTCGCGCTGTACAGTCAGTCGCCACGTCAGGTTATTTGCGATCAATGCGCTGGTACGTGCGCACCGAATCTGAGCTCGAGTAGATCCAGTGGAAACGTGTCGTGGCGATGGTATGCATCCAGTTCAGAACGACGGGCTACGAGATTGAAAAACTCCGCGTCAGGCGTCCGGCGGCACAGGTGATGGTCGCGAGTGCCGTGCCCGGATGCGTGGAGGTGCCGATTCTCCAGGTCCACGTGACGTCGCCATTCGGGCCGACTCGTTGGGCACCCAATCCCTTTGAATGACTCTCGTAGCCACTCGGCAACGTCACCCCCAACGAGCACTGGTCGTGAGCCCGTGAAGAGCGCGCACTCAGCGAGTCTTCGTCGCCCGGACTAATGGACGCGGGAAAGGCAATGATCGTTACCGCGCCAGCCCCGGTCGGTGTCGTGGGCACGGGCGACGTGGTTCGCGTCACTAGAGCAATGTTCGACCCGACGGCGTAGTCGGCGTTGACCACCGCCGCTACTGCGCGCACCGCGCGCAGCGACGAGGTGATCAATCCCAGCTCTCGGTTGTAGGAGAGCGACGAGGTGGAGAAGTTCTCGCTTCCGATGAACACCGACCCTCCCGTAGGACTGCAGTCGGCGCAGATGACCTTGGCGTGGATGTAGACCTGAGAGGAAGTCAGCACGCGAACGTGCACGCGACGCTGCGCCAACGATGCGAGCGCGGCCGCCCACTCGGACGATTTGGTCATCACGACCTTGACCGACACGCCTCGCGACGCGGCCGCCGCGAGAGCGGACTCAATGCTCGAGTTGCTCATCTCTTCGTTCTCCACGAGCAAGGTACGGTGGGCTGACGCAATGAGTGCCACCAGCGCCAACGTGGAACCGGGACTCCACACGAGGCCCCCCGAGGCCACCGGCGTGGCAGCCTGACCGGCGTAGTCGCTACGAAAGGTTGCGGCGATGGCCGCGACGTCGCTGGGGTTCGTGTCCTGCACCCAGAAATCTCTCGTCGACGAGTAGTACTGCGGTTGAAGGTTGCCCGATCCGATGTAGGCCGCGCGACCGGCTAGTAAATATTTGGCGTGGAAGATCTGTCCGGCCGGGGCCCACACCACGGGCACGCCGTGCGCGCGCAAGTAGCTGTACGCCGCCAGATTGTTGTGCTTTCCGACGTAGGCAGCGTTCAGCATCACGCGAACGGCGACGCCAGCGTGGGCGCGCGCGATGAGATCGTTCTCGGTCGCCGTGTCTTGCAGCGTGTACATCGAGAGGTCTATGGGGCTAGGGGAGTGAAGTATGGCGTTATCGAGGAATCCGTAGCCACTCGCCGGTTCGCTCCATATCGCCGCGACGGATGAAGACGCCGGCGAGGCGTTGGCACGCGTGAAGTGGGGCGCAGCAACGAGTGATCCCAGCGCGAGGAGGACGACGAGAATTCGAGCGAAGTGACGGCCGAACATAACGCTCCTGACGAACAAATGGCTCAACTCAGCACCGCGACCGTCGAGTGGTCGCGGTGCTGAGTTGATGTTAAGCCCTCAGAGTTACGTTCGCGTCTTTAGAACTGGTTGTAATGGACGTTGACGAACGCTCCGCCGGCGAAAATGACTTTGAACGTGTGCACCCCACGCGGCATACCTTTGCGCACCGTGACGCGGACGCTGAGCCTCGTGCCCGAATCGCGAAAGACGCGGGCCGTCGTGCCGCCCGAGCTCGAGATGATCCGTGGCTGACCGGTAAAGCCGGCGCCGATAATTACGACGGTGACGGTTCGACCCGTCCAGGCGCCGCCGACCACGCGAATCGCGCGCAGCTTCGCTTTGGTGGGCGCAGTGATGGACAGTGAACCCGCCACGTAGTTGTACGTCTTGGCGTAGGTACCTTGGTCGGCGCTCGGGGTGACGACGACGGTGGCGTTGGCCGGCAGGACCGAGTACGTGCCTACCGCGGAAGGAGCAACCGTGGAACTGGCG
>JANXXO010000062.1 GCA_025350565.1 Acidimicrobiaceae bacterium
CACGATTTGGGCGAGATCACCGTCATTTCCGATCCCGGTATCTCTGGCAAAAATATGTTGCGGCCTGGCGTGCAGCAGTTGTTGGCGGCGGTTGAGGCGGGCCACGCTTCGCACGTCGTTGTGTGGAAACTAGACCGGCTCTCTCGGAGCCTGCGCGACTTGATGGAGCTGCGCGACACGTTCGACAAGCACGGCGTTGTCTTGCACTCAGTATGTGAGAATCTCGACCTGTCATCACCTGCGGGAAGGTGGTTCTTCTCAATGATGGGCGGTCAAGCGGAGTATTACCGCGAAGCGCTCTCAGAGAACGTCAGCATGGGACTGGACCGACTCGTGAAGGAGGGTCGCTGGCCCAATCGACCAAAGACCGGCTACGACATGATCGACGGACTGTTGGTGCCGAACGTTGACGCGCCGCTGGTGATCGAATGCTTCCGGCTTCGAGGAGAGCGTCACTCATACCGCTTCATCGAAGAGCGCACGGGGTTCAAGTACTCCACCGTCAAATCGATTCTCGATTCGCGCATCTATCGAGGCGAGACGTTTCGCAAGGGCAAGTGGTCTCGCGGCATCCACGATGCGCTCGTGAGCGAAGAGGAGTGGCAGAACGCGCATCGAGGGACGGCCAAGGGCGTGCGCCAGTCGAGCGATCCGCTATCGGGTCGCGTTGTCTGCGGTCTGTGTGGTCGAAAGATGGTCGTCGCTCAAAACGGCAAGGGTCATCTCACCTACAGGTGTCGTCACCGGGGCCAGGGATGTGATCAGGCGTCACGAAGCAACCTCGGACTTGCTCGTGCGGCGGTCGTAGGACTCCGCGAGATTGGTCACAATGACGGTCTGCGAGGGGCTATCAGGCGGCGGCTGGCCGGTGGGGGCCCGGACGCGGCGGGGACGCCGCGCCGGACCCGACCGGCGGCACCGGCGAAAACCCTGAAGGTCCTCAACGACCAACGAGACAAACTCCTCGGCCTCTACTACGGAGGAAAGATCAGCGCGGATGGATTCCATCGTGAAGAGACTCGCATCGCAACGGCCATCGAATCTGTTCGTCAGCAATTGGCCTTAGAGGGCCAGGAAGAGCAAATGAAGAGTGACTTGGAACTCCGATTCGAAGAGGTCGCACGACTGCTCGCTGACCTTGACATGGACGCGGTGTGGGCCGAGGCCGATGATCGCGAACGTCGAGTACTGGTTGAGAATCTCGTTGAATGGATCAAGGTATTTCCCGATCACTTGGAAGTGAAGGTGGTAGGAAGTCTGGTGCTTAACGTCCTGCTCTCCGAAGTAGGCCTGAAGGTACCGGAGAATGTTGGTGTCGGAGGCCCGACCTACACATTCTAATGGTGTGCGTCATCGTCTTTTGAGAAGATGACACCGAACCGCTGGTCGGTGAGCACTATCACATTCTGAGCGTTGAGCTCTAGTCGGAGAGCGTGCCCCGATCGGTTGGTGAGGACGACGGAGAAGGCTGGAGGGGTGTCGTGCTTCGAGCACTGGTCCATTAGGTCGCCACCGTCGCCTCGTGGTTCATAAACGACTACAGGAGGTGACCAAATGATTTTCATTGGAGTGGATTGGGCCGAGGTTCACCACGACGTGTGCATCATGGATGAAGGCGGTGGCGTACTCGCACGCAAGAGAATTCCCGATGCGCTGGCCGGAGTACAGCAACTGCACGCGATGATCGCTGAGCACTTGGGCGAGGTGAACGACGCCGAGCGTGTCATCGTCGGCATCGAGACCGAACGGGGACTCCTCGTCACGGCACTGATCGCCGCGGGCTACCAGGTCTTCGCGGTCAACCCGTTGGCCGCCTCGCGTTACCGCGAGCGACACCACGTCTCGGGCGCCAAGTCCGATCCCGGCGACGCCAAGGTGCTCGCGGACCTTGTCCGCACGGATCGGCACAATCACCGTGCGGTCGCCGGCGACAGTGTTTTGAGCGACGCAATCAAGTTGCTCGCGCGCAACCACCAGAACACGATCTGGGAGTGCCAGCGCCAGGTGAACACACTTCGTTCAGCCCTGAAGGACTACTACCCAGGGGCCCTAGAAGCCTTTGGCACAGAGCTCTCCGGGCCGGACGCGGTGGCGATCCTCGCGATTGCGCCGACCCCGACCAAGGGTCGCTCCCTGTCAAAGGCACGCATCGAGACGGCGTTACGCAAGGCCGGACGGAAACGTCTGCTCGACGAGCGTGTCGCTCGGATCCACGAGATACTGCGGCGTGAACAACTGGCCCAGCCGGCACTCTTAGAAGACGCCTACGGCGTCACCACTGAGGCGACGGTGGCCAACATCGCGCAGTTGAACGCGTCGATCGCCAAACTCGAGGCGTCGCTGTCGGCGCATTTTGAGCAGCACCCGAGTGCCAAGGTCATCCTCTCTCTTCCAGGAATGGGGACGGTCCTCGGCGCTCGGGTGCTGGGCGAGTTCGGGGATGACCCGAACCGCTACGCCGACGCCAAGTCTCGCAAAAACTACGCCGGCACGTCGCCGGTCACCAGAGCCTCTGGAAAATCCCACGTCGTGCTCGCGCGTCACAGCCGCAACAAGCGTCTCGCGAGTGCACTCGATCAGTGGGCGTTCAGTTCGCTCCTGCCGTCACCCGGTGCGCGCAGCTATTACAACGAACTCAAAGCACGCGACAAGCATCACCGCAAAGCGATTCGCCAACTGGCCAATCGGTGGGTTGGGATCTTGCATGGCTGCCTCGAAAACGGCACCCCTTACGAAGAATCCATTGCGTGGTTACGTCATCCTTCGGACGTTGCAATTTGACATTAACGACCAAGGGGTGTCTCCGACTGGAGACTTGTCGATTGGGAAGTTACGGGTGCGTGAGCATATCCAACGTTTTCGTGTCTAGGTTGTCTGAATGAATCGAGGAGTGACGAGCATGGAAAAGGCGAGCCGGGCTCGAAGAGCACTGCTTGAATTACTGGTGGCCGAA
>JANXXO010000027.1 GCA_025350565.1 Acidimicrobiaceae bacterium
TCAGCGCGCGCGTCGTCCTTGCCGTGATAGGTGAAGTCGGAGTTGCCCAGGGCTCGCACGAAGACCTCACCCGATTCGCCAACCGCAACCGGGCCGTCCGCGCCGATAATCGCGACTTCGCACGAGGCCAAGGGGCGGCCGACGGTGCCGGGATGCGCCAACCACTCTTCGCTCGTACACCCAGCGATGAAGCCCACTTCGGTGCTGCCGTAGAACTCGTGGACGATCGGCCCCCACCACTCGATCAGTGCGCGCTTCACGTCCGGTGGACACGGTGCGGCGGTGTGCGACACGTGGCGCAACGACGAGATGTCGTAGCGGCGGCGAACCTCCGGGGCCAGCCGTAGCAAACGCACGAACATGGTGGGCACCATGTAGAGCGAGGTGATGCGATGTTGTTCGATGAGTGAGAGGAACTCCTCGGGATCGAATCGATCTTCCAGTACCACGAAGCCGTGATAGGGGCGGGCCGCGACGAGTCCGTACGCGAACGGCGCCGAGTGGTACATCGGACCGGCCATGATCGTGCGCATCCCCTGCCAGGCACCGAAGAGTCGGGACACGTCGACCATGTAACCGCCAGCTCGCGACGTGTCACTCGTGCCGGGGATACGCCGCACGCCCTTGGGGTGGCCCGTCGTGCCCGAGGTGTAGATCATGGACGTCGCGTCGCCCACGAAGGTGTCGTCCAATGGCTCGAAGGTGTCTCGCCACGTCGACCACTCCACCACGTCGGGCGGGAGCGACCGAAACGAATGCGCGATCGCGTAGGCGTCGGCGATACTGGCCGGTGTCGTCACGCCGAGCACCGTCACGGAGGGGGGAAGGGCGTGACGCACGTGGCGAAGCAGATCGGCATGGCCCACCAAGACCCGTGCTTGGGAGTCGGCCACGACGTAGGCCACTTCGTCGGCGCTTCCGTGCCAGTTGATCGGCACCGGCGCAGCACCCACGGCGCTCGCCGCATACGAGACTTCAAAGAACTCGTGATCGTTGCGGAGCAGTAGGGCGACGGCGCCACCGGCCCGAACGCCGAGCGTACGCAGCCCCGCGGCGCCTCGACGAGCACGCGAGGCCAACTCGGGCGAACTCACGAAGACGTCACCACGCAGCACGCCGGCCCCACTCGGGTCGTCGTGAGGTTCAATTCCAGATGCACTCATCGTTCCCCCAACCTCTGGCGTCGTAGGGGACGATAACGCACGACGCCGCGCAGGCGCGCGGACGGACCGAGCACCGCCGTCTTCCATGAGGCGTTGAATGCCACGCACCTTCGACGCGTCGCCACCTCAACTGCAAGACTGCAGTCGTGGAGACGCCGAACTTCGATCACTGGGAAACCTTGGCCGCCTTTCACGGCACCGGGTCGGACCGCTTTTACGACGTCGACACCCTGGTGAGCGGCAAAGACTCGCTCAGCGATCTCGAAGAGAACGCGATTGCCCTGGCGACCTACGGATCGGGTGTCGCCGGTCTGGACGTGGTGCACATCCAGAGCCATATTGGTTTCGATTCGATTTCCATGGCTCGTCGAGGAGCGCGAGTGACGGCCGTCGATTTCTCACCCACCGCCTTAGCGCGAGCGAGCGAGATAGCCCAACTCGCCGGCGTCGCCCTCGACACCGTCCAGGCGGATTCGCGCGATCTCCCCCATTCACTCGACGACCGATTCGACATTGCCTACGCCACGATTGGGGTTCTCTGCTGGATTGACGATCTGGACAACTGGATGGCGTCGACGACGAGGGTCCTGCGTGACGGGGGCCGACTGGTGCTCGTCGAGATTCACCCCTTCACCAACGTGTTTGGATCACGTGATCCCTTGATTGCCGACTTCCCCTACCGCAGCGGCGTGCCCGTGCAGTGGAGCGGTACCGGCAGCTACGCCAATCCGAACGCCGACTTCGTCACCTCGACCGAAGAGTACGCGCACTCCCTCTCCGAGATCGTGAACGCCGTCCACCACGCCGGTCTTTCGCTGACGACCCTGCTCGAACACGACGACATGGCTTACGACCCTCACGGTGACATCCTCGACTTGGACGACGACGGCCGTTACCGCTTCCGCATCGGGGTCGGTCCCGACGGCACTCGCGGGTCAGCCTCGACCTTGCCCATTGCCTTCACCTTGCTCGCGACGAAGCGACCGGCCATCATTTAGGGGCATGGTGAGTGCGCGTCATCGGGGACGACGATGAAAGTCGAGACGAATAGTTGACCAAATCGCTAACCTTTGTTTTAGATAGCCGTTCACCATATCTTTTTCCGCCAGCGGGAGAGACCAGCAAGGAGTCAGCCGACTATGTCCAACTGGGGATTTGAAACCCGTCAGATTCACGCCGGAGCGGTACCGGACCCGACCACTGGCGCGCGCGCCGTGCCGATCTATCAGACCACGAGCTTCGTGTTTCGCGACACGGCGCACGCGGCAGCCCTTTTCGGTCTCTCCGAACTCGGCAACATCTATTCGCGCATTATGAATCCCACGCAAGCGGTCTTCGAAGACCGTATGGCGTCCCTCGAGGGAGGGGCCGCGGCCTTGGCCGTGGCGAGTGGACAGGCCGCGGAAACGATCGCCCTGCTCAACCTCGCGGAGAACGGTGGTCACATTGTTTCGTCGGCCTCGCTCTACGGCGGAACGTATAATCTCTTCCACTACACGTTGCCGAAGTTGGGCATCGAAGTCACCTTCGTCAACGACCCCGACAACCTCGAGGAGTGGCGCGGCGCTATTCGACCGAACACGAAAGCCTTCTACGCCGAAACCCTGGGTAACCCCAAGGGGGACGTCTTGGACTTCGAAGGCGTGGCCAAGGTCGCGCACGACAGTGGCATTCCGCTCGTGGTCGACAACACGCTCGCCACGCCCTTTCTCGCCCAACCACTCGCCCACGGCGCAGACATCGTGGTGCACTCTGCGACGAAATACATTGGCGGCCACGGCACGTCCATCGGAGGCGTGATCGTGGACGGCGGAACGTTCAACTACGAGGCCAGTGGTCGCTTCCCGGGCTTCACCGAGCCCGACCCCAGCTACCACGGCCTGGTCTTCGCCAATCTGCCCGAGCCACTCTTCACGGCCCGCTACGTGCTGAAAGCCCGACTGCAGTACCTTCGCGACATGGGCGCTTCCACCACGCCGTTCAACTCCTTTCTCTTGATCCAAGGTTTAGAGACGCTCAGTTATCGGATGGAGCGTCACGTGCAGAACGCCGAAAAAGTCGCTCGATTCCTCGAAGCCCACGACGACGTGCTGTGGGTCACCTACCCCGGACTCGAGTCCAGTCCCTGGCACGAACATCAACTGAAGTACTTGCCCAAGGGTGGC
>JANXXO010000011.1 GCA_025350565.1 Acidimicrobiaceae bacterium
TGGTCGCAGGAACCGTCGTCGTCGTGGTCGCAGGAACCGTCGTCGTCGTGGTCGCAGGAACCGTCGTCGTCGTGGTCGCAGGAACCGTCGTCGTCGTGGTGGTCGCAGGAACGGTCGTGGTCGTCACGGGTACGGTAGTAGTCGGCTCACAACAAGTGTTGATCGTCGTCGTGGTGTCGTCATCGTCGTGGCTGTAACGAATTTGATATTGGGCGAGGGTCGTGGGTGTGCACGGATTCGAACCGCCATCGGTGTTATTGGATTGGTTCGTCGTGGCACTCGACGCAAGCGCTGGCAGCGCCAGAATGCTCACGGTGACTGCAGCCAAAACCGCCATAGCCGATCGCGAGCGACGGAGTGCCCGGATAGTCGTTGCGCGCCACAGTCCGACGAATTGTCGTGGTGTGAACGCTTGGCCGTCGCCGCGGATTATGCGAACGTTCTTGTTCATGAGATACTCTCGATCCGCCCTTGCGCTAATGAAACGTAGTGGAATCGTACTTTATTGTCAAGGCATTGTTTATTCGTAGTGGGCCAATTGACCCTCGATTCCACAAAATAAGGACGTCAAACGAGCGGATTCCCTTTGATTCAGGGCTTTTACTGCCCAAAGAATGCGTGTAACTCTATTGTGACGATTCATCAACTAAGCCACAACGGGCGGTGGAGTGATGCCTTCAACGTCACGACTCGCGACATCGACAATGACGAAAGCCGTATCTGGATAAGGCGGCGACCGAGCTGTAACGGAGGGGACGCGCAGGAAGTAATGATCGATCGGAAACGAGTTGCGATCACAATCGGACGGCTTTCTTTTAAAATTCGAATACGCCCGCCTAGTATCGTCTGCACCGAAAGAAATCGTTACGACGCCTAGGTATTGGGCCACAGGGAAGTGAACGAAATGTCCAATAAACCGGAATCCCCAAATGGCTTGGCGACCGACGAAGTTCGGTTGGCGGAACTTTCCGTCGCACTCGAAAATGACGAGTTTTTTTTGGTGTATCAGCCCGAAATAGACCTGCACACCAACGCTTTTGCCGGCGTTGAGGCACTACTTCGATGGCGGCACCCCACGCAGGGCATCGTAAGTCCCGACAATTTCGTCCCCGCACTGGAGGATCAGGGTCTCATCGTTGCTGTTGGATCATGGGCATTATTGACTGCCTGCGCGCAAGGCAGCGAATGGCACGACAAGGGATACCGATTCCCCGTTTCGCTCAATGTGTCGCCCCGCCAGCTTGAAGGGCCGGCGTTCCTTACCCACGTCGAGGAGGCACTTGAGGCCACTCGCTTTCCCGCCTCACTTCTGGTGCTTGAATTCGCCCAAACTTCGTTGAATCCACGGTACGCAGATCAATTGGTGGCGCTGAAGAAGCGGGGCGTGCGTCTCGCCATCGATGACTTCGAACCGGGCCTGTCGCAGCTCAGTGACCTCGAGGCCTCGCCCATTGACATCATCAAACTCGACCGACGATTCATTGCCTCGTTGTCGGCGTCGGATACAGCCGTCACGCTGGTACACACACTCGTCGAAATGGCCAAGGAACTCCCTCTGCAGATCGTGGCATCGGGAATTGAAGACGATGACCAACGCCGCCGATTACAGCGAGAAGACGTGGCAATCGGACAAGGGTTCCACTTCTCCCGTCCCCACGAGGCGGTCGAAATTGATCGGTACTTGGAAGACTTCTCCATCTTCTCGGGGAAGCCTCTCTGAAGTGTTGCGGGGACCAAGCGAGCAATGTTCACCACGTCCATGACGGTCCTACGCGCACGGTGCGACGTCTCTTTGCACGACGGCGCATTGCCTTCTTCAATTCTCGACGAGGAAGATGAAAAGTGGCGGCGAAGAAATTGAGTAGTCCGGAGGGTACGTCCGACGTAGCGACCTCGGAATCCGCCGGGCTCTCTCACGAGTCGCGCGAGGCCATTCGCACGTCACAGCGAATCGCCATCCAGCTACACCAGTTAATCGCCGCCTCCATCACGGTCACTTCGCTTCGCGACGAGTCGGACATTGTGAAGAGTCTCGCCGGAAGCGCCCGCATCGTCTTTGACGCTGACGAGGCCGTACTTACGCTCGACACGGGATCAGTCGCCCCTCTCAGAGGCAGTGCTCGGCGCGGACGGCGACCGCTGAGCGAAATACCAAGCGATGCGACGAACGAAACGTTTCCCAAGGATTGGGAAGTCGGCAGTGATACGCGCGTTGAGGGGGAGTGGCTGGTCGCTCCGATTCTCGAACGCAGAGATCGAGCCCGAGGGGTCATCGCCGTGCGTCGTAGCGAACCGACAGTATTCGGTGACGAAGACAAAGAGGTACTGGTGCTGCTTGCCCAAATGGCGTCAAGTGCCTTGGGCGCGGCCGAACTGGGTCGGACGATTCGGGCCAGTGAGTCTCGCTTGCGCGTCCTCATTGAAACCGCACCGATTGGCATCGTCGAAGCTGACCTGGACGGCAATGTGCGGTGGTGGAACTCGTCAGCGAGCAAAGTGTTCGCGTGGCCCGGTTTCACCGACCACGACGAAAGTGCGTCGGTGACGTTCCCGCCCTCAACGCTGACTGGCTTACATGACCTTTGGGCCGACGTACGTAAGGGCGGCGCTGTCGACGGCCGCGACTTCGTGGACGTCGAGATCGCCGGTCGCACGAGAGTGTTGACGGCTTCGGCCGCGCTCCTGCCGACCAGTGACGGTGCCCCAGCCCTCCTCACGCTGGTTGACGATGTCACCAACAATCGCGAATTAATCGCCGAACTCCGTCACGCTCACACGATGGAGACGCGCGGCCAGGTGGCGAGCCGAATTGCCCACGACTTTAATAATCTCCTCACCCTCATTTCGGGCTACGCCGAGATTCTTTCGAGTGAAGTCAGTATCAACAAGAAATCCCTGCAGATGGTGAACGAGATTCAAACGACGGCGTCGCGCGCTTCCTTGCTTACGAGTCAACTTCAATCCATTGGACGGACCTCCGTCCCCGAACCGGTGGTCTTCAACCCGGTTGCCATTATTCACGCCAACGCCGAGGTGCTCGAACGAATTCTCGGTTCGGCCATCGATCTGCAATGGTCGCTCGACGAACTCGCGGGCCACGTCCGGGCCGACGCGGACCAGTTCGAACAGATGATTATGAATCTGTCGATGAACGCTCGTGACGCCATGCCCGAGGGCGGAACTCTTTCGATTCGCGTCGTGTCCCGCGACATTGGTAACGAGCAAGCAACCGAACTCGGATTGGTGCCCGGCGACTACGTGATGCTCACCGTGGCCGACAACGGTGTTGGCATGGACGTAGAGACACACGCACGATGTTTTGAGGCAATGTTTACGACCAAAGGAGCCTTGAAGGGGACAGGCATGGGACTCGCCTCGGCCCGTCGACTGGTTGAAGCGAGCAGTGGAATTATTTCCTGTCGTTCAGCCGTGGGCGAAGGAACCACGTTCGAAATCCTTTTGCCCTTAATTGATGAGCCCGTGGAGGCGGC
This sequence comes from Acidimicrobiaceae bacterium, assembly GCA_025350565.1. GTDB lineage: Bacteria > Actinomycetota > Acidimicrobiia > Acidimicrobiales > RAAP-2 > RAAP-2. Next base: position 3,492 of record JANXXO010000011.1, read on the forward strand.
GCTACCCACCCCAGAAATTGGTCGCCCTCGTGGTTCGGCGACGGTCCTCGTTGTTGACGACGACGACGGGCTTCGAAGCTTTATGAGCCGAATTTTGGAGCGCAACGGGTACCGAGTGGTGACGGCGGACTCCGCGGAAAAGGCCCTGACCATCTTTGACGCTCATCGCGGAACCATCGATCTTCTCGTTAGCGACGTCGTGATGGGCGCGATGTCGGGTCGTGATTTGGCCTCCACGTTGCAGGCGAAGGAATCGTCACTTTCGGTCCTTCTTGTGTCGGGCACCGCGAATCGCACGATCATTTCGGAACTGAATCCCGAGGTCAGCGACTTTCTCCCTAAGCCCTTTCAACCAAGTCAGCTGATTGACAAGGTCCACGAGATGTTGTCACGACACCCCTGACGTACCGCAACGTTTGAGTTTAGGTGGGTACCGACTCCGGTTCGAAGCGGTATCCCACACCGCGCACGGTCGTAATCCAACGCGGGTGGTCGGGGTCTACTTCCAATTTTGCGCGAAGAAGGCGAATGTGCTCGGTGACGGTGGCCTCGTTCTGCCATTCACTTGAGGATTCCCATACGTGTTCGAGCAGCTGCTCGCGCGAAAAGACCTGGCGTGGTGAACGGGCGAGGAAGGCCAATAGAGCGAACTCCTTCGACGTGAGGTCCAAGAGATTCCCGCGCAGATGGACTTCGTGCGTGTTTTCATTGATACGCAGATCACCGAAGTTCAGCGTCGGTGCGTCAATGTGAAGTTGCGCCAAATTGGCACCCGATCGGCGCAGCACCGACTCAATGCGCGCCGAAACTTCCCCGAGCGAAAACGGCTTCACAATGTAGTCGTCGGCTCCCAGCTTGAGCCCGGCAATGCGCTCGGATTCGAGTCCGCGTCCGGTAAGGAAAATGACCGGTACGTCACTAATCAGTCTGATTTCACGTAGGACGTCGCGACCATCCTCGGCCCCCAGCACGATGTCGAGAAGTACGAGGTCGGGTTCCATTGACGAAGTGGCTCGAACGGCCTCGCCTCCGTCCTGCGCTACCACGACTTCGTGACCCTCGCCGATGAGGAACGTGTCGAGCAGCTTGGTCATTTCGCCGTCGTCGTCAACGACCAGAATCTTGGTCAAAATTCTCCATCCGGGGTAGTAACCAATTTTGTGACAAATCCATGACAAAGCACACCGCTGTTTAGCAAAAGGTGCTCGCAACTACGCACTTCGCGACGTGGGGTGGTCGACACGTTGTCCATTCTATGGACGTTGCGTGTGATTGCCGGTTGGAGGACGAGGAAATCTCCGCGCGCGACGTGGCCCTTGTCACCGCGCCACTTACCTCAGCGTGTGGATGTTTCGAGGCATCAATGGACAAATGAGCGAGGTGGGGTCCACCACGTACGGGGGCCGATTTACTAAAGTTTCAAAGGAAATGGACGCAAATTCACGGCCGTCTCAGCCGGAGCGCGGAACGGAACAGGTGGTCAGTGGGTAACTCAATCGGTCGTCGATACCGCTACGGCGCGAGTTTTGTTGACCAAGAGTCCGGCGTTCGATTCGAAGGGCACCATCCCCTCGAACGGCCCGACCTTTGGAAGGTGTACCTCAACGAAGCGGAAGGAATATTCCGTAGTCGCGGTTTTGAGGGCACGTTGCGACGCGTGGAACTCGAAGAGGGCAACGGAGTTCCTCTCTTCATCCTGGGCTTCGACGCCGAAGGCGAACCGGTGGCGGGCGTGCGCTTCCACGGCCCCCTTGAGGGCAGCTACCAGGCGGCCATCATTGAAGAAATGGCGTCGTCGTCTCAGATTGGCATGGTGCACGATCTGATCGAACGCGAAATTCGTTTAGGGGCACTCGAAGTCAAAGGCGCGTGGTCCAAGGGTGCTTCGGTCGTAGGCGTTCGGCTCCTCGCGGCAATTTCTCGGTCGGTAACGCACGCAATGAACTGGCTCGGCGCTGAGTTCGCCATCGCCGCGGTATCGGACACTCTGATGCCCGTGGGTGACGTCACCGGTGGGCTCCAGGTGGGCACCGAGTGGGTGCCGTTCCCCGACGAGCGCTACCGGACAGTGGCCGTATCGTGGCACCGCGGTCGAACCTACGAACTCTCGAATCCGTCGAATCAACAGGCCCTGCGACGCGAGGCCGAGCAACTGCTCCGTGGGCCGACGCGCCTCGGCGCCAGTCCCATCGAGCCAGCGTCCGCGCGCACGCGCGCATCTCGTCCGTTGGTACTCGACGTCGGGGAACGCGCCCAACGCGAGGTGCTGCGGATTCTTCGCGAAGACGCCTCGTTACAAATCATTGATCGACTGAGTGAACAGCGCGAGCAACTGGCCGAGATCATTCCGACGCCCTCCGCGGCAATTCTCGACGAAGGTTCGCGCTGGGTGTACTACCCGTGGCGTCGCGCCGTCGTGCGACTCCTGGCGCCTCGCTCTTTCTCAACGCTGCGCCTCGACCGAAACCGCAATAAGTTGACTCGCGCGGAACAGGCTCGTCAGCGCTCACTGCGTATTGGCGTGGTGGGCCTCAGTGCCGGCCACACGATCGCTCACGTCATTGCCATGGAAGGAATCGCGGGTGAGATTCGGTTGGCCGATTTCGACACGCTCGAACTCTCCAATCTCAATCGGATTCCCGCCAGCGTGCTTGACCTTGGCGTCAACAAGGCCGTCGTCGCCGCCCGCCGCATCGCTGAGATCGATCCGTATTTGCGCGTCGTCGTGGAACCGGCCGGCGTTCGCGCCGACAACTTGGGGGAGTTCTTAGACGGACTGGACCTCGTCATTGAAGAGTGCGACTCCCTCGACATGAAGTTCCTCGTCCGCGAAGCCGCGCGGGAACGACGCATACCGGTGATTATGGAGACGAGCGATCGAGGCGTGCTCGACGTCGAACGCTTCGACCTCGAACCGGACCGTCCCATCTTTCACGGCCTACTCGGCGACATGGATTCGTCGAAATTGGCCGGACTGACCACCGCACAGAAGGGGCCTTACGTCATCCGTCTCATTGGGGCCCGCGAAGCCTCGTCCCGAGGCGCGGCGTCGCTGTTAGAAGTCGGTCAGACGATTACCGGGTGGCCGCAGCTGGGCAGTGAGATTACGTTGGGCGCCGCAACCGTGGCGGCTGCCGTTCGGCGCATCGGGTTAGCCGGAGAGCTGCCCTCGGGTCGCGTCCGTTTTGACGTCGAAGAGATTCTCTCGGGGCTCGGTCCTGTTGAAGTGAATCTCGAAGCCGAAGCTGACCTCTTCACTCCACCGCCCGACGATCCACCTCTCGTTAGTGACGATCCCATTGAGATGATCGTGGACGCCGCGCGCCGCGCGCCCTCCGGCGGCAATGTACAACCGTGGCGCTTCGAGGCCGACGAGACGGAAATCCGATTCTTCATGCTCCCCGAACGCACCTCGACGATGGACGTCGCCCACCGCGGCACCTACGTAGGTATTGGCGCCGCGCTCTTCAACGCTCGCGTCCAGGCCGCCTCGATGCGCAAACTCGGATTGGTGAAACTCTTCCCTGAAGGTCGCCCTTCACATCACGTGGCTTCGATGACGCTGGGTACCTCCGACGACGTGGCGATCACGCCGCTGCGTGACTACCTTCACTTGCGTTCGTCGAACCGGCGAATGGGACAGCCGACCTCGATTGACGTGGAGACTATTCAAACGCTGACGCGCGGTGTGGAGCGCGAAGGCGCCCAACTTCGCATCGTCACCGACCGAGACCGGATCACCCACGGGGCCGAGATTCTGGCCGCGTCGGATCGACTTCGATTCTTACTACCTACCGTGCATCGCGAGATGCTCTCGGAGATCAAATGGCCGGGACGCGACTCGCTGGAAGAGGGCTTGGACGTACGCACCCTCGAAATGGATCCAGGTGGCTACGCCGCACTGGAACTGCTCAGTCGACCCGACGTCATGGGTCACCTCTCGGATTGGCGTGCCGGCTCGGCGCTCGGTCTGCGGATGCAGGCATCGATCATGACGAGTTCGGCCCTCGCCATCGTGACGGTGCCCCGCGCCGATCCAATGTGGTACTTGCGCGGCGGAGCGGCCATGGAGCGGTTCTGGCTGAGTGCCGAAATGCACGGCCTGGCGATTCAACCCGCGTCGCCGGTCTTTCTTTACGCCGTCGACGAAGCAGATTTGGCGCAAATGGCCGGTGAACGCTATCTGGACGAGATGAATTCGCTGTCGGAACAGTTCCACGATTTCTGGGGTTTAAGCGACGGCGAAACGGCGGTGATGGTCTTTCGGATTTTTCAGGCACCCCCTCCTTCAGTCCACAGTATTCGACTTCCCCTCAGCCACGTCCTCAGTCGCGAAGCGCACACAATATCCGCGATTGAGCCGTTTTCCATCGAAAATCGTCGATAAGTCGTGGAAATGTTGGGGTTTACTTCGCATACTCCTTGTGCAATAATCGTTATCTGGTAAGTAATCCAGCCAGGGGACGGACCTTCGGGGCCGGCTCCTGATCCAGACCTTTATTTGTCGGCGAAGGTGAACCCCAAATGAGAAATCCGAATCACTCGTACCTAGACCGTGCGGGCGAAGAGACCCGCCTGGTCGTCGAGACACTTCTGCAAGTGGTTCCCGGTACACAAATCGTCGCCGTCGTGACGAATCTTGCGATTCCCATTCCGGGTTTCGAACTTGATCCACTCATCGGATCCGATTCGGAAAAGGCTTTCGAGACGATTTCCGAGCGCGTGCGCAGCCAGCTCACCGGCGAAACGCCACTGAACGCATTCTCTTGTGTTGTCCAAGGCGTCGAGTGGGGCGTACTCGTCGACCCGATTGTCGTCCAAGACAGTGATCAGGAAAATGGCGAAGAGGGCCGGACCGTCGGAGCACTTATCGTCGCGCGCCACGGTCGCACGTGGTCTGGGCGCGAGCGGTCGCTGACCAAGGCTTTTGGCAGTCTGCTGAGTCACGTCGCTACTCTCGCCACCCGTGAGGGAATCCTCTTGCATCAGCGCCGGCTTGATGAATTGGTCGCTCAGGTTGCTGAAAAACTCATGTCAGCGTCGGCCACGAACCGTCAAAATGTGCTCGACTGGGTTTGTCACGTCCTTGCGGAATTCCTCAGTGCCGACGTGGCGTTCATGCGTCGCAACGATCTCACCAGAGGACTGTCCATTCTCGACGCCGAATGGCCCATTCGCCTCGACATTCCCGACCCGGACCCTTTGGGCGAGGTGCCGTTCGACTCTGATCCGATCTTCATGGCCCTTCGTGACCTTCGTGCGCCCTACCTCACGGGAACCAACGACCTCAATGACGACTACCGCGACCTGACCATAGAAGGCGGAGGAATTACGCCCGCCGCCGGAGCCGCGGTGCCCTTACTGCTCGGCGACACCACATGGGGTGTACTCGGTTTCTTGCACTTCAACCTTCACCCGTGGGTGCAGGCCGAAGTGAACGCGCTCCAAGCGGTGGCGTCCATGCTCGTGCAACTGCAGGGCCGCATTGACGCCGAGGAGCGTACGCGTTACAACGCCAACCACGACGAGCTCACGGGACTGCCGAATCGGCGCGCGCTCATTGAAGAGTTGAAGAGTCGTCTCGACTCGAAGCGCCAAACGGCCGTGATGGTGATCGACCTCGACCGATTTAAGGTCATGAACGACTATTTGGGTCACGGCAGCGGCGACCGACTGCTGGTGACCATCGCCGATCGAATCCGTACCAGCATCCGGACGAACGACTTTGCCGCTCGACTGGGTGGCGACGAGTTCGTCTTCATCGTCGACAAGGCCAAGAGCGAGATGGAGGTGTTGTCAACGGCGTACCGCATGCTGGATGTCATTGCGCAACCCGTGGCCATCGCTGGGCAAGAAGTCACCCACACCGCCAGTATCGGAATCGCCATGGCCGAACCTGGTGAACAAAGTGGGCTCGATCTCCTCGGCTTCGCCGACGTGGCGATGTACGCGGCCAAGGCCCGCGGCCGAAACCAGGCCGTCGTGTTCGACCGCGAACTTCGCGAAGAAGTGAATGACCGTTCGCGCACCGAACTGATGCTGCGCGACGCTATTGATCTGGGCGGCCTGCGCCTTCACTTTCAGCCCGAGGTCGACCTTCGCACCGGCGAAGTCCTCGCCGCCGAAGCGCTCGTCCGCTGGGAACACCCCACGCGTGGCCTCCTCGCGGCGTCGGAGTTCATCACGGTCGCCGAAGAGACGGGTCTCGTCACCCAATTGGGTCGCTGGGTCTTCGCGGAAGCCTGTCGTCAACTCGCCATTTGGCAGAATCAATACGCCAATCTCCCCTTCGTGGTGCGCGTTAATATGTCACCGGCCGACTTCAAGATGGGCGACCTCGTCGAATTCGTGGAGCGGTGCCTTCGGGAGAATAATGTGCCCGGCGACCGGCTCTGCATCGAGATCACCGAGTACGCCGTGATGGACCAACCCGAGCGAATCGCCGGCATCTTAAAGGGATTTCGTGCCCTCGGCGTCGAGGTGGCCTTAGACGACTTTGGTACGGGATACGCGTCGATGACGGGGCTGAAGAATCTGCCGGTCGACCTCTTGAAGCTCGACATGAGTTTCGTTCGCGGCATCACCTCGGACAACTACGACCGAGCGATCGTCGAGTCAATCATCCGCCTCGGCGGCGCCCTCAACCTGGGCGTCATCGCCGAGGGTATCGAATCGAGCACCATCATCGAGAAGCTCCTGGAACTTGGTTGCTACCGTGGCCAGGGCTACCTGATCTCTCGGCCGGTCCCCGCGGCCGAGCTGTCCGAGATGCTCCGCCAAGGTTCGGTGCCGCTGTCGTTACTACATCCCAGTGATTTGTCTGCGCTCCAACTGGCAGACTTACAGTTGTGACGTCCCAGAACGGCTCAACGGCTGGATCAATGCGTGAAAGTGGCGAGGACCTCGAGGCTAATGCCACCTTGTCGTCGATTCACGTCCCCAACCAGGAGCGAAACGACCTCACCGGCGAAGACTACGAACCGTGGCTCTTCCAAACGATGCTCAATGAACTCTCCGAACGCGAGTTGGGCGTTGGATTTATCTACGCCATTCTCGAACTGTTCGCCGAGCGCCACGGACTCAGCGACGTGGCCGTCGTGTTGGTTAACGAGACCTTCGGCACGCAAATGTTTCGACTGGGAGGGGCCGCGGTCACCCCCGAGATGGCGGCCAACCTCAGTGCCTCACCCGGCGTGTACTGCGAGCCGGACCACGTGCCGTTGCCCGAGTGCGACGCGGTTCGCACGGCGTGCCAACTCGCCATGTCGCTGCACCTCGCTCGTTTCAGCGCGGCGCACGATCCGCTGACGAATATTGCGAATCGACGTAGTTTCGACGAGGCCCTGGAGATCGCCGCCGCGCGCAGCGCCCGCTACGGCTGGGCCTTCACCCTGGTGCTGGTCGATCTCAACAACTTCAAACTCGTGAATGACCGTTCGGGTCACGAGTACGGGAACCACCTCCTTCGCCAGTTCGGCTTCGCTCTTCGCCAAGCCGTTCGCCAAGGCGACGTCGCGGCGCGCATTGGTGGCGACGAGTTCGCCGTGATTTTGAGTAACGCCGAAGGTCACGAGTCCTCGGGCTTCACCGAGCGCCTCCGCGGCCACCTGGCGTCGCTGGGCAACCCCGTTGAATTCACTATTGGCACGGCGACCTCGCCGCGGGACTCGACCGATCCGGGCGAACTCCTGCGGTTGGCCGACGGACGCCTCTACGAAAAGAAGGGCATTCGAATCTCATGATGTCAAGAACCGAAGAGGACTTCGAGCTCGAACTTCGTTCGCTGCCCGGGGTACTGAACGTCGGCATCACCAAGCATGCCAACGGCGACGTCGACGTCGTGACCTTGGTCGCCAACAGCAAAGACCCTTCCGCTACGCGCAGTGCGGCAACGCAAATCGCGAGTCTGTACTACCCCGAAGCGGCGGTCATCGTAGAAGACGCCAATCGTGCTCTCGCCGACCACCATCGTGGTGAAGGCCCTCGAGTCGCGCTCATTCGCGCGGACTACGACACGACCGACGGTTTCTGCGAAGTGCAACTCTCTGTGGACGGTCGTACCGGCATTGGCCGCGCCGGAAGTGGTCCACTCATCGGCGGCGCCGAGGCCACACTCGCGGCCTTGCGCGATCTCGGTTATGACGTGCCCTACTCGCTGATGACGGTCACGAACGTCACGAATGGTCGTGACTGGCCGGTCATCGTCACGCTGCGCTCATTGGCGAACGACGCTGACCGATTCGGCATCGCCCGCTCGGAAGATGACCTCGTCTCGGCCGTCAAGGCCACGCTCGACTCCCTCAACCGGTTCCTGTCAACTCTCGAAGGTCGCCTTTAGAGCAGCCTCACGCGCTGCTCGGATCGCCGTCGACGGCCGATTCGAAATGCGCGCGGAAGTGAAGTCTCGTCAACGGGTTCCTCGTCGGGTGACGACCGTCAGCGGACTCGAGTCGGACCGGTCTCGACACCGTTGGGGACGTCGTCGTCCACGGCGGCTCTTGGTCTGCTAACGAGGAGTCACGACGGCGTCGTAGGTCCGTCCCCTCAGTTCATTGAGACCCGCCGTGCGAAAGGTGCCGCCCAGCATCGCAGCGATGGTGTGACCACCGAGGGCTGCGTCGCGGGGAAGTACCAGCAACGAGTCGAGCACCCCGCGCGCCACGACTAATCCCTGCACCCGCGACTCGCGCGCGATCTTGTCAATCGCGACCACGTCGACGTTGCGTGGTAGCTCCACCACGGGATTTTCGTAACGGGTGTCGCGAAACGAGCGGAGGTCGCGAATCATCTGAAGTGCGTCGCGGCCCACGTGCACGGTCGATCCCGCGATGTCGTCCCAGGTCACGTTGATGGGCGTGATACTGAGACCAAGTTGGTCGGCCAAGTACAGCATTTCGGCGTCGTAGACAAAGCGGTCGTAGAAGCCTAGGAGGGCGAGTATCCGCGCCGGGCCGAGTTGGAAACCCTTACAGCCGCATTGCGTGTCACGCAGGGTGGTGCCGGTGTAGTGGCGAACCAACCGATTGAATGCGCGCCCGGCGACCTTGCGGATGAAGGTGTCGTAACTGGCGCTGGCTTCGTGATCTCGCGAACCGGGCACCAGCGCGCTCTGGTGGAGTGCCACCACGATGTCGGGCAAATGCAATGGACGGATGGAGAGATCGGCGTCGGTGGCGATGACGAACGGCGCTCGCGCGACGGAAATCCCGAGGCGCACCGCCGCGCCCTTGCCGCGATTCTGGGGTTGTTGGACGAAGAGGGTGTGGGGCAAATGTCCGTAGACGTCGTGCGCTACGTGCATCGTGTCGTCGGTGGAGCCGTCGTCAACGACAATGACTTCAACGTTCTCGGGACCCATCTCGTCGAGAACGGGGCGAAGGCGATCGAAGCCAGCCAAGAGTCGTCGAGATTCGTTGAAGGCCGGAATGACGAGTGATGTGGTTATGTTCACGGTGCTCGATCTCGTGTGGAACGTCGGACGAATGAATCCTGCGTCTACGACGGTAGTGCCTGATGGTGGTGGCGCATGCCAGTGGAGAGACCGTGCGCCCGCGCCACGCGGCGCACCTTCATTCGCACGAAGCGCGATAGGTTTTTCGCCATGGGCGTCTTGGTTGTCGGCATGCATCGGTCGGGTACCTCGGCGTTGGCCGGCGCGCTCGAAGCGTTGGGTTTTGAAGCCGGGCCACCCGACGACCTCATGGCCGCCGATATTGGCAATCCGCAGGGCTATTTTGAGTTGAAGTCGGTGGCGTCGCTCGACGACGAGATCTTGATGCACTACGGCGGCAGTTGGGACTGCCCACCGGTCTTCCCGGTGGGTTGGGAACGAGACGCGGCGGCGAAGGAGTTCACCGAGCGGGCCCGCAACCGCCTCACAGAGGTGTTCGCGAGTCGTCATTTCGTCTTGAAGGATCCTCGCGTCGCACTCTTGTTGCCGCTGTGGCGCAACGCGACCGACGGTCGCGACGGGGCCGTGGTCATCGTGCGAGAGCCCCTCGACGTCGCGGCGTCGTTGAACCAACGAAACGGACTGGCGACCTTGACGGGTCTGGCCCTTTGGGCCACGTACAATCGCTCGTTGTTGGAGGGTCTGCGCGGTCAGCGTGTGCACCTGTGCCACTACGCCGAACTGATCGGGAATCCCACCGCAGTTCTGCAGAACATTGTCGAGAGTCTTCGAGCGTGGGGAGAACTCGACAACGACGTCAACGTGGCCGCGGCGGCCGCCACGGTCGAACCCGATCTCCGTCGCAACGTGGTATCCCCTGAAGACCTGGCGCCGGGCATGCCACCCGACGAGATCGTGGAGTTGCTGAAGTTCACCCTCGGCCTCGCGGGCCGTCACGACCGCTTCGAGCCTGATGACATGCCCGGTCCGGGATGGTGGGAAGTTCCCTTGCTGGACGAGCGACGCGCCACGCTGCATTGGGCGTGGGCGAACATGGCTTCGTTAACGACGCTCAACGACGAACTCTCGTCCAAGAACGAGATCCTCTGGGAGCGCAACGGAAGAGTCAACGAACACGTGGCGCACTTGGACGCTCGGGTGGACCATTTCGAGAACCGACTTCCGGCGCGACTGCTTCGAGCCTTGAAGGGGCCCTTCACCAAGTCCTAGCGGCTCGAGAGTTGCACCGCGCTGTCACCAAGACAACCGCGGCGTGCGATAGTTTTTCGGAGGCGCTCTACGTTTTTCGAAGACGTCAATGTTCGAAGCACGAGAAGACGGTGGCGCCGCACAATATGGAGGCTTTCGACGTAGCGCATTCCTTCAGCGTCATTGGCGAGAAAGGATGCACGCACTAGTGGCGGTCACGCATGCCCAGACCTTCGTGGTGTGGTTCACCGGCATCTCGGGCGCCGGAAAGTCGACCATTGCCTCGATTGTTGAGGAGCAACTGCGGGTGCGCGGGCTACCGGTACACAACCTTGATGGCGACTCGCTACGCCTTGGCCTCAACCGTGACCTGAGCTTCACTGACGCCGATAGACGCGAGAATATTCGTCGCGTCGGTGAGCTGGCCCGACTTTTCAATAACGCCGGCATGATCGTGCTGGTGGCGGCAATCTCCCCCTTTCGCGAAGGTCGCGACGTGGCCCGTCAGCGTATTGGTGCAGCACGCTTTGTGGAGGTCTACGTTGACACGCCGCTCGAGGTGGCGGAGCAACGCGATCCGAAGGGCCTCTATCGCAAGGCACGCTCGGGGCAACTCCAACATTTCACCGGCATTGATTCGCCCTACGAAGCGCCCTTGCGGCCCGAGGTGAGGGTGGATTCGTCCCAACTCTCGGCCCGTGACGCGGGCGACGAGGTACTTCGAACACTCGTCGCCTTGAAGCTCATCGGCGAGTAATGACCTCGACCGGGCGCGAGCTCGGTGTGCGAACGGCCCGCTGCGAGTTAGATTCGCTGCCAACCGTGCAGTATTCGCGCGGACCCAAAGAGACTGAGGGGAGTGGCGACGAGCATAAGCACCATCAGCCCCACGAGATGGGGCGTCAGCGCCAGTGAAGAAGACCCGGCGGCACCCTGAAAGAAGCGTGGCGCGGCGAATCCCATGACGCCCCACCACAGCGCGACACCCGCCGTGATGACGACCATGGCCAACGTCACCGCGTAGGCGAGAATGGCCTCCATCCGAAGGACACCTGACGACAAGGTCATGCGTCGAACGGCGACGACCGCGACCACGGTCCACTGGACGATCGACGCCATCAGTACGAGTGCCACCACGGCGAAGGCCATCGAATAGAGTCCGTCGCCACCGTTTCGTTGGTCCACCGACAGGCCGTGCGCCCAACCCACGAGCCCGAGGACGCCTCCCAACGTAGCGAGCGTGAGAGCGCCCGCCACCATCAGCGGTCGCCGGAGATGGCCCCAACCACCGCTCCTCATGTAGGCGAGAAAGGATGGGAGGATCACCAGCGCGCCGAGGAGGACGGCCAGTGAACCGACGATGCCCGTGAGCGCAACGACGTCATAGGCCGAGCTAACCAATGACCTCGTGTTCGCGGGAACTGACCGAGCGAAGTGCTCCGATTGTTTTTCGAACGTCGCGCCGGCCACCACGAACGCGCTCCACGAGCACAACACCAGCAAGGCTCCCGCGCGAACCTGTTGTGGTTGGTCCGAGGGGGCGCCGAGGAGCCCCGCGCTGTGGCCCCGTTCGCGCAGCCCAGCCCACGCGATGTTCCATCGAAATCGGAACGTAGGCCGCCTGTCGCCCATGGTGTCGTCGATCATGACGAGGAGTTCGTCGCCGTACCGCTGGCGCCAGGCTTCGGGATACCACCGCAGCAGTTGCCGAGGTCGGTCCCCGGCCTTCACGCGCTCGCTCCGCGCGCGAAGCCGAGACGAAGTGCGCCCACGTCGGCGAGGCGACGCATCTCAGCGACGGCGTCGTGGAGAGCGGCGGTGCCGGCTCCCGTAATGCGATAGGGGCGACGTCGGTCCTGCGTGTCCAACGGTTCGATGAGGCCGCGTTCTTCGAGCCGCGTGATTGCCCCGTAGAGCGTGCCCGGACCGAGGGTGACGCCGGCGAAGAGTTGGACATCCTTCGCCAGAGCGTGGCCGTGCTTCGGGCCGCCCGCGAGGCTGGTGAGAATCAACAACGGTGGGTCGTTCGAACGACGGAGTCCGTCGTCCTTCTGGGATGGTCGCATGATGGAAAACTACTACGTCAAACGTAGTAATGCAAGCCGTGGCGAACGTCAGCGAAACTGGGCCAGCCTCGCGTCGCACGTCACGGGGACGACGGCGTGCCGGTGTGGGCCGTGAACTCGCCACGCGGGCCCGGCGTGTCTCGCCGGAACGCCATGCAGTTAATAAGGTCGAGCTGGCATTGATCGCGATGTTGGACGGCCGCTTCGTACCCCAACTGACTCTTGGAGCGAAGTGATTCGTGATCGACGTCTGCCTGCGCGGAACCGGCACGGCTGGCTTCGTCGCCGCGCGCTGCCGCACCGAAGCGATCACGGTCGACTAACTGAATATGGGCGATCGCCCCCTTCCAGTACTGGAGTGCTCGTTCGGCCGACGCCAGTGCGTCGCGTTGTTCGCCACACTCCGATCGGCGACGCTTTTTACGAGCGAAGGTGAAAGCGACAAAGCCAACGGTGCCAAGTACGAGTACCCCCAACCCGAGGCCAATCAACAACCCGCCACTCCTCGGCGCCGTGACACCGGCCGTTGTCGAAGCGCCGAATGCCGACGGGGTACCAAGTACCGAGTGAAGGGCCTGGAAGGAGACGGTCACGGCCAGAATGCGTCGAGCGGGCGTTAAACGTCGAGCCCGCACTCCGGCCACCTTCGTCTGCGCACGGTGCACGACGTCCACAGGCAAGAACGATAGTTCGCGCCGTTCCAAAAAGTTGACTTCGAGCGAGGCGGCACCCTGATCGGGTCATCAGGCGAGCAATTCACCGTCGATTCGCCGGGGGAGGTCGAGCGGGTTTTCTTCCCGCAAGGCGAGAGGAAGGTCGGCGTCCTCGACACCTTGGTAGGTGACCGGTCGAAGCCAACGACGAAGGGACGCCGCGCCTACTGACGTCGCCGCGGCGGCCGTCGTCGACGGCCAAGGCCCGCCGTGGTGCATTGACCAGCTCACGCCCACCCCGGTCGGGAAACCGTTGGCGACGACGCGACCCGCTCGCGTAGCGCCGAACGCGGTGAGCCACGCACTATCGGGGTCATGGTCGCAAGTGAAGAGACTGAAGGTGAGAGCCGGTTCAGTCGCCTCCAAGGCGCCGCGAAGGTCATCGTTCGTTGTGTAGCGCACGACGAGCGCGAGCGGTCCGAAGCACTCCTCACGGAGGGGATAGGCGTCGCGCCCGCAGTAGCGAGCAGCGTCAACCTCGTACAGTTGCGCCGAAGTGTATGCGTGCTCGCCCGCGTCGCCCTGGCTCAGCGCACGAACCCCACTGATGTCGGCGATGGACGTCGCGCCACTTCGAAAGTGATCAGCGATGCCCGACGTCAGCATGGTGAACTCGCCCAGAGCCGACAGCGCCTCGACGGTCGCTCCCACAACCGCGTCGCCGGCCTCGCCGACCGGTACGAAGATGAGGCCCGGTTTGGTACAGAACTGTCCGGCACCGAGGGTCATCGAACCGGCCAGACCCGCTCCGATCTCCGCGCCCCGAGCCGCCGCCGCGCTCGAGGTCACCACCAATGGGTTGGCCGAGCCCAGTTCGCCGAAAAAGGGGATGGGTACGGCGCGGGCGTTGGCGCGTTGCCACAGTGCCAGTCCGGCGCCGACCGAGCCAGTGAAACCTACTGCGCTGATGCCCGGCGCCTCCACGAGGGCCGTTCCCGCCTCGAGGCCGAAGATGAGAGCCAGTACGCCTTCGGGGGCATCACTCCTATTCGCCCCCCGTTCCAGGGCGGCGAACGTGGCGGCGCTGGTGGCCGGATGCGCGGGATGGGCCTTGATGACGACGGGACATCCCGCCGCGAGTGCCGACGCCGTATCGCCGCCCGGCACGGAGAAGGCGAAGGGAAAGTTCGAACTTCCGAAGACCCCAATCACGCCGAGGGAGGTATTGACCCGTCGTAGATCAGGCAACGGTCCCATGGGTGACTCGGTGGCGTGGTCTACCGTGGCATCGAGGAACGCTCCGTCCTCCACCACAGTGGCGAAGAATCGAAGTTGGAAGGCCGTGCGTCGGAGCTCGCCTTCCAGTCGGGGCAGTGCCAGCGCGGTTTCCTCGTGAGCCGTCGAGACCAAGTTCGTCGCGTCGGCTTCGAGTTCGCTGGCCATGGCGCGAAGCATTCCGGCCCGCCAACTCAACGGTCGTCCGGCGAGGTCGGCCGCGACGTCACCGGCACGCCGCACCAGCGCGTGCACTTCGTCAATCGACGTCTCTTGGATGGGAAGTTCACGAGTGGCGCCGGTCGCCGGATTGGTACTCGAGACGAATGTCATGATGGTTTCTCTTCTCTACGGGCGGCGGATTGCCGCGCCGTGGTGGGGTAGGACGATTGTGACCAGATCGTGGCCGCACAGCGACGCCAACGCGAGGCGATCCAAGGCGTCGCCGAAGAAGGCAACGTTGGTGGGGGAAAGTATCAGTTCACCGGACCACTCATCGAAAATCAGCGTGAGTCCCTCGTCTTTCGTCCATCGCCAGAGTTGGTTGGGCTGGTAACACGAGATCAGAAGGCCGCCGTCAGCGTCGAAGGCCAATCCGTCGGGAACGCAGCGCTCGAGAGGAATGGTCCGTTCTAGAGGACCGCCGTTGAGGCTCATGGAGCTCACGCAGGGCGTGGCCGATTCGACGATCCACACCGTGGTGTCATCAATGGCCAGACCGTTGGCGAAGGCCATGGCCCGGGGGCTTACGTCGCGACTCATCCCGTCGGGGTCAATGGTGAAGAGACGACCATTCACCTGGTCGAACGCTCCCGAATCCGAGACGTAGAGCACGCCGTCGGGACCGAAGGCGGGGTAGTTGGGATAGTTGATGGATTCGCCGAACGCCTCGACGTGTTGTCGACTGTCCATCTTCCACACTTGATGGTTGCCGGGGTCACATATATACAAGGAGCCGGCGTCGTCGAGCGCCATGCCGAGCAGGGCTCCGCCCTCGATGATCTCCACGATGCGCACGGCCCCGTCGAGTTCGACGCGGTAGATCTGACCGGCTTCGCCTCCGGCCCAGATGCACTGGCGCGAAGGGTCCCAACAGACGCCTTCAATGTGGTCGAAGCCACTCGCCAGCACTTGATACTGCAAACTGTCGGGCAGCGTGTTGGGCATCGCTACGACTTTCGCAGACTGTCGCCGCCCGCGGCGTCGAAAAAGTGGAATCGGTCGGGATTGAACCGCACCCGAAGGTGGTCGCCGACCGCGACGCCCGAGCGAGGACCCATCTTCGCCACCATGGTCGTCGGGCGCGTCACGACTGCCCCGTCGTCGTCCACCACGAGCGTGGACGTGCCGGCGGCGTTGACCAGGGAGAGGTGGACGAGAATCTCCGCGCCGAGGGCTTCGCGGCGCTCCACCTTCGTGGTGAGCGTGCCCGCGTGATCGCCGGCCTCGACCACCTGCACGTCTTCGGGGCGAATGCCGAAGATGACGCCTGGCCCGTCGCCGGAGGGAAGCGTGTGCGACGAAGAGTAACTCGTGGGGATAGCGACGCGTTGTGTGCCGAATTCGATCGAGGGTCCGTTCGTGGCGTCGAGTCTCGCTCGCAGCAAGTTCATAGGAGGAGAGCCCATGAAGCCGGCTACGAACTCATTGTGCGGGTGATCGTAGAGATCCTGGGGCGTGTCGCACTGCTGAAGTTTTCCTCCGCGCATGACGGCGACCCGGTCACCCATGGTCATAGCCTCGATTTGGTCGTGCGTGACGTAGACGGTAGCCACCCCGAGCAGCCGCTGGATACGCGCAATCTCGAGACGCATCTCCACGCGGAGTTGCGCGTCCAGGTTCGAGAGCGGTTCGTCCATCAAGAAGGCTTGCGGGCTGCGCACAATGGCCCGACCCATGGCGACGCGCTGGCGCTGACCGCCCGAGAGGGCTCGCGGTCGACGCTCTAGGTACTCGGAGAGGTGGAGGATGGCCGCTGCTTCACTGACTTTCTTCGCAATCTCGGACTTCGAATAGCCTCGGATCTTGAGCGCGAATCCCATGTTCTGCGCCACGGTCATGTGAGGGTAGAGGGCGTAGTTCTGAAAGACCATCGCCACGTCGCGGTCCTTGGGCAGCACGTTGTTGACCACGGTTCCGCCAATCGACAGCGAGCCGGACGTGATGTCCTCGAGGCCGGCCAACATGCGCAGGGCCGTGGTCTTGCCGCAGCCCGATGGCCCGACGAGCACCATGAACTCGCCGTCGGCCACGTGCAAGGAGAGATCGTCCACCGCTCGAATATTGTCGGCGAAGATTTTCGTGACGCCCTCGAAGGTGATGTCTGCCATTAGGTACCGCTCCTCGCGTGGTGGACGCATCGTTGCTTCATCGGTCAATTCCCATGGTGAGGCCCTTTACGAGGTAGCGCTGAAACCCGAGATAGACCACCATGGCCGGCAGGGCGCTGATGATTGATCCGGCCATGAGTTCGGGGATGGAGGTCGTTCGCCCGGCCGCGAGGACCGCGAGGCCGACCGTGATGGGGCGCTGAGAGGTATTTTGGATGAAGAACAGACCGACCAAGAGGTCATCCCAAATCTGAATGAACTGCAATACGGTCACGGTGGCAATCGCCGGCACGGCAATAGGAACCACCAGTCGCCACAGCGCCCCGAAGTAGCCCAGACCGTCGACGATGCCCGCCTCGACGAGTTCGTCGGGAACGCCGCGGAAGTAGGTCGTGAAGAGAAAGACGGAGAATGGTGTGCCGAGCGAGGCGTACACCAGGATGGCCCCCAGGTAGCCACCCGTGAGGTGAAGACGGGTGATGTTCACGAATTCGGTCATGAGAATGGCCTGGAGAGGGACCATCATGGCGCTCACAATGAGAAGAAAGATCACGGTGGACATGCGGAAGCGCAGCTTCGAAAAGGCGAAGCCGGCGGGCAGTCCCACGAGCACGATCACGAAGATGGAGGCCGAACAGACAATGGTCGAGCTCAAGACTTCTTGACCGATCGGGATGACCGAGGTAAGTCGCGACCAACTGAGCCACGAGAAACCCGAGCCGGCGAGGAACTGGGCTTCGGACTTGAGACTGGTGACGATCATCACCCAGAAGGGGTAGAGCATGATGACCGCCACAACCATCATGACGGCGAAGAGGATCCAGCGGCCGACCCTTTTCGGCTTCTTCACCGGTCCGAGCGAGTTGGAGGTCGAATCGCTGCGCTCCAGCGTCGTAGCTATCTTGGTCATTCGTTCGAGCCGATCAGCCGCAGTTGCACGACGCCCACAATGCCGGTGATCACGAAGAGGATCAGTCCGTACAGGGCGGCCGTACCGAAATCGCCTTGGTTGAAGCCCGTCTCATAGATCAGATACTCCACCGTCGTCGTGGCGTAGCCGGGACCGCCGCCGGTCAACACGAAGATGAGGCTGAAGAGAGCCGAGAAGAGTGCGATGACCGTCATCACGAAGGCGAGTTGTATGAAGCGGCTGAGATGGGGAAGCGTGATGCTGCGAAAGATCCGCCACGGTCCCGCGCCGTCAATGCGCGCCGCCTCTTCGAGCGTCGGGTCCAACGTGGCGAGGCCCGTGAGAAAGAGCATGGTATTCGTGCCCACCATGGTGAAGATGAAGGTGATGCCCAGCGCCACGAGAGCTTCGGACTGATAGCCGAGCATGTTGGTGCTGAAGTGCGAGAAGCCAAGCGCGTGGATGATGGAGTTGAGTGTGCCTTGGTACGCAAAGAATCGCTCGGCGACAAGGCCCAACACGACCCAGGAAATGGCCGTGGGCAGGAAGTAGATAGTGCGAAAGATCCTCCAGCCGGCGACGCGCTGGTGCAACAAGACGGCAATGCAGAGCGGGAGACCCAAGGCGAACGGTACCGAGAGGAGAAGCAGTCCGTTGTTGCGAAGGGCAGTCCAGAGATTGGGATTGTGAATGGCCTGCGACCACGTGGAAAGGCCGATCCACGTAGCCGTTTGACCGTCCCACTGCGTGAAGGAGTAGTACACGTCTTGACCAACGGGTACGCCGATGAAACAGACGACCAAGGCGATTGCCGGAAGGGCGAAGATCACTCCCGCGATTTGACGGCGTCGCTTGAGCGTGAGCCACCGCGACGAGGTCGTCGGAACGCGGATGGTACTCATGTCACTTCGCCTTCGATTGAGTCCAGAATGCCGCGTCCCCGCCGAACTTCGAAGAAGAAGTTTGGCGGGGACGCGACGTCAATGGTTGATTAGCCCGAGAACTTCGTGGAGCTCTTGAGTGATGCGGGGAGTTGCTTCCACGCCGTCGCCATGTTTTGCAGCGCGGCTAACGGAGTGGTCTGTCCCGCGAGTACCGACGGCAGCTCGCTGTCGGCGGCGTTACCAATGTTCACCTGGACGTAGTTGTCCATCATCGGGTACGGCGTCATGTGCTGCACCGCGACGAAGTTCAACATTTCCTGGTTGACCGGATTGGTGGTCTTCATGCCGGCAATGTCCGGGATGAGACCCGCGGCGTTGATGATGTTGCCGGCCTGCACCGTGGTCAAGAAGTCGAGGAACTTGAAGTCGTCCTTCTGGTACTTCGAGCTCTTCATCACCGAGAAGCCGTCGCCGGGGTACTCCACGACACCGTTGATCGGAGTCACTGAGTACGGCGGTACGAAGGCCGCGACGTTGGTGCCCATGGTCTTGGTGTACTGCGCCGTATCCCACGTCCCGTCGACCATCATGGCGGCCTTACCTTTTTCGAACTGGGTGATATTGGCCGTATTCGTCAAGACGTCAGGGTTGGTGTAGCCGGCCTTCTGCAAGGCGGCCCAGTTCTTTAATTGCGTGACGTTCGCCGATGACGTCCACGGTATGGAGCCGTCGTACAGGCCTTTCCAACTGGTGAGCGAATGAGCACCGATCATCAGGTAGCTCATGTCGTACCAAGGGTAGAAAGCCGTGCTGATGGCCTGACCGCCGTTGCCGTAGACGATGGGCTGAATGCCACTCTTCTTCAACAACTTGCAGTCAGCGAGTAGCTGCGCCCAGTCGGTCGGCACGGACTTAATCCCGGCCTTCGCGAACAGTTTCTTGTTGTAGAAACCAATGTAGAACTGCGTCTCCAGCGGCAGAACGTAGGCGCCCTTGCTGGCATTGAAGTTGGGTGCTTCCCACTGCAAGCCCTCCATCTTCGAGAGGTCGGCGGCCGGCACGTTGCCCTTCAGGTTGACGAGATTGCTCGCGTACTTGAGGTCATAGACGCCGGTCCACATGACCGCGAGGTCCGGCCCTTTGCCCGAGATTGCCGACGATTGCAGCAACTGGAAGTAGCTGGTTCCCGGTTGTGCCACGACGTTGATCTTGATGGTGGGATTGAGCTTCTCGAAGGCCTTCACGAGGTTGGTCGTCGCCACCGCGTTCTGCTCAGTTCCGTAGTTTTGCCAGAGAGTTAATGTGGTCGTAGCGGATGCAGACGCTGGTCCCGACGCGTAGAACGTACCGGCGAGAACGAGCGTTGCGGCCACTGCGCCGAACCTCCCCCTTCGTATCTTTTTCAAAGTCACAATTCCCCTTTCTCAACGAAGCCCACCGTGGACCCCGTTCTTTTGGATGTTCCCCTCAAGATCTACCGACCACCGGCTCCGCGAGGAAGGGTCGTTGACCCGGCTCGAGTGCCAAAAAATCAAAGTCACAACCGACGGGGGCCTGGGTGACGTGTCGTCGATAAAGTTCAACATATCCCCGCGCAGCCGGCCGAGTCTGGTCACGTGGTCGTCGCCGTTCGGCCAGTTCTTCGGGGGAGACCTCGAGGTCAATGGTTCCCGCGTCGGCGTCCACCGCAATGAAGTCGCCGTCGCGAACGAGACCGATGACGCCGTCGAGCGCTGCTTCGGGCGCGACGTGCAAGAAGACCGTTCCGAAACTCGTACCGCTCATCCGCGCGTCGGTGACCCGCACCATGTCGGTGACACCTCGTTCGAGTAAGGACGTAGGGATCGGTACCATGCCCCATTCGGGCATTCCGGGGCCACCGATGGGGCCAGCCCCGCTCAAGACGAGCACCGCGTCGGGTTCCACAATGGCGCGGGGTCCGGTGCGTTGCGCCACCTCTTCGACACTGTGCATTACGTACGCGGGGCCACGGTGGCTCAGCAAGGCGGCGGTCGCGGCCGACCGCTTGATGAGCGCGCCATCGGGCGCCAAATTCCCGCGAACGACGCGAAAGGCGCCGTGGGCATCGACGGGATCGTCGAGCGCACGGACCGGACCATTGGCCGCCCTCGCCCGAGATTGAAGAGCCCGCGTCGTCGTGCCGTCGGCCAACACCACGTCGCCGTGGAGTAGGGCACCGAGCGCTCGCATCACGGTCGGTACGCCCCCGGCGGCGTCGAGGTCTTCCATCAGTGCCGGGCCCGTGGGCTCAACGTCCACGAGAACTGGCACGGTACGACCAACGCGGTCCACCACGTCGAGATCGAGGCTATGGCCCAGTCGTCGGGCCATGGCGGTGAGGTGGATGACCGCATTGGTGGAACCACCTACGGCGCCCAGCATGGTGACGGCGTTGTCAATCGACAACTGCGTCACCTGCTTGGTCGCCGTCGCGCCGTCGCCGACCAGGTCAACGATGCGCATTCCCACGGACTTCGCGACCTCGTGGTGGCGAACATCACCCGCCGGCATTGACGTGGACCCAGGCCACGAGAGTCCGAGCACTTCACAAAGTGCGCCCATGGTCGAGGCGGTGCCCATGGTGTTGCACGTCCCCTTGCAAAGGGTCAGCGCGTGCTCCAAGTCGTGCCACTGCTCGTCCGTGAGGTCACCGCGGCGACGTTCGTCCCACATTCGCCAGAGGTCCGTGCCGGTGCCAATTTTCCTACCTTCGAAGACCGCGACCGGGCGAGGTCCCGAGACCAATACGAGCACGGGAACGTTGGTGCTGAATGCCCCCATGAGGGCGCCAGGGATCGACTTGTCGCACGCGGCGAGTAGGACCACGCCATCGAGCGGTTGGCTTCGCACGGACTCCTCAACTTCCATAGCCAGCAGATTGCGATACAACATGGACGAGGGTTTCATGAGGTCTTCGCCCAGCGAAAGCACGGGAAACTCCACGGAAATACCGCCGGCCGCTTCGATTCCCTCGCGAAGAGGAGTGATGTACTGCGCGAGCGGTTGATTGCAGGGATTGAGATCACTCGCGGAGTTGGCTATCCCAATGATTGGACGGCCACCCGTGGCCTCAACGGCGGCGCCGCCCATCCTCAGGGCGACGCGGCTATCAAGGGCGACCTCATCGTCACCTTTTACCCAGCGGTCGCTCCGTAAGGTCATACCTCGGGGACCCCAATGCCTTCGGCGCCCGTCTTGGAAAGTATGAGGTCAACACCGGTTGCCTCCAAAAACTCCAGCGACAGCGCCGCGCGACGAACCTTTTCTCGAACGTTCGCGACGACGTCGCTCATGACCTGTTCGCCCGCGGGGTAGACGGCGCGCGCGTTGCGCAGGCCGTACTTGGCGTAGAGCGGCGCGGCGACGAGTGCAATCTCCGCGAGCTCGTTCCCCCGCACCATGCCACCGAGGGCGTCGGGCGCTTCGAGGTAGAGGTCGATGGGAGCGCTGCTCAGAGCACGAATCTCGGCCAATTCCACGAGGTTCATGTCACTTGGTACGTTGATGGTGGATCCACCCATTTCGACCAGTTGTTTGAAGGAGAGTGGGTTGGACGGGGCCAAGACGGCCGAAACCTTCCACACGATGCTGCGGGGAAGCTCTCCATCGCTCACCATTGCGGCGAGGAGTTGGAGAAGGCCGGTGTCGGCAATAAGAAAACCGCGAATGCCGGCGTCGACCGCGCGCAGGATATCTTCCAAGGCGTACCGCAGCTGGTCGAGGCCCCTCAACCGTCCCGACAGCACGAGGCCATCGGGACTCCGCACGGATCCCCCGATGCCGAACTCTTCACGGGGGCCGACGAAAAGGTTGACTTCGAGTCCCTCGTCGGCGCCGATGCGCGCCATTTCGGCGAGCTCACGACGGGTGAGCAGCATCGCTCCGCTGCCTTGGGAGCAACGGTGGATGGGCACGCCGAGCGTACGCGCTTCGTCGACGACCGCGCGGAGCGCTTGGGGATTCTCGACGCTCGGGATCTCGATGCGGAAGTGCGCGCCGTCGGGGAAGCGAACGTCGCTCGGCTGGGGCTCACCCGCGAATGCGCCGACGTGGCGACTAAGTGCCGCGGTGCCACGAGGACTGCCGATACCTCTGATCATGTTGTTCCCCTTGTTCATTGAACAATCTTGACGACGCTGTGCGGCGGTCCCGCGCCCGATGGCGTCAACGCCCACCCGTCGCAGTTGGTGACCAATGTCGCTTCGTCGGTCCCCACTAAGTACGTCTCTTCAATCTTGGCACCGCCGCGCAGGCTCGGGTTCCAGGCGACCGCCATGCCGGCACCGCACGGGCTCTCCCAGTACGGCGAGTTGCGTTGGCCCGGTGCCAGTTCGAACTCGCGCTGCTCGAAGGCAATAGGGCCGCCCTGAAAATGTTCACGCCACGCGTCGGGTTGTCCGATGTTCTCGTAGCCCTTGGCCAATGCTTCGGTCGCGTCGCCCCACGTCGCCCCGGGCACGGTCGCGCGATGGACGTCGTGGTGTACTCGTTCGACCGCTTCGGTGAGGGAAAGAATCGGATCGTTTGCACTGGCGACGGCCGTTCGCGTCGCCGCAACATGGAGACCCGCGCGCCTCGCGACGACGACCGCCATCACGGCTGTGCGCAACGTCTCGCCCATCGCTAGCGGGTGTCGGAAATGGCGAAGTCGATCGTCACCCCCCACTATCAGACAGACCGCTCTTGCGCCGTAGCGCTCGAGTTCGGCGCTCACGAGGGCGGCGATCTCAACATCGCGAGTTACTCCGGGGCGCCATTGGTCGATACTCGATTCGAGTGCGTGTGCGGCTAGCGCGCCGAGCGAGATGAGTTCGATCTGCTCGGGCGGCGACAACGTCATCCGCGTTCGCACAAGGTCGTCCACGATGACTTCGCCCAGACCTACGTGGTCGCTGATGAAGTCGCGATCGGTTCCACCCGTCAAACGGCACGCGGCGGTGACCGGAGCGGTCGGTTCGTACCAGGGAACGGTAATGAGTTCCCAACCCAGGGCATCGAGATCGAAGTCACCTCGAAGTCGCGGACCTTCGATCTCGCTCGTGATCAAGGCTCGTGTACTGTCCGTTTCGACGACCCACACCGGATCGCTCGACGAAGTGAGGTCGACGGCATCCGACAGTCCGCCCGTCACCCAGTTGACTGATCCCGGCCTCGTGAGCACCAACGGGCGATCGCCGTGACGAGCCCGAAGGGACGATGTGCTGGCACGCGCCGCGCTCGCGCGCTCGCCGATACTCACTTGTCTGTTCGGCACAACAAAACGGTTGTCGGTATTGATTACGTCATACAAGCAGGTATTTTGCTCGTGGTCAAGAGGGTGCTTGCTAAAGATGTCGGTCACGCCGTATGGTGTTGGCCTGTGCCGAACATGACCCAGCAGGACAAACGTTATGAAGTCCAATCAGTCGCACGCGCTGCGTCGTTACTTGACCTCGTCGCGAACGCCGGCGTGGGTGGTCTCGGCGTCACCGAAATCGCCCGTCATTTGAAGGTCGCCAAAAGTACCGCCTTGTCGCTCGCGCGAACTCTCAGTGCGTCGGGTTTACTTCGCGCCGTCGATCCGGGACCGCGTTACGTGCTCGGACTCAATTTGCTGCGCCTCGGTGACTTGGTAGGACAACAGACGTCCATTGCCGAGTTGGGACTACCCACCCTTCGCGAACTATCGTCGCAAACCGGCCTCACCGCTCGTCTCGCTATGAACGAAAACGGCTACCCGGTATTCCTCGAACGAATCGACGGCGAAGGCTCCATTCGATTCCACGCTCCGCTCGGGCAGCGTGAGGAGCCCCACGCCACTGCGGCCGGCAAAGCGTTGTTGGTAAATGTCCGAAGAGTCCGTGCGAGCCCTCATCGAAGAGGCGGGAATGGCCGTCCACACCTCTAAGACGTTGACCGACGTCGACGGGCTCTTGGAAGACCTCGCGCGCGTTCGCGCCGAAGGGTACGCCACCGATGATGAAGAAGAGGCCGAAGGGGTGTTCTGCGTCGGGGCGGCCTTCTTTGATCACCAAGCGAAGTGCGCCGGTGCGCTGAGTATCACCGGGCTGAAGGTTGATGTGCCGCTGCGTGAAGTGGCGAGACTAGGCGCCATCGTGCGCGAACACGCCGACCGCGTCACCTTGCTCCTCGGTGGAGTTCGTTCCAGGGCAATGTGATGAAAGCGTTGGTCGTTGCCACTCCCGGATCCGCGGCGGTGGAAGTGATCGACGAACCCAGTCCTGGCACGGGCGACGTTGCGGTGGCGCCGCTTCTTTCGGGAATGTGTGGCACGGACCTCGAACTGATTGACGGAACCATCGATCCGGCGTACGTCCGTTATCCGCTCGTCTTGGGTCACGAGTGGGTGGGGCGCCTACTCGGCGTCGTCGAAGGGGTCGCCGAGCCGGGCGACCGCATCGTCGTCGAAGGACTCATTCCTTGCGAAGAGTGCGCTGAATGTCGCAGCGATAATTCCAACCGATGCACGACCTACGACGAGATTGGCTTCACGCGTCCGGGCGCGTTGGCCGAACGTATCGTCGTACCTCGGCACTTGGTCCACCGCATTGACGCCACCGTGGACGCGGCCGACGCCGCGTTGATCGAGCCCATGGCCGTGGTCTGGCGAGCGCTGACGAGGATTCCCCTGCGATCGTCGTTGCGCGTCGCCATCGTGGGCGACGGCACCATTGCGTTACTGTGCGCACATCTCGTGCGGCGCTTTGCTCCCGAATCGGTGGTCGTCATAGGGCGACGAAAGGCCCAATACACGTTGGCTCAGGCGGCGGGCGCCGACGAGTTCGTGACGGTGGCCCCCGCTGGCTCGTTCGACCTGGTTATTGAGGCGGCCGGTAACGCCAGCGCGGTCATGGCGGCGATGTCGCTGGCGGCGCGCGGCGCGATGGTGATCCTGCTTGGTCTACCGGTCCACGGCACGAAAATTGAAGTGGCGCCCGATGACGTCGTCAACAACGACCTGGTCATTCAGGGGAGTTTCTCGTATACCCGCCAAGCGTTTGCCCAAGTGGTCGCCGAAGTAAACGCGGGCCGGCTGAAGCCTTCGTTTCTCGTTACCCATCGCTTCACGCTGGACGAGTCCATGCTGGCTCTGGACGCTCTTCGTGGCCACGTACCCGACACGGCACCGAGGGGCAAGGTCATCGTCAGCATCCCGTAAGTTCCGGAGACTGGCGGTTCTGACGAACAAAAAACCGCCCAAGCACAACGCTCGGGCGGTTTTTATAGGTTGGAGATGATTAGACCCTCTGGGCCGGATCGGCCTTGCGGTAGTGGCGAACACCGAACAACGTCAGGGCCAACATGATCAGGGCCGCGAGAAACATCCCAATCGCGCCGTAGAGGGCTATGACGCCCATGAAACCGAAGGCGTAGGCGTTGAGGAGCAGACCGCGAAGTGTGTCACCGCGAAAGACGAGTTGCACTTGGTTCGCGAGGCCCATGTTCGAGGGCGCGGCCATCGAGGCGGCGCTGATCTCGGCGTAGGTCTTGCCTCCACTGATGGCGGCCGTGTCCACGCCGATGATGTCGTTCGCAAATATCTGCGCTTCCGACCCGGTAAGTACTTGCTTGCCGGCGTACTTCGTTTGGTGGGCGAGCACGAGGTCCTTGTAGTCCATGCCACTCTTCGTGGGGAAGAAGACCTT
This sequence comes from Acidimicrobiaceae bacterium, assembly GCA_025350565.1. GTDB lineage: Bacteria > Actinomycetota > Acidimicrobiia > Acidimicrobiales > RAAP-2 > RAAP-2. Next base: position 29,877 of record JANXXO010000011.1, read on the forward strand.
CTGTTCAATGAGCTGCGACTTCACTTGGGCACTCGTGAATTGGTAACCAATGAGCATGCCGACGCCGGCCACGAGGAAGACGGCGGTGAGCAGCACGCCTACCCAGTTGAGCAGTAGGTCTAAGGTCTTGCGACGCATTTGGACTCCTAGAATGATGTTTCTTGGACGTCACCACTTTCTCACCGGTGCCCGTAAACCTCATAGAGCAGAAGGTCCTTTTGGTTTTTACGACTCGTTCGTGAGTCCAAGTCGTGCGAGATAGCCGAGACCCATGACCGCCGCTTCGCACCCCAGACCGGCGAGCGCGGCGAGGTCGTCGTCGTTGCGCACCCCACCCGCGGCGACCACGGCAATGGCGCCTTGGCAGACTTGGCGGTACAGCGCGAGATCTGGCCCTCGCATCGTGCCGTCACGCTCGATGGCGGTCACGTGAAGACGCGCTACAGCGGCCACTTCGCACCGGCGCAGTGCTTCATCAACCCCCAGACCGCTCGACGCGGTCCAACCACGAACGGCGACTCGACCGTCTTTTACATCGAGCGCCACGACTAACTGGTCACCGAGTTCGTCGGCGAATCGTTGCATGGCGTCGTCGTCGTTCCACACGGCCGTGCCAATAATGACTCGCGAGGCACCGGCGTGCAGGGCTGCGCGTGCCGCGTCAAGGGAGCGAATTCCGCCAGATACTTGCAGGGGAATCCCCTGGGCTGCCTCGACGCATCGAGCAACCACCACGGAACGGAGTTCTCCATCGCGCGCGCCCTCGAGATCAACAATATGGATCAAGGGAGGCGACGTTGCCACGATGCGGGCCATGAACTCGTCGATGGGCTCACGAAAGAGAACTCGCGTAAAGTCACCCTGCTCAAGCCGCACAGCATGATTACCGAGGAGGTCGACGGCGGGGATTAATTGCATAGTAGCGTGTTAGCATGTTAGCATAATAAAATGACGAGTGGCAAAGTGACGTTGGCCGAAGCGAGCCCCGAGACCGCCCAGCGTTTTCATGAACTGGTCATGGCTTTCGGGCGGCTACGTGACCTCGACCTGGTTTCGGCGTTCCTTCGTGATTTATGCACTACGACGGAACTCGACGCCATGGGTCAACGTCTGCAGGTCGCCCGACTCGTCAACGAAGGGATTTCCTATCAGGAGATCTCTCGTCGCACGGGCGCGTCCACGGCGACGGTGACTCGCGTCTCACATTGGTTGCACTACGGGGAGGGCGGATACTCCGCCGTCCTGAAACGAGGACGGAAATGAATCGGCGACTCTCGCTTGCGCTCCCTTCGAAGGGACGGCTGCGTGAACCCTCGTGGTCACTGCTGGAGGCGAGCGGCGTCTCGCCGCAAGAACCGGGGGAGCGGATGCTGCAGTCGCACTGTCGCAACGCGGAAATCGACCTACTCTTCGTGCGCGCCGACGACGTGCCCGAATACGTGCAAGACGGTGTCGTTGACTGTGGCATTACGGGTCTCGATCTCATTTACGAGCGCGACTGCGACGTGGAAGTGCTCCTGCGACTGGGCTACGGCGCGTGCTCGTTGCAAGCTGCGGTGTCGATTGAAGACGCGGCGGAAAAGATTGACGATTTGGCCGGTCGCCGCATCGCCACGTCGCATCCTCGCATCGCGGCCAAGTCGCTCGCCGACCGGGGCATCGAGGCCGAGATTGTGCAGGTGACGGGTTCGGTCGAGATTTCGCCACGCCTGGGACTCGCCGACGCCATTATCGATCTCGTCTCAACCGGCAGCACGCTCCGCACCAACGGGCTTCGGTCCATCGGGACACTCTTTGAGTCTGAAGCCGTCTTGATCGGGCGCGTTGGCTCGACCGATCACGAGGCCCGGCGGACGCTGTCAATGGTGCTGGGCTCGGTGATCAATGCTCGCGCGAACCGCTACCTATTGTGCAACGTGGCGAAGGACCGCCTCGCCGAGGTCACCGCTCTGCTACCGACTTCGGGCTCGCCCACGGTCATGGATTTGGCGACGCCCGGCGTCGTGGCCGTGCACGCCCTCGTACCGGCCGCTGAGATCTGGTCACTCTTGCCCAAGCTCGAGGCGTGCGGTGCGAGTTCGATCCTTACCCTTCCCGTCGAGCGGATGGTGCCATGAGCAAGCCCATCAAGACGGATCGACCGGTCACGGTCGAAGAGATCGTCAACGACGTGCGCGCGCGCGGCGACGCCGCACTCGTTGAGTGGTCACAGCGATTCGACGCCACGACGTCCGACGAACCAGAACGGGCCGTCGCCTACGGCGACATTCCCACGTCGGCCGTCTTGGCCGCGGCAGAGAATGTGCGAACCTGGCACGCGGCGCAGCGTCCCGCGGACCTCACGCTCGAAGTCACGCCCGGGGTGACGCTGGAACGTCGCTGGTCACCACTGCGCTCCATTGGTATCTACGTGCCCACGGGACTCGTCTCGTCGCTCATCATGACGGGCGTGCCAGCCCAGGTCGCCGGCGTCGAGCGCATCGTGGTCTGCACGCCGCCCCAAGGATCCGGGGCGGTGGCGGCGACGGCCGCGCTGCTCGGCATCAAGGAAGTGTGGGCCATTGGGGGGGCGCAGGCCATTGCGGCCATGGCCTACGGGACGGCGTCGATTGCTCCGGTGGACAAAATTTTTGGGCCCGGTGGCGGCGCCGTCAACGCCGCCAAACTGATCGTGAGCCGCGACGTCGCCATTGATCTTCCGGCCGGACCGAGCGAAGTCGTGGTGGTGGCCGACTTAGGTTTCGACGAAGTGATTATTCAGCAAGAGCTCGACGCGCAGATGGAGCACGGTCCCGATTCGCGGGCCTACGTGGTGCGAGTGGGCGAGGATATCGAAGCCGCGTTGGCCGAGGTCGAAGGGTACGCGGCCGAGCACGTCGCGTTGCTCGGTCCCAAGGCCGAGTCGCTCGCCAACCGTATTCGCAACGCCGGCGCGGTCTTCGTGGGACCTTATTCCCCGGTCCCGGCCGGCGACTACGCCACCGGCGGCAACCACGTGTTGCCGACCGGTGGTTGGGCGAAGTCGACGGGTGGCTTGGGACTGGAGGCCTTCATGAAGACCGTGACCGTGCAGCGTGTGTCCAAAGAAGGCCTGGAGCGACTTGCCCCCACGATTGAGGCGCTTGCCGAACTCGAAGGCATGACCGCCCACAAGGCGACGGCGCGCCGATGAATCCCGTCGCCCTCGAGAGTTACCGGTGGCCCCCCTCCAACGCAGCCATCGCCGAACGATGGGGACTCGATCCGCGCTCGATTCTTCGCTTCGACGGTAACGTCGCCGCGACGCCTCCGCCCACGGCCCGACCGGCGGCCCTCGCCAAAGCGCTCGCCGACGTCAATGAGTACGACCGTGGTCGCTACGTCGAACTCCGTACGGCGATCGCGCAACGTCACGGTGTCGGGCTGGACCAGGTAGCCCTCGGGGCGGGCAGTGACGAATTCATTGTGCTGCTGGCTCGTCTGTACGGCGAAAATGGCACGGTCGCCACCGTGCCCGCATTCTCGTATTCGATGTATCCCTTCGCGGCCGCAATGGCTGGCGCCACGATGGTTAGCGATCCCAGCGCCGCCGACGTGGTGTTTGTCTGTCGTCCCAATAATCCAACGGGGGAGCTGCCCGATATTCCCGATGTCCCGGGCCAACTCGTCATCGATGAGGCCTACGCGGACTACGCCGGTGTCGACGCACTCGCTCGGATTAATGAAGGCGCCATCGTGTTGCGAACTTTCTCGAAAGCGTACGGTCTGGCAGGCGCGCGGGTGGGCTACGCGTTGGCGAGCCCCGAGACGACCGCCGTCATCACGTCGCGCCAAGCTCCGCTCTCGGTGTCGTCACTCTCGGCTTCGCTGGCCCTGGCCGCACTGGCGGTTCCCCTCGACGTGAGCGCCCAGGTCGCCGAACGCGAACGATTGGCACGTTGCCTCCGTGAACTCGGTCTCGTG
>JANXXO010000033.1 GCA_025350565.1 Acidimicrobiaceae bacterium
GGTGACCAACCAGTACAGTGCGCCGTCGGGGTCCGAGCCGCGCACCGACTTGATGAACGCGCTGATCTGGTCGTAATGCGTGTCGCGCGACTGATGGTAGAGCCGGCCGTCGCGGGCCTGTGCGACCTGCTCGACCGTCACGACGTGGTCGGGTGCGTCACCCGCGCGCGCCAAGATGATCGCCGTGTCGAGGGTGGTCAACGCGACTCGCGCGTCCCCGTCCGAGGCCGAGGTGATGGCGTCGACGGCCTCGTCGGTGACCGCACTGGCGCGTAGGGCCATACCGCGGCGCACGAGCAGTTCCAGGTCGCGCGCCTCGAGGGGACGAAGTCGCCACAAGGTCGAGCGGCTCATGAGGGCCGCGTTTACTTCGAAGTAGGGGTTCTCGGTGGTGGCCCCGATGAGCACGACCTGACCGGTCTCGGTGGCGGGAAGTAAGAGGTCCTGCTGGGACTTATTGAAACGGTGCACTTCGTCAATGAACAGCACGGTTCGCTGCCCCTGTTCGCCCAATCGCTCGCGCGCGCGGGCCAACGCCTCACGAACCTCTTTAACGCCGCTGGTAACGGCGGAGAGACTTTCGGTGGCGTAACCGGCGGAGGACGCCATGATTCTGGCCAAGGTCGTCTTGCCGGTCCCGGCAGGTCCCCACAAGATCATCGACGTCAACTCACCGGCCTCCACGAACCGCCGAAGCGGCCCTTCGGGGCCTATCAAGTGCTGTTGACCGACCAGTTCGTCCAAGGTTTTCGGGCGAAGCAGATCAGCGAGCGGCGCCGCCTGCTTCAGGCGCTGGGCGACGGCGTCGTCGAAGAGGGACGTAACTCACGAACCTTTCGCGACGATCTTGATCCGAAGCTCGCGCAGTACTTTGTCGGTGACACCTTTTGGGGCGCCCGTCATCAGGTCGGCGCCGGACTGCGTCTTGGGATAGGCAATGACTTCGCGGATGTTCTCTTCGCCCGCGAAAATCGCCGTCAGGCGGTCGATGCCAAAGGCGAAGCCGGCGTGCGGGGGCGCGCCGTACTTAAAGGCCCCGAGGAGGAAACCGAATCGGCTCTCGGCCTCTTCGTCACTGATGCCCAGGGCGCTAAAAATCCTCGACTGGATATCGGCCCGGTGAATCCGCACTGAGCCACTGCCCAACTCCCAGCCGTTTAGCACGAGGTCATAGGCGCGCGAACGAACCTTCAACGGGTTGGTCTCGATCAGATCCAGGTCGTCGGGATGCGGCATGGTGAAAGGGTGGTGGGCCGCTTGCAGATGGCCTTCGTCGTCGACGCCTTCGAACATGGGGAACTCGGTGACCCAGACGTAGTGGTGCGGTCCTTCACTGACTGGCGGCGAACCAAGGGTGACGCGCAGCGCGCCGAGGACTCTGCAGGCCGCTTCGTACTCGTCGGCCACGCAAAAGATGAGGTCGCCCACTTGGGCACCGTCGACGCCCGCGACGGCCGCCGACTCGGTCTCGTCGAGGAACTTGGCGAGCGGCGACTCGAGGCCTTCGGCGGTGACGCGAAACCACGCGAGGCCCTTCGCCCCGAGTGACTTCGCGAACAGCGTCAACTCGTCCAGGCGACTTCGCGAGAGGTCCGCTCCACCGGGCAGGCGTAGCGCCTTCACCGTCGGCGCGCTAAAGGCTTTTACTTCGGTCGCGGCGAAGACGTCGGAGAGGTCGTGTAAGACCATGGCGAAGCGAAGGTCGGGCTTATCGGTGCCGTAGCGATCGAGGGAGTCGGCCCAGGTGATGCGGGGAATGGCGCCGGGCCGAATCCCGGTCGCCGCTTCGGCGGCGTCGAGGACGGCCACCGAGACGAAGGCGAAGATGTCGTCTTGATCGGCGAAACTCGCCTCCATGTCCAACTGCGAGAACTCGAACTGGCGATCGGCGCGCAGGTCTTCGTCGCGCATGCAGCGAGCGATCTGGTAATAGCGGTCGAAACCTCCGACCATCAACAACTGCTTGGCGATCTGGGGCGACTGGGGTAGTACGTAAAACTCGCCGGGCTGGAGTCGCGAGGGGACGACGAACTCACGCGAGCCCTCGGGAGTCGGCGCCCAGAGCAGCGGCGTCTCCACCTCGCAAAAGCCCTGCGCGTCCATGGCGCGCCGAAGCGCCGCGTTGACGACGGCGCGCAGGCGCAAGTTGCGCTGCATGTGTTCGCGGCGAAGGTCGAGGTAGCGATAGCGAAGTCGAACCTGCTCGTCGATCTCCACGCGGTCGTCGAGTTGAAAGGGCGGTGGTTCGGCGGCCGAGAGGACCTCGACCACACAGTCGGTCAGCTCGACCTGACCGGTGGCGAGTTTGTCGTTGAGCGTCCCCTCGGGTCGGCGCGTCACCGTCCCGGTCACGCGCACCACGAACTCACTGCGCACGTCGACCGACCCCTCGACCACGGCTTGGATGATGCCGGTGTGGTCGCGCACGTCCACGAAGGCGAGGTGTTCACCGTGTTCGCGCCGCTTGGCCACCCAACCGCACACGGCGACCCGTTGACCGACGTGGTCCTCGCGTAGTGACGCGCACAGGAAATCGCGCATGCTGGTGGCTTCTCGATTGATGAACATGCTCAACTTTTCGTCAGTACTTGGCCGACCGCGAAGACGACGTCGTCTCGGGCTACGCTGCGTTGCGTTTGCTCGAAGTTGTCGCTTCGCAGGTCCCTAATCGTAACCTCGCCCGCTTCGAACTCGCGGGGTCCCACCAGTAAAGCGAGGCGAGCGCCGGACTTGTCGGCGACCTTCATTTGGGCTTTCATGGACCGCTGGTCGAAGGCGCGGTCGGTGGCGAAGCCGGCGCGGCGCAACTCATCGACCAAGAGCGTCGCCGCGTCCAGACCGGTGGTGTCGATGACGAAGAGGTCGAGGTCACGCTTCAGCAGCGATCCCATGGTCACGCCTTCGGCCTCGCGCACCATCAAGAGACGTTCGATGCCACTGCCGAAACCAATGCCGCTGGTGGGCTTGCCGCCCAGTTGTTCGGCCAGTCCGTCGTAGCGCCCTCCCCCGCCTATGGCGTTTTGCGCACTCTCTAACGCGTCCGACACGAATTCAAAAGTGGTGCGGGTGTAGTAGTCAAAACCGCGCACCAGCCGGGGATCGAGGTGGCTCGCAATACCGAGCGACGAGAGTCCCGCGGTGACGTGGTTTAGGTGCTCGCGACAGTCGGCACACAGGAAGTCAATCAGCATGGGACCGGCGTTGGTCACCGCCACGCAGTTCGCGTCCTTGCAGTCGAGCAGGCGTAAGGGGTTCTTGCTCCAGGTGAGTTGGTGCTCGTCGGTCAGTTGGTCGGCGTGGGCCGCCAAGTGGTCCCGCAGGCGTTCCACGTACGCGCCGCGACAGACGGCGTCACCCATGGAGTTGATGAGTAGACGGAATTTCGTGAGACCTACGGCTTCGTAGAACCGGTGGGCCAGGGCGATGACTTCGACGTCGACGGCCGGGTCATCGGTGCCGAGCACCTCGACGCCCAACTGGTGATGTTGGCGATAGCGGCCCTTTTGAGGGCGTTCGTAGCGAAAGGCCGGCGTGACGTACCACGCCTTCCACGGCGTGGTCGGACTGTGCTGGATAAAGGCGCGCACCACCGGCGCCGTTCCCTCGGGACGCAGCGCGTGCGTACGGTTACCGCGGTCGGTGAAGACGTACATCTCCTTGGTGGCGATCTCACTCTCTTCGCCAATGCCGCGGTGAAAGACGCCGACGTCTTCGAACATCGGGGTGATGACCAACGCGAAGCCAAAGCGGTAGGCGAACTGCGCGAACGTGGCGATCATGCCCTCCCACTCCGCCGAGGCGGCGCCCAAGACGTCGTGAGTTCCGATGGGGGCTTGAAACGGTGTGACGGCGTCGCTCATGAATTCTTGTTCTGTCCCGGTAGTTGGCGGAAGGCGTCAAAGACACCGTCGACACCCTTCAGTGCCGCCAATAGGCTACTGAGGTGGGTGGGGTCGGCCAGTTCGACGTCAAAGACCATACGCACGATGCGCGAACCCGACGTCGAGGTGCTGCTCGAGATGATGCTGAGGTGGTACTCGGCGACGACCTTAGACACGTCGAGCAGCAGTCGAGACCGGTCGAAGGCCATGACCTCCAGCACCGCGCGGTACTGCCCACTCACCGAACCGTCCCACTCGACGTCGATGATGCGTTCGCCGAGGCGTTGGGCCAAGGCCACGGCGTTCGAGCAGTCGTCACGGTGCACCGAGACGCCTCGGCCCTGGGTGATGAAGCCCATGATGCTGTCGCCCGGCACGGGCGAGCAACACCGCGCCAGATGAATCATGACGTCGTCGAGACCCTCGACGTAGACGCCCGCCGTGCGCCGGGTGGTGCGACTGGTGCGCGGCATGCGCGTGACGGTGGTCGGGAGCTGCTCGCTGTCGCCACCGCCGTGGAGTTCACGGTCTAGGCGTTGCACGACGGCGAGGGCCGAAATCTGTCCGCTGTCGATGGCCATGAACAGTGCGTCGAGGTCGTCCAGGTTCATGGCGGCGATGACGGTGTCGAGCGCGCTCGAAGACAGTGACGTGGCGATGGGAAGTCCTTCGCGGCGAAGCGCCTTGGTCAGCTCCTCGCGTCCGCCTTCAATGGCGTCGTCACGACGTTCGCGCTGGAACCACTGGCGAATCTTCGACTTGGCGCGCGACGACTGCGCAATGGCCAGCCAGTCGCGCGAGGGGCCGGCGGTGTCGCTCTTACTGGTGACGATCTCCGCCACGTCGGCCGAACGCAACACCGTCTCGAGGGGTACCAGTCGGCCGTTGACCTTGGCGCCCACGCAGTGGTGCCCGACCTCGGTGTGCACGGCGTAGGCGAAGTCAATGGTGGTCGCCCCCTCGATCAGGGCAATGACCCGGCCCTTGGGGGTGAAGACGTAGACCTCGTCTTGTCCGAGGTCCAACTTCAACGCCTCGAGGAAGGCAATCGGATCGCTCTCCTCTTCTTCCACGTCGACCAGGCGCTGCATCCACGCCATCTCTTTGGAGGAGGCGTCCTCTTTGTAGCCCCAGTGGGCGGCCACTCCGAACTCGGCGCGGCGGTGCATTTCGTAGGTGCGGATCTGCACCTCCACCGATTTGCCCCGCGGTCCGATGACCGTGGTGTGCAAGGACTGATAGAGGTTGAACTTGGGCGAATTGATGTAGTCCTTGAAGCGTCCCTGCACCGGCGACCACAGGGCGTGGATGGCGCCGAGCACGGCCCAACAGTCCCGGTCCTCGTTGACGATCACCCGCAGTCCCACTAGGTCGAAGATGTCGTCGAACTCTTTGCCGCCAATGACCATCTTCTCGTAGATGCTCCAGAAGTGCTTCGGGCGGCCCCGCACTTCGGCCTCGATGCCGAACTCGGCCAGTTTGGACGTGAGCGTCGACATCACCTCGGCGAGGTAGTCCTCGCGCTCGGGCTGGCGCGTGGCCACCATCTGTTCGATCTCGGCGTAGCGCTTGGGATGCAGGGTCGCGAAACTGAGATCCTCCAGCTGCCACTTGACCTGTTGGACCCCGAGGCGGTGGGCCAAGGGCGCGTAGACGTCCAGGGTCTCTTGGGCGATGGCGCGTTGGCGGGCCATGGGCATCACCGAGATGGTGCGCATGTTGTGCAGTCGGTCGGCCAACTTGATCAAGAGCACACGCCAGTCCTGGGCCATGGCGATGAACATCTTGCGAATCGTGGCCGCCTGCTGTTCCTCTTTCGAATCGAACTCCAAGCGGTCGAGCTTGGTGACCCCGTCCACCACCGCCGCCACTTGTTCACCGAACTCCTTGGCCAGCCACTCCTTGGTGATGCCGGTATCTTCCACGGCGTCGTGCAGCAGCGCCGCGGTGATGGTCACCTCGTCCAGACCCAAATCGGCCGCGATGTCGGCCACGGCGATGGGGTGGGTGACGTAAGGCTCGCCGGTACGGCGAAGTTGGCCCTCGTGGGCCTTGATGGCGGCCGCGCCGGCGCGACGGATGTCGTCGACCTCGCCGTTGGCGTGGTGTTCGAGGAATCGGCCAATTAGGCGCTCAATCGAGCCCGACAGCGCGGGGTCAGCCGGCGAACGAGAAGTGACACTGACCATGAAGCCAGCCTAACGGTGGCCTAGCGCCGTTTTTGTTTCCGGGCGCGCGCTTCAATGGTCGCCGCGCCGGTCGCGCGAGAGGTACTGGCCCGCGTTCCCATCGACGCACGACCGCGTATGGCGCGCTGCGCCCCGTCACCCGAGAGCAGGGCCGCGGCGGCCGGCGTCAGGACGTTCTTGTTGCTGCGCTGCGCCGCACGCGCGGCCAACTCGCGGTAGCGCGGTTCGCGTTCCTTGAAGTACGCGAGCAGCGGACTGGCGATGAAGATCGACGAGTAGGCCCCACTCATGAGACCGACGAAGAGCGCCAGACCATAGTTCTGCAAGGTGGTGGCGCCGAGGATGTACGCACCCACCACCAGCACCGACATCACGGGGAAGATGGCCACTAGCGAGGTATTGATCGAACGGGCCAAGGTCTGGTTCATCGAGAGATTGACCATTTCGCCGTAGCTCATGTCACCACTCTTAAAGACGCCTCCGGCGTTGTCGCGCACCCGGTCGAAGACGACGACCGTGTCGTAGAGCGAATACCCGAGGATGGTCAAGATGGCGATCACCGTGTCGGGGGTGATCTGGAAACCGAAGAGCGAGTACACGCCAATGGTGATCAAGAGGTCGTGGAGCATCGCGATGAAAGCGGCCAGGGCCATCTTGGGTTCGAAACGGATGCTGATGTAAGCGACGACGGCAATGAAGAAGACGATCAACGCCTCGAGTGCTCGGTCCTTGATTTGCGCTCCCCAGGTCGGGCCGACCGTCGAGACCGCCACGTTGTTGAAGTTGGTATGGGCGGCGGCGGCCATGGCATTGGCCACTTTGTTCGAGGCGTCGGTGAGCGCTTGACCCTTCAGCCCTACCAACTGCGACGAGATTTGGAAGGTCCGCCCGCCGAGCTCTTCGACCTTCGGATTCTGCAGGCCGGCCTTCTCCACCGCGGCGGTCATCTTGGCCACCGACGAGTGCGGAGCCAGAATTGTCCACTGGCTGCCACCCTTGAACTCGATGCCCAAGTTGAAGCCGCGAACGGCGAGGCTGCCGAGTCCCAACGCAATGATGACGATGGAGATGGTGAACCAGGTCCGCCGTCGTCCGACGAAGTCAACGGTCGTCTTACCTTGGTACAGACGTCCGAATCGACCGGGCGTGGGCGACCCGTGGTCGGGGGCGGTCAGGACATCACTCATGGGCGGAGACTCCTGGGGTGAGGCCCGCCGCCATGGAGAGCGCCGAGGTACTGGACGAACTCCGTCGACCGAGCAGGATGACCAGCGGTCGGGTGAAGTACCAGGTGATAAAGACGTCCATCAAGGTGGAGAGTCCGAGGAAGAAGGCGAAGCCTCGCACGTCGCCGACGGCGATGAGGTAGAGCAAGACGGCGGCCAGGAGACTGACCGTGTCGGCCGCTAAGACGGTGCGCCACGCCGAGCGGAAACCGCGGTCCACCGACGTGCGAACCGAACGCCCTGCTCGGGCCTCGTCTTTCAATCGTTCGAAATACACGATGTAACTGTCGACGGTGATACCAATCGACACGATGATGCCCGTGACACCGGCCAAGTCAAAGCTTGGGGCCAGCGCCGTATGGCCCAGCGCGGAAATGATGGCCCAAAGCAACGCGGCGGTGGTGGCCAGTCCGGTCACGATTACCAGTCCGAGCGCTCGGTAGTAGAGGATCGTGTACAACAAGACGAGCAGCAGTCCCACCAGACCGGCCCCGAGGCCGGCTATCAGTGAACTGTGGCCGAGCGTCGGTGAGACGGTGAGGATATTGAGCGGTTGCAGACGAACGGGCAAGGCACCGAACTCCATGGCAATCGCTAAGTCTTTGGCGCCGCTCTCGGTGAAGGAACCAGAAATCTGACCGGAGCCGGCGAAACTGGTGAAGGACGACTGCGTGGGCTGGATGAGGGGCGCCGACTGAATAATGCCGTCGAGCTCGATCGCCAGGGCCTGATGAAAGGAGTTTTTCGCCACGGCGTCCCAAAGGGGACTTCCGGTCTTGGTCAAGGTGTAGTTGACCACCCACGCGCCCAACTGGTCTTGTTGGGCGAGGGACTTGCCTATGGCCTGGCCGGTCAACTCGGCCGGACCGAGCAGGTAGCGCACCCCTGGCTGACCGAGGGACGGCAGGATGACGTCGTTGGTCTTGATGTCCTTGGCCGGCTTGGTGGTCTGAATCTTGGTGTAGTACGGGTCGACCGCCAGTTGGTTGCTGGAGAAGCCGGACGGCGAATTGTTGGGCGTCACGCCGAGATTGGACGTACTCCACTCGTAGCCCGGCGCGCAGAGGGGAATCTTCACGACGGCCTTGGCGCCCTTTACCGGTTCGGCCACTTGACAGATCACCGGTCGAAAGAGGAGCTGCGCCGTCTCGCCGACCAGCTTCAAGATCCTGCGCGCGTCTTTCACGCCGGGCACACTGACCACGACGTTGTTCTTGCCCTGCAAGTTGACCTGTGCCCCCGACACACCTAGCCCATTGACGCGGTTCGAGAGAATGGTGACCACCTCGGCGAGGTCGGCCGATGTGGCGTGGGTGGTTGGTTGATAGACGACTGACAGGCCGCCCGCGAGGTCCAGTCCGAGCTTGGGTCCCCAGCCGAGCGACAACGTCGCCACGAGCGATCCAAAGGAGATCGCCACGGTGAGAATGAGGCTGACGATCAGTGATCGTCGGGAACCAACCTGCTGGGCCATTACTTCGCGTCGCCTTCTTCGTGCTGCGCGTCGTCGGAGTCGGGTTCGACCGGCGGCGTGGGTTCAAAGTGCCCGGCGATGGCCGAGGCGATGAAGTCGAGCTCGACGCCGTTGGCGCCGCGAACGGTCGTGAGGCCGTCCTCAATCTTGGTCACGACCCCGACAAAGCCGCCAATGGTGCGCACGCGCTCGCCGACGTCGACCTTTTTCGCCTCGGACCGCGCCGCCTTTTGGCGCTTGGCCCGCGGGCGAAGGTAGAAGTAGTAGACCCCGCCGTACACGACGACGAGCAGAATCAGAATAAAGGGGGAAGAACTCTTCTTTACGGCTTTCGCGGCAAAGAGCAGATGACTCGCCGACAGCATATGGACAGCCAACAACATAGGTAATTCCTCCGAGATATAGACAAGGAAACCCTACTATTTCTCGGCTCCCTCATTAGACCAGGCCACCACCACGAGGCACGATGCCCAAGTGATGGAAGGCCCGCTCGGTGGCAATACGACCACGGGGCGTGCGAATCAAAAGACCTTCACGAAGGAGAAAGGGCTCGTAGGCATCCTCGATGGTGGACGGCTCTTCACCACAGGCGTGCGCCAAGGTCGTGAGCCCCACGGGCTGGGCCGCGAACTGGCGACACAGCAGACCGAGGATCCGGCGGTCAATCTTGTCGAGTCCAAATTCGTCCACGCCAAAAAGGGCCAGACCTTCGCGGGCCACCTCGTCGTTGACAACGTCTAGTCCCGCGACGGCGGCGAAGTCGCGCACTCGTCGAAGCAGTCGGTTGGCAATGCGCGGCGTACCGCGACTGCGCCCGGCAATGATGGCGGGCGCGTCATCCTTCAAGGTGACGTGGAGTAAACCGGCCGAGCGACTCACGATCACCGTCAGTTCGTCCACGTCGTAGAGGTCCAACTGTCCCACGAAGCCAAAGCGGTCGCGTAGGGGCGCCGCCACCAGTCCGGTGCGCGTGGTCGCGCCGACCAAGGTGAAGTTGGGTAGGTCCAAACGGATGGCGCGCGCGGAGGGACCTCGGCCAATCATGACGTCCAAACGACGATCCTCCATGGCCGGATAGAGGATCTCCTCGACGCCCCTTGAAAGACGGTGGATCTCGTCGACGAACAACACGTCGCCGTCTTGGAGATCGGTGAGCAGCGCCGCGAGGTCGCCCGGTCGTGAGAGCACTGGTCCCGAGGTGATGCGCAGGCCGGCGCCCATTTCACTCGCCACGATGCTCGCGAGCGAGGTCTTACCCAGACCCGGAGGTCCCGCGAACAAGAGGTGATCGGCCGTCTGGTTCCTGGCTTTGGCCGATCCGAGCACAATCTCGAGATGGCGAACGAGCTCTCGTTGTCCGACGAACTCTCCCAAAGTGCTCGGTCGAAGCGAGACCTCGGCGCGTCGGTCCGTCTCGTCGGCCACGGGCGCCACGACGTTGCGCGTCAATTGCTCTACGTCAATCTCGTGGCGACTCATTGACGCCTCAGGAGTTGGAGCGCCTGGCGAAGCGCCGCACCCTCGTCGTCGTCGAGGGTGGCGCCCGAGAGCGCGTGGCGTACTTCTTGGGTCGAGTAGCCGAGACCGCGAAGCGCGTCCTCGATGGCGTCGTTCTGCGGGACGGCACTCTTCGGTGTGGTGTGCAAACCGGTGACCACGACCTTGCCCTTGAGCTCGAGCACGATGCGACTAGCAGTCTTAGGACCAATGCCGGGAATGGTGGCGATCCGCTTGGCGTCATCGCTCTCGATGGCGCTCGCGAGTTCGTCCGTCGTCATGGTGCGAAGTGCGGCCAGCGCGGTCGATGGTCCCACGCCCGGGGTGACGAGAAGCAGTTCGAAGAACTCACGGTCGAGGTACGTGCGAAAGCCGTAGAGCACTATTGCGTCGTCGCGAACGGAAGTGAAGATGTATAGCCCCACGACGTCGCCGATGCGAAAGTCTTCGAGCGTGGCGACATTCACCTCGTAGCCAACGTCGTGGACGTCCAAGACGAGCGCACCACTCTTGTGATGGTGCAACACCTGACCGTGGAGCCAACCAATCATGCGTGACTCTCCAGTGGGTACTTCTGTTCACTGCGCAGCACCATGAAATAAGTGATGGCGAGGGCCAACGCGTCGGCGGCGTCAGCCGGTTTGGGAATGTCGGCCAATCCACACAGTCGCGCCACCATGCCCTGCACTTGGAGTTTGCTCGCGGCGCCGTAGCCGGTGACCGCCAACTTCACCTCTTGGGCGTTGAACTGACGCACGGGAAGGTCGATCGCCGCCGCTAGGGCCACCGCCACGCCGCTCGCTTGAGCGACCGGGATAGCGGTCTTGGCGTTTCGTTGGTAGAAGACCCGCTCGACCACCACGGCGTCGGGCTTGGTCTCGTCGAGGAGTTGACGTAGTTCCACGAGGATCTGACCCAGTCGGAGTTCAACGGCGATCTCGTGGTCGGTCTCGATGGTCCCGGCACGAATCGCGCGGAAGGTTTCCACGCCGTGGAAGGATCCTTCGACCAGTCCGTAGCCGCATCGGGTCAGGCCGGGGTCAATTCCGAGTACGAACATACGTTCGATAGTACTCCGCGCAGATCGAAATACCCGGGAATTACCCCTCGTAGGCCGCCAAGATCTCGTCGGCGATATCGAAGTTGGAAAAGACGTTCTGCACGTCGTCGTGGTCGTCGATGGCGTCCATGAGGCGCAGAATCTTCTTCGCTTCCGTATCCGAGTCGACCGGAATGAGGTTTTGGGGCACCAAGGTCAGTTCGGTGCTCAGTACCTTTGCGCCTTTGCCTTCGAGGGCGTCGCGTACCTTGCCCACGTCGTGGGGCTCGGTGGTGACGGTGAAATTAGCCCCGTTGGCCTCGAAGTTCTCGCCGCCCGCGTCCATGACCCATTCGAGTAATTGGTCCTCGTCAATGGGTCCGGCGACTTCGATCACCCCTTTGCGGTCGAACTGCCACGACACGGCCCCCGGCTCGGCGATGGTGCCGCCGTTACGCGCGAAGACGTGTTTAATCTCGGCGCTGGTGCGGTTGCGATTGTCAGTCAAGGTCTCGACGATGACCGCCACGCCGTCGGGGCCGTAGCCCTCGTAGCTGATGGCCTCGTAGCGAACGCCTTCCAACTCACCGGTTCCGCGTTTGATGGCGCGCTCAATCGTGTCGAGCGGGACGGACGCTTCGCGGGCTTTTTGGTACATGGTGCGAAGCGACGCGTTGGTGTCGATGTCGCTGCCGCCTTCGCGCGCGGCTACTTCCACCTGGCGGATGAGTTTGGCGAAGACCTTGGCTCGGGCGCTATCTTTGGCGCCCTTACGGTGCTTGGTCGTTGCCCACTTCGAATGACCGGACATGGTTCCTCCTGCCCTCTGAGGGCCTGTTCAATCTAGCCAACATCACAGCGCGTCGACAAAGAGGCGATGGACGCGGTCGTCGTTGGTGAGTTCGGGATGGAACGAACAGCCCCACAGCGTTTCGTGGCGCACCAGTACCGGATGATCACCGTCGCCGTGGTCGTGGGAGGCGAGGATTTCGAGTTCCTCGGACCATGTTTCGATCTTCGGGGCGCGGATGAAGACGCCACGTACCTCGCCCACGCCCTTCACGTCCACGTTCGTCTCGAAACTCGAGATCTGTCGTCCGTAACCGTTGCGACGCACCGACAAGGGCAAGACGTCGAAACTCCACTGGTCACTTCGACCATCCAATATCTCGTGCGCGAGCAAAATCAGACCGGCGCAGGTGCCAAAGACGCTCAGCCCGTCGTCAATCCTCTTCGCCAACCCCGGGCGAAGGCCCGAAGTAGTCAACAGGTACGCCATGGTCGTCGACTCGCCGCCAGGCAGCACGAGGCCATCAAGGTCATCGAGATGGTCGGGCGTTCGCACGGCGACGACGTCGGCCCCCACGCGTTCGAGCATCGAGGTGTGCTCACGCACGTCGCCTTGGAGAGCGAGCACGCCAACGCGCGGCACGGTTACCAGCCGCGCTCGGCGAGACGCTGCTCCAGGGAGGCCGTTTCGATACCCTTCATGGCGGCGCCCAGGCCGGTGGAGACTTTGGCCACCACGTGCGCGTCGCGGTAGTGCGTGGCCGCTTCGACAATGGCCTTGGCCATGCGCTCGGGGTCGTCACTCTTGAAGATGCCCGAACCCACGAAAATCGCTTCGGCCCCGAGTTGCAGCACTAGCGACGCGTCCGCTGGCGTGGAGATGCCCCCGGCGCAGAACAGCGGCACCGGCAGCTTGCCGGTCGTGGCCACTTCTTGGACGAGCGCCAAGGGCGCCTGCAGGTCTTTGGCCAAAGCAAAAAGTTCCGAGGCGTCGGCCGAGTGCAGTCGGCGCAGTTGCGCGTTGATGGTGCGGAGGTGACGGACGGCTTCGACCACGTTGCCGGTGCCGGCCTCGCCCTTGGAACGAATGAGACAGGCCCCTTCGCCAATGCGTCGCAGGGCCTCGCCGAGGTTGGTCGCTCCACACACGAAGGGAACCGTGAAGGCCCACTTGTCGATGTGGTGCTCTTCGTCGGCCGGCGTCAGGACTTCGGACTCGTCGATGTAGTCAACGTCGAGCGCCTCGAGGATTTGGGCTTCGGCGAAGTGACCAATGCGGGCCTTGGCCATGACGGGTATCGTGACCGCCGCTTGAATCTCGTGGATCATCTCGGGGTCGCTCATGCGAGCCACTCCCCCATCACGGCGGATATCCGACGGCACGCGCTCCAACGCCATCACCGCGACGGCACCGGAGTCTTCGGCGATCCTCGCCTGTTCGGGGTTGACCACGTCCATGATGACGCCGCCGCGCAGCATGTCGGCCAGACCTCGCTTGACGAGGGCCGAGCCAATGGTTGAGGGGTCGTGGGTAGAACTCATAGAGCAATCCTACCGGCCGATTCCTACCATTCCTCTAAGGCGAGCGCGCGGAGTTCCACGTCGTCGAGGTCGCCGAGGTCGCTACCCGGACGGTCGCTCCACAGGTCGAACCAAATCCAGCGCCAATTGGCGTAGGTCGACGTCGCGAAGAAGGAGTCGTTCGCCAGCACTTGGCTCGCGCACTTGTGCAGGGCGCCGGCCAGTCCCAAGGGATAGCGAATGGCCGCGGCGGCGACCTCGTCGGCCCGGTACGCCAGACCAACGCCGGCGAGCGTCGCGCGGCTCTCGTCACTCGCCGAGGCCACGGCGGCGACACTTTCTCGCGACAACAGTCCGAGTCGATGACGGGCCAGGCAGTGCGCCACCACGCCTTCGAGTTCAATGAGTTCGAAATCGCGCATCACCGCGTCGGTCACGAAGAACGACAGTCCGGTGCCACTCGGCACCAGGGCGGCGTTATAGCCTGGGTCGGCCACCACGTACGTCTGGACCGTATCGACGCCGAAGGTCGCGGCTAATCGGTCGAGCACGGTCGAGAGCCGCAGTCGGTCGGTCGCCGTGCCGCCGGCCTTGAACTGGTCCATCACGAGATTGCCCAGCGCGAGGCCGCGGTCCTCGTAACGCACGAGGGCGCGTCGTAGATCCCAGACGTAGAGAGCGACGACGAGAAGACCAATGACCGGCAGCCAAGGGGCGACCATCACGCCCACGAAGAGCGCGAGGACCACCACCGCGACCAGCACGGATTGGGGAATCTTCTTGCGCAGAGCGAAGCGGCGCACCACTTTTTGGTTGGCGCTGCGCTCGGACGCGGTGGGCGAATAGGGACTTTGCCAAGTGGGATCGAGGACGGGAGCGACGTAATGCGGGGTGCGGTCCCGCGAGTTATTCGACCGGCGCGCGCGCGATCGCTGTTTAGTGGCCACGACGCAAGGCTACCGGACGGGCGAAAATTGGTCGCGCGCTCGTACGTAGAGGTCTTCGTAGGCCTCCACCAATCGCGTCATCGACCACTGTTCGGCGTGCGCCTTGGCGGCCGACACCGTGAGGGGTGTCTCAGTCGCCAGGGCCGTTTCGATGGCCGCTTCGAGCGCAAGGTCGTTACCCGCTTCGAACAAGGTAGCGAACCCACCGACGGCTTCGCGGTATCCGGCGATGTCACTCGCCACCACGCTCGTCTCACTGGCCATGGCTTCGAGGAGGATGAGTCCGAAACTCTCGCCGCGCGTGGCCGGGGCCACCAGCAGGTGGGCGCGCCGCAACCAAGCGCGCTTGTCGTCGTCACTGGGCGCGCCCACGAAGGTGATCAGGTCGTCGCCGGCGCCGAGCGTGGTGAGGGCGCCGCGTTCGGGACCGTCGCCGAGGATCACCAAACGCCAGCGCTGCGCGCCCTTCGCGTTGTGCGCCCTCACGGCGTTGATGGCGTGCGCGACGCCCTTGCGTTCTTCGAGTCGTCCGAGTGCGACAATGATCACTTCATCGGAGCGGAGTCGCGGCGTCGCGACGAATCGGTCCATCTCAAATCCGTTGAAGAGCACCTCGGGGCGAAGTCCACTGGCCGTGGAAGCAGTCGCGGCGGCGGCGGCGCTGACGGCGACCGCCACGTCTATACCTTTGGCCAGTTGTCGTCGCAGCGGTCCGGTGAGGGTGACGGCTGGCCCGGCGCCGCTGCGGTGGAAGGTGGCCACGGTCGCACCCTGGTGGGCGCGAAGGGCCGAGTACCCGAGCAGTGGGGCGAAGGGCTCGTGGTAGTGGACCACGTCGGGCCGGAAGGTGCGAATGCGTTCGTGCGCTGCGCGCGAGGCCCACGGCGACAAAGTGAGCGGCGCCCTGGAGCCGTTGGCCGGCAGGGACAGCAGGGGGCCGAATCGGGCCACCACGGCCGGCGTGTCGTACCGCGTGGTGTCGCGGACGTTGGGTGCGACGATCATGACGTGATGGCCGCGGCGCTCGAGCTCGCGACTCATGGCCAAGGTCTGTTCTTGCACCCCGCCGTAGACCGACAACGCGTACGGCGACACCAGCGCGACGCGCATCAGTTGAATCGAGGCTGTAAGACGTGCCACTGTTCGGGGGCGCGTTGGATAAGTCCTTCGAGTTCGTGGGCCACGGCCTGGGTCACGCGCGTGACGTCTTCGCGGAGTCGGGCGGTGCGCGTAGTGTCGATGGGGGGTGTGATGACCGCGAAGTGGTCGCGTCCCGGGCCGGAGTAACAGGCCGCCGCGACCAGGGTCGCTCCGGTGCGTAACGCCATGGTCGCGGGACCGGCCGCCATGGTGACGCTCTCGCCGAAGAACTGAACCTCGATGCCGTTTCCCTGGAGGTCGCGGTCGCACAGCAGTCCCACCACGCCGCCCTGCTTCAAGGTCGTGAGCAGCACCGTACCGGCGTGCTCGTCGAGTGGCTCGATACGGATACCGATCGATTCACGTTTGGCCTTGAACCAGGCGAAGAGTTCGGGCGGTTCCAGCTCTTCGGCGACGGCCGTCATGCCGAGGCCCAAGGAATTGAGGAACGATCCGCCCCACTCCCAACTGCCCACGTGCGGCAAGGCAATGATGGTTCCCTGACCGCGGTCGCGGGCCTCGTAGAGGTACTCCAGTCCCTCACCAATCTTGAATCGCCGAAAGACCTTGCGTGGGGCGAGACCCGGAAGTTTCGCGCCCTCGGCCCAGTACTGGCCGTAGCTCGCGAACCCCCGGGTCACGAAATGATCGAGGAGGGCCGGGTCAAGTGCGCTGTCGGGAGCGGCCAGGGCGTGGGCGAGATTGGTGCGCAGGTGGCCACGCGCGCTCGCGCTTCGACGACCATAGAGACCCGCGAGCCTTCGAGCGAGCGCCAGGTCCAGCGACTCGGGCAGCAGCTCCATGGCGCCGCCCACGGTCTTGAAGAGTGCGACGCGCCCCTTGCCGGCCACGGTTACGGGCGCGAGGTGCGACTCAGCCCTCGGCGTAGCCGGGTGCTGTGGTGGTGAATGCGACCGGCCTGCATCATTGGCGGATCAGGACTGGCGGCGATCTTCCAGATTCGCCAGAACCGGCCCGCGGCGGTCATGAAGGTGAGGACCAGCAAGAGCCACAGCACGGGAATGAAGATGGGCTTGGCGAGCATGCCAATGCCGAGCAGGATCATCCGTTCGGCCCGCTCCATGAGGCCACCCTTGGCGGCGAGGCCGAGACTCTCGGCCTTCGAGCGCTGGTAGGAGATCATGAAGGTGGTGGTGACAATGGCGAAGGGCAGTAAGACCAACTGCCCGTGGTGATGGGCCGTGAGGTAGTACGCCACACCGCCTAAGAGCAGGGCGTCGGTAATGCGGTCAATAACCGAATCGAAAAAGGCGCCACGCTGACTGGCGCGCTTAGAGGCCTTGGCGACCGGGCCATCGAAGAGGTCGTGAAAGCCCGTCAAGGTGAGCAGCACCGCGGCGATCCAAAAGTGACCGACGGCGATCATGAAGGCCGTGGCGATGTAGAAGACCAGTCCCGAAAAGGTCAGCACGTCGGCCGAAAAGCCGATGCGCACCAGCCAACGACCGGTCGGCAGCGTCACCGTTTCTACCGATTTCCTAAAGTTTCCGTCGAGCATTGATCCTCCGGATCTTCCTCTAAAGTCTACCGAACGAGTCGATTATTCGGCGAGCTCTAGGGCGGCGTGCACCTTTTTCCACGTGGATTCCAGTGATTCAGGCAAAACTCGGGTCTCGCCAATCGTGGTCATGAAGTTGGTATCGCCTTCCCAGCGCGGCAGCACGTGGGCGTGCAGGTGCTGGGGTATCCCCGCGCCGGCGGCGTGGCCGAGGTTCAGCCCAATGTTCAAGCCGTCGGGACCGTAGGCCCGCTCCAAGGCCGCCGCGGTCTGGCGGACCATGGCGAAGAGGTCGCCGTACTCCTCGAGCGAGAGTTCGTGCAGTCCCGCCACGTGGCGACGCGGGAGGACCAACATGTGTCCCGAGCCGTAGGGAAAGGCGTTGAGCACCACGAAGGACAACGCCGTGGTCGCCACCACGCCACTGGCCTCGCCCACCGGTTCGCCACTCAGGAGACAAAAGACGCACTCGAGGCCGTTGGCGTGACTCTGGGCGACGGTCGACACGTAGTTCTCGCGCCACGCGGCGCCGAACCGCTCGAGGGGCACTACGTAACCTCCGGCGAACCGTGCTCGGCAATCTCGAGGTTCAGTCGTTGGCGGAACTCGGCCAAGGCGACCCCGCGTTCGGGGTCGTTGGAGCCGCGCTGGTTCACGCCGAGCGTGCCCTTCGCGACGTCGTCGTCCCCCACCACCAGAATGTAGGGAACCTTTTCCAGTTTGGCTTTGCGAATTCGCGCACCCAAGGGTTCACTGGCCTCTTCGACGGTGACGCGTACGCCGTCGCGACGAAGCGCTTCGGCTACCGACGTCGCGTAGGCGTCATGGTCATTGCGCACCCCGAGCACGCGAACCTGTTCGGGGCTGAGCCAGGTCGGCATGTTGCCGGCGTAGTGCTCGAGCAACACGGCCATGAAGCGCTCCACCGATCCGAAGAGGGCGCGGTGGATCATGATCGGCTGGGTCCGGGCGTTGTCCGCGGAGATATAGGTGGCGTCGAATCGCTGCGGGGTCTGAAAGTCCAACTGGATGGTCGACATTTGGTGGGTGCGTCCAATGGCGTCGCGGGCCTGTACGGAGATCTTGGGGCCGTAAAAGGCGCCACCGCCGGGGTCCATCACCAGTTCGAGTCCGGCCGCGTTCGCCACGTCAGCGAGGGTCGCTTCGGCTTCGTGCCATTCGGCGTCGGTGCCGACCGCCTTTCCTTCGGGACGCGTGGACAGTTCGAGGTAAAAGTCGGCCAAGCCAAAGTCGCGTAGAAGGTCGAGCACGAAGGTCAACAGACTGGCTAACTCGCCGGCCATCTGCTCGCGGGTGCAAAAAATATGGGCGTCGTCTTGGGTCATGCCCCGCACGCGCGTGAGCCCGTGCACGACCCCGGACTTCTCGTAGCGATAGACGGCGCCGAACTCGAAGAAGCGCAGTGGTAGTTCGCGGTAACTGCGTTGACGTGACTTGAAGATCAGCACGTGGAAGGGACAGTTCATGGGCTTCAAGTAGTACTTCTGGCCGTCGTCGAGTTCCATGGGCGGGTACATGCCGTCGGCGAACCACTGCAAGTGGCCCGACGTCAGGAACAGGTCTTCCTTCGAGATGTGCGGGGTGTTGACGAACTCGTAGCCGCCTTGCACGTGACGGTTGCGCGAGTAGTCCTCCATGATGCGACGCATGGTGCCGCCTTTGGGGTGAAAGACCGCGAGTCCCGGACCGATCTCACTCGGGAAGGAGAAGAGGTCCAACTCTTGGCCCAGTCGGCGGTGGTCACGAAGTTCGGCCTGCACCAAGAACTCCAGGTGCGCCTCGAGCGCCGCCTCACTCTCCCAGGCCGTGCCGTAGATGCGCTGGAGTTGCGGTCGCTTCTCGTCACCTCGCCAGTAGGCGCCGGCGACCCGGGTCAATTTGAAGTGGCCGAGGCGCGAGGTCGTGGGCACGTGGGGACCGCGACAGAGGTCACGAAAGGTCGGACTGTTGGCGTAGGTCGAAACCACGCTGGCGTCCACCTCGTCGAGGTCCTCGGCCGAACCGCCGCTGGCGACGGCGTTGATGATCTCGAGTTTGAAGGGCTGATCGGCGAAGAGGGCCAGGCCGTCGGCCCATGAGAACTCCGCACGCGTGAAGGGCTGGTCTTCTCGGATAATGGAGCGCATCTCGGCGTCGATGCGCTCGAGGTCCCCGTCACTGAAGTGCGCGTCGCCGGGTAGTTCGAAGTCGTAATAGAAACCGTCGGTGATGGAGGGGCCAATGGCGTAGTGCGCTCCGGGCCACAGGCGCGTGACCGCTTGGGCCAAGACGTGCGAGGTCGAGTGTCGAATGATCTCTCGTCCAAGCTCGCTGCTGGGCGTGACGATGGCCACATGGTCGCCCGCGCGCAGGGCCACGCTCAGATCCTTCAGGTCGCCGTTGATCTGCGCCGCCAGGGCGTCCTTGGCCAGTCGTTTGCCAATGGCACCCGCGAGGTCGAGTCCCGTGGCGCCTTCGGGCACGCTGCGCGCGCTGCCGTCGGGAAGAAGGTCTTCTATGTCGGACATTTAACCCTTTCGTTCCTTAAAGGTTAATGCCCAACAAGGTGGCGGCCGGGGCGACGTTGTAGCCCGCGTGCGCGGCGTCGTCGAGCGCCCGCAACGCGGCGGGACCGTTGAGGTCGTCGTCAAGGGCCGCGCGGACGTCCTCCAGGACCGAACTCGGTCGACCGTTGGTGAGCGTCGAACGCCACGTCGCCAGTCGTGACTGGGCCATGGCCAGCAGTTCGTCGCGCCACTCCCAATCCTCGCGGTAGTGATGATCGAGCAGGGCGAGACGCACGGCCGTTGGTTCGGCGCGCTGGGCTAACTCGTGGACGAAGACGAGATTACCGAGTGATTTCGACATCTTGGTGCCGTCCAGTCCCACCAGTCCGACGTGCATCCAGTGCTTAACGAACCTCTCGCCGGTGACCGATTCGCTCTGGGCCGCTTCACACTCGTGGTGCGGGAAGGCGAGGTCGCGACCACCGCCGTGGACGTCCAACGTGATGCCGAGGTCGCGCAAGGCAATGGCCGAACACTCGATGTGCCAGCCGGGACGGCCCGGTCCCCAGCGCGACTCCCAGGCCGGTTCGTCCTCCAAGGACGGTTGCCACAAGACGAAGTCCAGCGGGTCGCGCTTATTGGGATCGTCCGGTCGTCCGCCGTGAATGGCCGCCAGCTCCAACATGGCGGTGCGGTCTTCGTGACTCACCTGACCGAAACGGGGGAACTTGGAGACCTCGAAGTAGACCGAGCCATCGACCTCGTAGGCGAGACCCTGTTCGAAGGACTTGCCGATCATGGTGAGGATCTCGGGGATGGCGCCGGTGGCGCGCGGTTCGCCGTAGACCGCGAGGAGATTGATCAGCTGCATGTCGCGCTCGAACTTGGCCATCTCCTGGGCCGCGAGGTCCAGGTAGTTGACGCCGAGCTCACGGGCCTTGCGCAACATGTCATCGTCGACGTCGGTGACGTTGCGGATACAGCGCGTCTCGTGTCCGGCGTCACGGAGACGGCGTTGCAACAGGTCGAAACAGAGGTACACGTAGGCGTGACCCAGGTGAGCGGCGTCGTAGGGCGTGATGCCACAGCTGTACATCGTGACGAGGGGTCCAGCGTCGAGTGGAAACACTCCCGCGCGCACGGTGTCGTACAGGCGCATTGACTAGAGCCCGGCCATCTTCACCGAGCTGTGCGCCTTATGGCGAATGTTCACCGAGATGCACACGGCGGTAAAGGCTTCGATGGGACTGGCGAGGGACATTGAGCCGGCCACTACCGCGCGCAGCCCGAGCATGGCGTCCACCATGACGGCCACTTGACGTCGCGCATCGTCGTCGTCGGAAAAGATCAACACGTCGGCGTTCAGTCCCGAATCGAGGTCCTCCATTTGTGCGGCCGGTAAGTGATGGAAGGCACCCACTACCCGGCTCTCCGGGAGGGCGAAGGCAATTTGGGCGGCCATGGAGCCGCGCGCGGGATAGAGCGGCACCATCTCGCGCCCTTCGCGGGTAAGCGCGTTCACCATGGTGATCACGGTCTTGCCCTTCAATAGTTGGCGTAGCGCACTGGTGGTGGCGATGGCCGAATCCCAGGGCGTGGCGACGATGACCACGCTGCACGCCGCGGCGTCCTCGTTGGTACCGCCGTCGACTGTGCCGTCGCCGCGCGGCGAGATGGTGGCCGCGGTGTCCTTAGCGCGTTGCTCGTCGCGTGAACCGAGTACCACGGCGTAACTCGCCGACGCGAGTCGCGCGGCCACGCCTCGACCGGCCGGACCGGTACCGCCCAGAATGCCCACTGTTGTCATCGTCGTCCTCGATAAATAGATGTCGGCTTGTAACCTAACAAGATGGGACTGCTGAACGAACACCGTATTCTCGTCACCGGTGTGTTAACCGACGACTCCTTGGCCTTCGGGATCGCCAAACGCGCCCTCGAAGAAGGCGCCACCCTCGCCCTCTCCGGCGCCGGACGAGGTACCTCGCTCACGAGGCGCGTCGCGAAGAAACTCGGGGACGTCGGAGAGATTATTGAGCTCGACGTCACTTCGCCCGACCAGATCGCCGCGGCCGCCGTCGAAGTGGAGCAACGCTTCGGTCGACTGGACGGTCTCGTGCACGCCATTGGCTTCGCCCCCCAGTCCTGTCTCGGTAGCGGCATGTTCGCGGCGCCCTTCGAGGACGTGACCACGGCCCTCCAGATTTCGACCTACTCCCTGGCGGCCCTGGTGGGCGCCTTTCGACCGCTCCTGCAAAAGAGCGAGGCGCTTGGTGGCGCTTCGGTCATCGCGCTCGACTTCGACGCCGCGCGCGCCTACCCCATGTACGACTGGATGGGTGTCATGAAGGCGGGCCTCGAGTCCCTCGGTCGCTACCTGGCCAAAGAGGTCGGTCCCGACAAGATTCGCGTCAACATGCTCGCCGCTGGCCCCATCCGCACCATGGCCGCGAAGTCAATTCCCGGCTTCTCGGCCTTCGAAGACACCTGGAATGAGAAGGCACCCCTCGGTTGGGACGTCTATGACTCCAGTCCCGTGGCCGACACGGCCGTGGCGCTGCTCAGCCCCCTGCTGCGCGCAACGACGGCGTCCATTGTCTACGTCGACGGTGGCTTCCACGCCATGGGCTAGTGCTCTTGGCCGGCGAACTGCGTCTCGTAGAGGTCGCGGTAGACGCCACCTTCAATGAATAATTCGGCGTGACTGCCGCGTTGGATGATCGCGCCGTTCTCCACTACCAGGATCTGATCGGCGTTTCGGATGGTGGAGAGACGGTGGGCAATGACCAGCGAGGTGCGCGTCGACATGGTCTCGTCGAGGGCGCGCTGCACGGCCGCTTCGCTCTCGGCGTCGAGGTGTGCCGTGGCCTCGTCCAACACCACCAGTCGCGGCGCCTTTAACAAGAGTCGGGCCAACGCCACGCGCTGTTTTTCGCCGCCCGAGAGTCGGTAACCCCGTTCGCCGACCACGGTCGCCAGACCAAGGGGCAACGAGGCCACCAAGTCCCAGATTTGGGCCGAGCGCAACGCCACGGCAATCTCCTCGTCGGTCGCCTCGGGCTTGGCGAAAATCAAATTGGCGCGCAGTGTGTCGTGGAAAAGATGCGGGTCCTGGGTGACCACGCCCACCATGGCGTTAAGCGAGGCCGTCGTCGCCTCGCGCACGTCAATCCCGTTGATGGTGACGGAACCTCGGTCGGCGTCGTAGAGGCGCGACACCAACATCGAAAGGGTCGTCTTGCCGGCCCCACTGTGACCGACCAAGGCGGTCACCGTGCCTGGCGCCACGCGAAACGACACGTCGTGCAGGACGTCGGTACGCGGAGTGTCGTCGAGGCGCGCCACCGCTTCGAGTGAGGCCAGGGACACTTCCTCGGCCCCGGGATAGGAGAAGTCAACGTGATCGAAGATCAAATCGGCCGGTCCATCGGGAATCACGACGGCGTGCGGACTCTCTTGGATCATCGGCTTGAGGTCGAGGACTTCGAAGAGGCGTTCAAAGCTGACCATGGCCGACATGTAGTCAATGTTCAAGTTGGACAGCGCCGTGAGCGGTCCGTAAAGGCGCGCCAGGTACAACGTAAGGGCGACCACGGTCCCGACCATCAAGGTGCCGCGCACCGCCGCGACTCCACCGAAACCGTAGGCGAAAGCCGTCGCCAACGAGGCCGTCAACGACAGAGCGATGAAGAAGAAGCGTTGATAGGTCGATTGGCGGATGCCAATGTCGCGGACTTGACCGGCGCGACCTTCGAAATAGCTGAGTTCGTCCTGGGGTCGACCGAAGAGTTTCACGAGCATGGCGCCCGAGACGTTGAAGCGTTCGGTCATCACCATGTTCATCTCGGCGTTTAGTTCCATCCCTCGTTGAAACAAGGTGCCGAGTTTTCGCCCCACTCGGCGCGCGGGAATGAGGAAGATTGGCACCAAGATGAGCGCGACGATGGTCACCTGCCAACTGAGCACGAACATCGTGCCGATGACGATGGCCGTCAAGATGACGTTGCCGACCACGTTGCTGAAGAGATCGGTGAAGGCCTGCTGAGCGCCGATGACGTCGTTGTTCAATCGACTGATCAAGGCGCCGGTTTGGGTTCTCGAGAAGAAGGCAATGGGCATCTCCTGGATATGACCAAAGACTTTGGCGCGCAGGTCGTAGATAAGCCCCTCGCCAATGACGGCCGAAATACGTCGCTGGGCCAGTGATAACAGTGCTTCGAAGATGGCCAATCCCGCGGTGAGCAGAGAGAGGCCAATGATGAGGTGCTCACGGTGCGAGAGGTGATGGTGACCGTAGATGCCTTTGTCAATGATTTCGCGAAGGATGAGCGGCGAGATGGAGCTCACGATGGCGTCGAGGACGACGGCCGTGAGAAAAATTATCAGCATGGTTCGGTACTGGGTGGCGAACTTCAGCATCCGGGGCAAGGTGCCTTTTTTGATGCGGTGCTCCAGAATCGTTCGGTCCCTGCGCATGGAGCGCATTCCGCCGCCGCCTCCTCCGTGCATACTCATGATCTCTCCATCGCTCTCACGAGTGTAGGAAGTTGACTCAAGCGGCGAACACCGCTACGACCAACCCTCTACGCGGCGCTCGAGCGAACGGAGCTCGTCTTGGTAGAACACGCGCGACTCCTGGCGCTCTTGATCGGTCGTCGAGGCCGGTCCGTGACGTACGGCCCAGGTCTGCAGGGACACGACGTTGCGCGGTTCTTCGCCCAACACGTCGTAGACGGCGCTCGCCACCATGGCGACGGCCTTCATGAGTCCCGTGACGTCGTGACTTCGAAACTGCCAATTGGGACTCGTGTCGTAGGGCTCGAGCCAACCGGCGGCGCGCAACATGTGTTCGTCGTCGGAGGAGAGCGCCACGGCCTCACCAATATTGCGGTTGGAGATCACTTCGCTCACGACTTGGCCGTCGGGGTCGAGCCAGAACTGCACGTAACGTCCGTCGTCGAACTCGGCAATCGCCACCAGGCAGCGACGATCGACGGCCATTGCGCCCAGCATCTCGGGCAGGTTGGCCACGAAGGAACCAACCGTCGAACGAACCCACTTACCTGGTCCGGTGACGTGTACGTTGCCCATGGCACCAAGGTACCGATGAGCTGTGACGTTACGAAGTAACGGCGCCCACCATAATGAGCACGCCCAGCGTCATCATCACGCACGCCCCGACGGTTCGCAGCCCCACCAAACGCTGGGGCGAGTTCGAAAGCCATTCGCGCGCGGTCCCGGCGATCATCCCCCACGTGCCATCACTGAGAAAGGCCATCACGCTAAAGATGACTCCGAAGATGAGCAGTTGCACCGTGACCTGACCCTTGGTGCGGTCGACGAAGTGGGGAAACACGGCGGCGAAGAACACCAGCGACTTGGGGTTGAGGACGCCGACGGTAAATCCCTGGCGCACGATGGAGAAATTGGAGGGGCGATACGCCTCGCGCTTGGTCATGGCTTCGGCGTGCGCGTGTCGGTGGCGCAGCGCGCCAATACCGAGCCACAAGAGGTAAAGCCCTCCGGCCAACTGCAAGCTGACGGAAAAGGCCTTGGAGTGACTCAGGAACGGCCCGAGGCCCACGGCCACCACTACCGAGAGCACCAAGGTGCCGATGGAGTTCCCGAGGACCGTCAAGACCGCAACGGCTCGTCCCCACGCGACGCCGCGGGCCAGCGTAAAGAGCACGCTCGGCCCGGGCACCATGATGATGGTGATCGAGGCGATGAAGAACTCGGCCAGTTGGCTGCCGCTGATCACGCCTCGACCCACTGCAGCGTTCGCTCCACCAACTGCAAGCTGGCCCCGATACTGTAGCCAATGGTGCCCGCGAAAAAGGCCGTCGCGAAGCCCACGGTCCCGCCGAGCAACCAACCGCTCACTAACACGGCTACCTCAATGCTGAGACGGATATAGACCACGCTCACGTGCGAGTGTCGATGCAAACCGGTCATCAGCCCGTCACGGGGACCCGGTCCCAACCCACAGGTCAGATACAAGGCGCTCCCCATGCCAATACAGAGCACGCCCGCGACCATATAAATAGTCTTCAGCACGTCGTTGTGGGCAACGGCCACCGTGAACGTCGTGACGTCGAGCATCGTGGCGATGATCACCAGGTTGGCCATGGTCCCCAGTCCCGGTCGCTCGCGCAGCGGGATCCACAGCAGTAGGACGAAGCAGCTGACCAGGGCCGTCGCCCAACCCAGCGAGATAGACAGGTGTTTGGCGATGCCTTGGGCGAAGACCGTCCACGGCGTCGCTCCCCACTGGGACTGGACGAGCAGACCTTCACCGAATCCGAACGCCGCCAATCCCCCCACCAGTGGCGCCACCATTCTTGGTCGAATCGCCCAGGTCGATTTTGCGCGCCACGGCGTGACCGGTATCGCGTGGCTCAGCTTCATGGTCCGCCAACGCTAGCCGCCCCTACGGCCACTAGGGACTTAAGACCCAATAAATCAAAGGGTTTCAATGACCTTTGGCCCTACGGCCGTTGGCCACCTCGACGCGAGACTGGATAAGGAGCGAATAAGAAATCACTCCCGAGAGGTGGAGACATGAAGTCACTTAAGTTCACAGGCGTTGCGGGGGTGGTCGCTCTAGTGACCCTGGTCGGAATGTCCTCATCGCTGGGCGCGAGCGCCGCCACGACGTCGGCGTCGACGCATCAGGTCGCACTGAGCGCCAAGGTCGCGGCCAAGAAGACCATTCTTTGCTACAAGGGAACGGCCGTCAAGCGCGTAGTCGCCGTGAAGCCGCTCTGCCCCAAGGGCTGGACGACCAAGAAGCCGGCCACGGCCAAGACCGTGGCCTTTTCGGGGACTTACCGAGGCACCATTGCCATGCTCTGGAGTTCGAGTGCCGTCAAGGTGACCTCGCTGTCGGGTACCGGATCTGGCGCCGACCTCGGTTTCGCGGCGGTGTCCGGCACGGGCGCCGCCAGTCCGTCGGCCAGCTGTGACCCAATTAACGGCGTGGGCGTCTTAACGGGTGGTGGCAACACGCTGCACCTCAAGCTGACGACCGCCAGCAAGGGCTGCGCCGCTGATTCGGCCGCACCGACCACCGTCACCGTCAGCGGCAGCGCGGTCGTGACGAGTGGCACGGGCAAGTTCGCCGGCGCGACGGGGACCTTGAAGGTGCTCGGCACGTTCTCGATCAAGTCAACTACCGCGGGTTCGAACGAGTCCGACTCCTTTAGCGCGACGCTTTCGGGCGCTCTCAAAGTCAAGTAGTTCCTTCGTCGCCGCGTAGCGACATCGACACCAACGCCTCGAACGGGACAGCATCCGGTTCGAGGCGTCGGTGTTGTGCGAGCGATGGGGTTGCTCTACCGCCGCGACGGCAGCCACCAATTCCACTCACCGAGCAGCGACATCACGCTCGGCAACAACAGCCCGCGAACGATGGTCGCGTCGACCAGCACCCCCGCGCCGAGGCCCACGCCCAGTTCTTGCAGACCGGCGACGTGACCAACGATCAGCCCACTGAGTGCCGCAACCATGATGATCGCGGCGCCCGACACGACTCCGCCGGTCGTGGCGAGGCCGGCCACGATGGCGTCGCGCGAACTCATGCCCGCGTCGCGGGCTTCGCGCATCCGCGACACGATGAAGACCTCGTAGTCCATGGAAAGTCCGAAGAGCGTGGCGAAGAGGAAGATCGGCACCCACCCTTCGATTTGGCTCACGTGGTAGGTACCGAGGATCGATGAACCGACGCCAAAACGGAACACCACCACCAGGAGTCCGTAGGCCACGGCGACCGAGATGAGGTCCATCAATACAGCCAGCAACGGCAGGAACAGCGAACGAAAGGCCCGCACAAGGATCAGGTAGGCCAAGGCCAAGGCCAGGGCCACGAGCCAGGGAAAGGCGCCGTACACCGAGCCCAGGAAATCCACGCCCTGCGCCGATGCACCGCCCAAATAGATTGTGGTGGACGAGGGAAAGGCTGTGTGCGCCAGGTAGTCGTCGCGTAGTTCGCGCACGAAGGCCTGAGACGCCTCGGCCCCGAATTCGTGGCGGCCCAGGACAAGGATCTGCTCATAACGACCCGACGAGTCCACGAACGGTGGTTTCGAGTCGATGGCCACGGCGAAGACCTCGGCGTCGCGCAAAATGGACTTGGCGAGTCGTAACCGGTCGGCTGCGTAGGGCGCAGTGTTGGCGAGGTGGGTCGCGCCGAAGTCGAGGACAATCTCGTTGGGAGTGATCAGCCCCGGACCGATGCGGTCGGTGATGAGGGTGAGGGCCTTCGTCGACGCGAGGTCGTGGGGCACCGCCACGACGGACCCCGGCGTCAACTGCAGCCAGAAGATCGACGTGGCGCCGAGAGCGAGCAGCGCCACCGCGGCGCTCGCCACGACCATCGGTCGACGCATCACGGTGCGCGTAATTCGTTCCCACCGCGATCCGTGCGGGCCTTGGCGGGCAAAGAGTCCGGGAGGGCCAAACGAGACCACCCCGCGGCGACCGAGGTACGAGAACAGTGCGGGCTGCAACGTCACGGCGGCCGCGACGGCCACCACCGGCACGACCACCCCGGCGGCGCCGAGGGAACGAACGAACGGGACCGGTACGAGGAGCAAGGTCGCGACCCCGATGGCCACGGTAATGCCCGACAACACGATGGTGCGTCCCGCCGTGGCCATGGTGCGCACAATCGCCTCCTCGACGCTCACCGCGGGATCGGCGAGCTCGAAGCGAAAGCGGTGCACCATCAACAGCGAGTAGTCGATGGCCAGCCCCAAGCCAATGAGTTCAATGACGTTGGGTATGTAGAGCACCATCAAAAAGTGGTGCGCGAGCACGTAGACCACGAAGAGTGCGGCACACGAGGTGACCCCGGCGACGACGAAGGGCACGAGGACCGCCCAGCAGAGTCCGAGCATGACGACGAGTAAGAGCAACGCCAGCGCCACGGCCAGGAGCTGGCCCCGCCGTAAGTCGTGGCCGAGCACCGGGGCGATGTCGTGATTGATCGCCGGGGCCCCCGTCACCAACGCCCCCACGAGACCGGTCGATCGAAGCGACGCACGAAGATGGTCGGTCTGGTCAGAGGCGTGCACGAGGTTGAGCGAGGTGCCTACCTCGGCGTAGAGTACGCCACCGATGGCCCTCTCTTCAATGACGTGGCCCGAGGGCACCGTGTCCGCCGCCACGGCGATGTCGCGCTCGCGCTGCGCTATCACACTCGCGCTGGATCCTCGAAACGGGACGACCACGGTGAAGGTCCCTTCTACGTTCTCGCCGAACTGCTTGGCCAGTACGGCGTTGGCCTTCGCCGAGCCTGAACCGGGCACGACCAATGAAGTCGTCAAGAGATTCGGCAACCGGGTCGCCGCAACGAGGCCAAGCACGACGACCACAATCCAAAGGGCGATAACCAGCGCGCGAAAACGGATCACCGTGCGAGTCCAGCGAGCGAGCATTGGCCCAAGCCTACGGACGAGCGGCGCCGGCCTCGCGGCGTCAGCGCTGCGTTTGTAGAACCAGCCGTTCCACTGCGTTGGTGACGGCGGTCACCACCAGAGCGTTAAAGACCGTCGGCACGATGTAGTCGGGCGACAGTTCGCCCGCGGTCACCACGTCGGCGATAGCGCAACCGGCGGCGATCTCGATCTCCTCGGTGACCTGCTTGGCGCCCGCATTGAGCATGCCGCGAAAGATGCCCGGGAAGGCGAGGACATTATTGATCTGATTCGGCTCGTCACTTCGACCGGTCGCCACGACCGCCGCGTAGCGGCGCGCAATGACGGGATCGATTTCGGGGTCGGGGTTGGCTAGGGCGAAAACTATGGAGTTCGGTGCCATTAACTTGATCTGCTCTTCGCTCACCAGGTTGGGACCGGACACACCAATGAAGACGTCGGAGCCGCGAAGTGCGTTATCGAGCGCGCCGGTGCATTTACCCTTATTCGTGTTCGCCGCCAGCCACCGTCGATCGCTGTCGAGCGCTTCGTCGTCCGGTGAGATGACGCCCTTGCGGTTCACGCCAATGATGTCGCCCACACCCTCTTTCAGCAACAACTTACTGATGGCCACGCCGGCGGCGCCCACGCCCAACACCACCACGCGAACGTCCTTCATCTCTTTGCCGACCACGCGAAGCGCGTTGCGCAACGCCGCAAAGACCA
Source organism: Acidimicrobiaceae bacterium (assembly GCA_025350565.1). Taxonomy (GTDB): domain Bacteria; phylum Actinomycetota; class Acidimicrobiia; order Acidimicrobiales; family RAAP-2; genus RAAP-2. The sequence goes on from JANXXO010000033.1 coordinate 29,869, forward strand.
CGATGGCGGTGCCGTGCTGATCGTCGTGGAAGACCGGGATGTCCAACAGGTCCCTCAGTCGTCGTTCGATCTCGAAGCAGCGAGGCGCCGAGATGTCTTCTAGGTTGATGCCGCCATAGACGGGCGCAATGCATTGCACGATGCGCACGATTTCGTCGACGTCTTGGGTGGCGAGACAGACCGGCCATGCGTCGATACCGGCGAAGCGTTTGAAGAGCAGGGCCTTACCTTCCATGACCGGTAGCGCCGCCTCCGGTCCGATGTTGCCGAGCCCGAGGACGGCCGATCCGTCGGTGACGACCGCGACGGTGTTGCGCTTGATCGTCAACTTCCTCGCCGCCGAGGGATCCTTCGCGATAGCCATCGAGATTCGCGCCACGCCCGGGGTGTACGCCATGGAGAGATCGTCGCGCGTTTTGAGGGGCACTTTCGGTTCGACCGAAATCGTGCCGCCCAAGTGCATAAGGAAAGTCCGGTCACTCATGGCGATGACGCGAGCGCCGTCGACCACTTCGACGGCCGCGCGCAACAGTTCGGAGTGGCCCTCGTCAACGGCATTGCAGGTGAGGTCAATCGTCATGGCGCCGGTATTCGGGTCCACCACGTCGAGCGCGGTCACCGCTCCCCCGGCGTCGCCGACGGCCGTCGTCACGGCGCCAATTTGGGAGTGGCTGTCGAGCGACACTCGCATCGTCACGGAATAGGAGGCACTTGGAACACTCATGAAACGCACTTTCTGTGGTGGCGCCGCGTCAACACTCGTGAGTGGGACGAACCATCGCTCGCGGCCCATTCACCAATGCTACGACGGGCAACGCCGTCCAGCGGACCCCGACGTCTGGACACAGTAGCGCAGCACCGAGGTATCCTTGAACAAACGAGTACGAAGGAGATTTCATGGGATTCATGGACAAGGTGAAGGAGTCGGCGGCCGCCGCGACGGCGGTCGCCAAAGACGCAGCCGCCAAGGGCCAGGCCAAGGTTGGCGAAGTGCAGGCCAAGCGCGGTGCCGACAGCGTGTTGCGCCAGTTGGGCTTAGCGGCCTATCTGCAGACCCAGAATCGCGCTCCGTCGACGGTCGAAAGCGACATCGAGAAGTACGTCGAGGCCATCAAGGAATACGAGTCCGAACACGGCGAACTGAGCGCTGACGAGTCACCGAGCGCGTAACGCTCTGCACCGCGGGACCGCTACGGAATGAGTACGACGCGCCCGAACGCCTGACGGCTTTCAATGTAGGCGTGCGCCTCTTCGGCCTCAGCGAGCGCGAAGCGCTTATCGATGACGACGCGGAGCGTTCCGCACGCGACGTCGTCCAATATCGTCGAGATCATGGCGTGCGCGCGACTGCCGACGAAGAGCTCTGGTCCGAGGAAGTAACCAATCAGCGACTGATTCTGCGTGCCGAGTCCCGAAGTATCGAGTTGCAGTGGCTCTTCTCGTCCGGCGTTGCCGAAGGTCACGCAGCGACCCCGGTAGGCCAATGCGCCGAGGCTCTTTTGCAAATTTGAACCACCGACGGAGTCGAGAATCACGTCGGCGCCACGATTCTTCGTCAGCGCGCGTACTTCGGTGACGAAGTCGTTTTCGAGATAGTTGATGCCGTCGTCCAATCCGAACTCGCGTAATCGTTCGAGACGTTCGTCGCTCGACGCCGTGGCCATGACGCGCGCGCCTGCTTGCTTGGCGATCTGAATGGCCGCGAGCCCCACGCCACCCGCGCCGGCGTGAATAAGGGCCACTTCGCCCTCTCGCAGTTGGCCAAACTCGTGCAGCCCGTCGTGGGCGGTGCCGTAGGCCACGGGGACGCAGGCGCCGACCTCGGTTGAGACCTCGTCGGGGAGGACCCACGTCGTGAGCGGATGGGCCACCCGTCGTTCGGCGTGGGAACCGTGAAAGGCCAACGAGACGACTCGGTCGCCGACGGCGAATCCCGAGACCTCCGACCCGACACTCACGACCGTCCCGGCGTTTTGGTATCCCACGATATGAGGAACCGTGACGAGCGGGCCGCCCAGGCGATTAAGGGTGTCGCCCCCTTCGATACTCACCACTTCGACCTGCACGAGCATCTCACCCGGTCCGTGCTCGGGGTCAGCGACCTCTTCGTAGCGAAAGACGCTGGGTCCACCGTTCTCGTAGTACACCGCTGCTTTCATTGCGACCTCCACGTCATGCACTGACCCTCGACAGTAACCCGAGCGCCCAATGCAGTGAGGTTTCTGTCGGGGCACGTCCGGGCCTCGTTCATCCAAAGACCCGAGGGCGTCTATCCTCCAAATGAAGAAGGTTCGTTGTGGGGTCGCGGAACCGTTCGTCGGGGAGACATTGTGAGCGCGTTAATCGAAGAGGAACTCGCACCTGACGAAACGATCGAACAGTTCGACGTCGTCATCGTGGGCGCCGGCATCTCAGGCATCGGGTCGGCCTATCACTTAAAGAGCCAAAGTCCCGAGCGCAGTTACGTACTGCTCGAAGCAATGGACACTTTCGGCGGTACGTGGCACACGCATCGCTATCCGGGTATCCGCTCCGACAGTGATCTCTACACTTTCGGGTACCGCTTTAAACCTTGGACCAGTGCGCCCATCGCGACGGCGGCCGAGATTCAGAAGTACTTGAGCGACGTAATTGATGAAAACAATTTCGGGCCCCATTTTCGCTACGGCCACCACATCGACGCCGCCTCGTGGTCGACTACCGACCGGCGCTGGACCGTCACGGCCACCCGCAAAGACTCGGGCGATGAAGTGAAGATCTACGCAAACTTTCTCTGGATGTGCCAGGGCTACTACCGCCACGCGGAGGGCTACACCCCCGAGTGGCCCGGCATGGATGAATATGAAGGTGAGATCGTCCATCCCCAGGCGTGGCCCCAGGACCTCGACTACCGCGACAAGGAAGTCATCGTCATTGGTTCCGGCGCCACCTCGGCCACGCTGGTGCCAGCGATTGCCGACGAGGTGGCTCACGTGACCGTGTTGCAACGTTCTCCGACGTACTACTTCACCGGCGAGAATCGCAACCTCCTGGCCGATCACCTCCGCGAATTGGAGGTTCCCGAAGAGTGGGTCCACGACATCGTGCGACGCGAGAACCTCTTCAATCTTCGCGCGCTGACGCAGTTGTCAACGGAAGAGCCGCAGTTCACGAAGGACGCGCTCATCGATCTCGTGCGAGCCGCTCTCCCGACCGGCTTTGACGTCGACAAACACTTCACGCCCAGTTATATGCCGTGGCGACAACGGATTGCCTTTCTTCCCGACGGCGACCTCTTCAAGGCCATCAGCTCTGGTCAGGCCAGCATCGTGACTGATGAGATAGAGACGTTCACCTCCGAAGGTGTCAGGTTGAAGTCCGGAGAAGAACTCACGGCCGACATCATTGTGACGGCGACCGGCTTCCACTTGAGCGTGCTCGGCGACATCTCGTTCTCCATCGACGGCGAGCCACTTGACTTCGCCTCCACCGTGACGTACCGGGGCATGATGTTCACCGGCGTCCCGAATCTGGTGTGGGTCTTTGGCTACTTCCGAGCGAGTTGGACACTTCGCGTCGACATCGTCAGCGACTTCGTCTGTCGCCTATTGCGCCACATGGATGAGCTGGGCGTGGCGAGCGTGACGCCCCGACTGCGCGCGCACGAACGCGACGAGGTCATGCTCGACTGGATCGACACCGAGTACTTCAATCCCAACTACTTGCTGCGATCACTGCACTTGATGCCCAAACGACTGGACGATCCAGCGTGGCGTCACACGCAGGACTACTGGGCCGAACGAGACGAACTGCCTCTGGTCGACCTCGACGACGGCTGCCTCATCTACGAGTGAACTCGTCACCCGATTCTTTCTAATTTCAGTTGCTTCTTACGTAAGCATTCGCTTACACTCCAATGATGGACATCGCCCTAAAGGCCATTGCCGATCCCCGGCGACGCGAGATCCTTCGTCTGGTGTCCCTTTCGGAACTCCCGGCGACCGACATTGCCTCGCACTTCAGTGATGTCAGCCGGTCCGCCATCTCCCAGCATCTGGGCGTACTTCGAAGTGCCAATCTCGTTCGCGAGCGTCGAGATGGGAATCGCCGTCTGTACCGCGTGAACGATGAGGAAATGGCTCGGTTGCGGATCTTTCTGGATCAGTACTGGTCTGGTGGGCTGGACCGTCTAAAGACGGCTGCGGAAGCGGCCGAGAAGAGGAAGAAATAATGGCTGAACTTGTGCAAGAGGTCGTCATCGCGGCCGAACCATCCACCATCTTTGCGTTGCTCACCGATCCAGAACAACAGGCGTGGTGGGGCACCAACGCGGAGCTGGATCCCCGCCCGGGCGGGATCTACAAGATCCTCGTACTCGACGCCCATCCTTCGCGGGGTGAGTTCATCGAGGTGATTACCAACGAGAAGATTGTCTTCACTTTCGGGTGGGATCAACCCGACCACCCGATTCCGGCCGGATCCACAAAGGTGGCTATCACGCTCACGCCCGACGGGAATGTCACGCGAGTGCGTCTCGTCCACAGCGGACTGCCCGAGGACGCGGTGAGCGATCACCGCAAGGGCTGGACACGATTCCTCGAGCAGCTGACGGACGAAGCCACGGCCGTGCAGTCGCGCGCCTAACGAGAGTGCGCCGATCGTGGACACGAACGCAGTATGGGCAATGATTCACTCCGAACGCGCCCGATCATCGGACATGCTCGCGCAATTGACACCCGAGCAGCGGGCCGCACCGTCTCTTTGCGGGCCGTGGACGGTGAAATTGGTTGCGGCGCACATCATGAACGCCAGCGAGCAGACCGGTCCGAAGTTCGTGGGCGGCGTGATGGCCAGCGGGTTTCGTTTCAACACGATGATGGACCGTCAGGCGCACGCCTCGGGGACGCTTCCCACCGACGAAATCATTGGTCGCATCCGAGCGCGCACGACCACCACGAATAAACCACCCGCGGCGGCGGTGGCCATGCTGGGCGAGGTCGTGGTGCACGGCACCGACATCCGCGCGGCCTTGGGCATTGCCGACGACACGTCATCGGAAGCCAAGATTGCCTGTCTCGACAAGTTCAAACGCGCCAACTTTCCGGTGCCTGCGAAGAAGGCCATCGCCGGACTTCACTTGCGAGCCACCGACGCGACGTGGTCCCACGGCTCGGGACCGCAGGTCGAGGGAAAGTTGATCGATCTCCTGATGGCCACGGCGACGCGAACGGGCACGCTCAATTCGCTCTAGGGCGACGGCGTGGCAGAACTTCGACGTCGCCTCACCAAATAGATTCCGCAATCGCCTAACGAAGGAGCAACGAATGGCGAAGGGCACCAAGGCCGATCCGTGGGATCTGACGACTCCCCCGGGTTCATCGAAATACCAGATGTACCGAGACAGCGAGAGCGATCCACCGGCATTGGTCTGCGTCGTTGGCACCACCACGTTGAAATATCATCTGTCGGCCGTCGATGACCTCCATTCGTGGCTAGTCGAGCAAGGCGAGTGGATTGCGCTCGGCGCCGCTGACGAAAACAAGTCGGCGGCCAACGACACGGTCGAAGCGTGGGGGCGCTCGTCCGCGAACCCGGTGAAGGGATGGTACGGGCTGCGCAAGGGTTACCGCGGGCGATTCGGCATGTATCTGCCCCCGCTGCTCGAAGAGCTTGGACTAGTCGAGTTAACCCACGAGGCGCGCAACAACAAGATTCGCGCGAAGTAAATAGTTGGCACCGTCACGATTGGCGTTGTAGTTCCCCACCAGTTCGGTGAAGACAAGGTGCGGCGGTGGTGACACCTGAGTGTGACACCCAAGGCTCTCGGGAGTCCATCCACCTGAAAATACTCTTTTACAAGGGTTTTTAGTTCTATACCCGAAGTACTGAATGAAGATAATTCCATACATGTACGATACCGTACAGTACCGTTGTGATTTTGAAAAGGAACGCCATGGGGCATACAAAGACCGTTGACCGACGTTTAGGCATGCAGTCCGGTCACGGCGTTCGCCACCAAGGCCACACCCTTGACTCGAGTCGGGACGTCGCCATTCGTGACGCCGCCCTCGATCTCCTTTCTGAGATTGGTTACGACCGCCTCACTATGGACGCCATCGCCGCGCGGGCCCACGCCAGTAAGGCAACGATCTATCGCCGCTGGCCCGGAAAGGCGTCGTTGGTGGTCGACGCGCTTAACTGTTCAAAGGGTGAGCCGCACAGCGTGGACACCGGCTCGCTCGAGGGCGACCTCGCGGCCATCAGCGAGGGCGCCTGCAGCAAGGAGAGTCGCTTCGACTCGAACCTCATGTTGGGTATCATCACGGCGCTCGCCCACGACGACGAACTGCGTCAAGTATTTCGCGAACGCATGATCAATCCTCGCACCGCCGTCATGCGCGCCGTGTTCGAGCGCGCGGTGTCGCGCGGCGAGGTATCACCGGATCGCAACCTCGACCTTTTGGTCTCGTTGTTCCCCGCCCTCATGATTCAACACGTCCTCGTGTCCGGTGAACTCCCCGACGCCGACTTCACGGCCCAGGTCGTGCACGACGTCATCCTCCCCCTCGCCACCGCCTCCTAGCCCCAGCCACCTCCAGTAAGGAAACCCCATGTCAAAAGTAGATGCGCCCGAACTGACGGGCAGTAACACCGAAGGTAAGCACCTCGGTCTGGCGCTCGCGGTCATCGCGGGCGCTCAGCTCATGATTGTGCTCGACGCGACGATCGTGAACGTCGCTCTGCCGACCATCCACAAAGCGCTCAACTTCTCGGTTGACAATTTGGAGTGGCTGGTCACGGCGTACGCGCTGACCTTCGGTGGATTGTTGCTCTTTGGTGGTCGGATGGGCGATCTCTTCGGCAAGCGACGGATGTTCATGATCGGCATCGCCATATTCGCCTTGTCGTCGCTGCTCGGTGGTTTCGCCACTAACGAGTTGTGGTTGATCCTCACGAGAGCGGCGCAGGGTATTGGCGGCGCCATCGCGGCACCGACGGCCCTTTCGTTAATCGCCACTAACTTTCCCGAAGGTCCGCACCGCAATCGCGCCATGGGTGTCTACGCGGCCATGGCCGGAGGTGGTGGTGCCGCGGGACTACTGCTCGGTGGCCTTCTCGTCGATCTGGTGTCGTGGCGATGGGTCTTCTTCGTCAACGTGCCGATTGCCGCGCTCATTCTCTTTCTGACGCCTCGGGCCCTCAATGAATCGGCGACCACGACCGGGCACCTCGACGTGCCGGGGGCCGTCACGGCCACCGGTGGCATGCTCTCGCTGGTCTACGGGCTCTCCAACGCCGCGAGCCACAGTTGGACAGCGACCAGCACGCTCCTTCCACTTGGACTGGCCGTGGTGTTACTCGCGACCTTCGTACTGGTGGAAACGCGAACGGTGGGCGCCTTGATGCCTCTCTCGATCTTCAAGGATCGCAATCGTTCGGGTGTCTACGCCATGATGTTGTGCATCGGAACCGCGATGTTCTCGATGTTCTATTTCCTCACGCAGTTTCTTCAGAACATCCTCGGGTGGAGCGCCCTGAAGACTGGCTTCGGCTTCTTGCCCATGACCATCGGACTCATGAGTGCCGCGGTCATCACCTCGCGTCTCATCGGGAAAATCGGTATCCGCTTTCCACTGCTCTTCGGACCGGCCGCCGCCTTCGCGGGACTCGAACTCTTGACTCGACTCACCGTGCACAGCGGATACGGTTCCATCCTCGTGCCGCTCTTGATTGTGTCGCTCGGCATGGGCACCTCCTTCGTACCGTTGACCTTGGCCGCCGTATCGGGCGTACGACCGGACGAAGCCGGTCTCGCGTCGGCCCTTCTCAACACCACCCAGCAGGTGGGCGGCGCGTTGGGTCTGGCGATCCTTTCAACGATTGCCATCAGCGCGACCAACGCCAAACTGCACGCGTTGGGAGCAACGTCGAGTGGGCATTTCACCCTGAGGGCTATCGCCACGACGCACGGCTACACCACCGCCTTCCAAGTCGGCGCCCTCATTGCCGCCCTCGGTTTCTTGGTGTCGGCCGTCGTCATTCGCACTCCCCAAGAAATCGGCTCAGGAACCAACGTGGTGCACGCCGGCGCCTAACGAACGAAACCGACCCCACGAAGCGGGCGGTATAACTGCCCACGAGATGAGCATTGACCAGACACCCCAAACGTTCGTTTGGGGTGTCTGGTCATAGTGCGAGCGTTCATTTCCCCTTAGACATTGTGAGGACTCTTAAAGTCGACTGGGGCGAGGAGTAAATCGCTGACAGCCCTCTTAGGCTGGGTTTTCCTTCAATCACGAGGAATCCGCGGGTGTTCGTAACACCACCAAACGAAAACAAGGCCCGTGACATCGCTCACTCTTACGAATTCCTGGGCCGTGCAACAGGCTCCAACCGGTCGCTGTGTCGGGCCGACAAATCGAGAACCACGGGACAAAGAATCGGCAGTAACCGGAGACCGAGGTGGTCGTCGGTCCAACAGTATGGAGGTCGTCCGATGAAGATATTTGAGAACCATGTGAAGTTTCTGCGGTTCCTTGGCCGCAGCACCGTGCCCGTGGTGCTCGTGGCATCGGGCGCTCTGGTCGGCCTTGCCGGCCCGGCGAGCGCCGCCGCCGCGAATGGAACCGGCACCATGACCACCTCGACGTCGTCCGTTTCCTACGGGTCAACTGGCCACACCATCACGTTTACCTACACCGCCGCGTCCGGTGGCGTCACCTCTGGTGGGGTGCATCTCGCGGTACCGGCCGGTTGGTCGACGCCGTCGACAACGGGCACGTCGGCTGGCTACACCACCGTGACCACCGGCACACTCTCCCTCGACGGTCAAACCATCATTGACCTCGGCGTCAACCTCGCCGCCGGCAAGACACTCACCATCACCTACGGCTCAAAAGCACTGAAGGGACCCGGGGCCACCGCCACCATGACCGTCGGACCAGCGACCTGGGTCAGCTACGAAAAGTCGACCGCCGGCGGTACCGAGACGCAACTGGCGAAGTCGCCATCGATCACCGTCACCGAGACCTTGGCCACGCCGGTCGCCCCCAACATCGCGCTGGTGTCACCCACGTCGATCATTGTGTCGTTCGCGCCGAATCCCAACGCCAAATACAGCGACGTCATTGTCTACCTCGCGTCCACCAAGGCGGTCGTGAAAGAAGTCATCGGTAACACCTCGGGCACCGAAACCATCACCGGACTTACCGCGGGCGATTCCTACTTCGCCACCATCACCGCTGTGGGCAACGCCACGGATTACTTCACGTCAGCCGTGGGCGCACACTCCGTGAGTGTCACCCCGGGCGTCCTTACCGTCTCGGCGAAGAACGCCTTTTTCACCGTTGGTCAGCCGGTCACCATCACGAGCGTGGTGCAAGGACTGCAGCCCACGGACAAGGCAACCGTAACGGCGGCCACCTACACCTACACCGGCGTCGGCACGACGGTCTACGCCAGTTCCACGGT
>JANXXO010000051.1 GCA_025350565.1 Acidimicrobiaceae bacterium
GACGAGGATGGCCCCGTCGACCTGGGCGGCGCCGGTGATCATGTTCTTGACGTAGTCGGCGTGGCCGGGCATGTCCACGTGGGCGTAGTGACGATTAGCCGTCTCGTACTCAACGTGGGCAATAGAAATTGTGATACCGCGCTGCTTCTCTTCGGGGGCCTTGTCGATCTGGTCGAACGGGGTGAAGGCGGTTCCGGGGAGGCGCGTGGAGAGGACCTTGGTGATCGCCGCGGTAAGAGTGGTCTTGCCGTGGTCGATGTGACCCATCGTTCCAACGTTTACGTGCGGCTTAGTGCGCTCGAACTTCTTCTTTGCCATTGTCGGGGACTAACTTTCTCTATAACGACGGCTTCGTTTGAAGACGTCTTGTTTGTTTCGGCCCGCCCCGACTACGGTTTGGACCTTGTATTCGCTGGTCACCCAGCTTTTACGCGCCAGTGGCCTTGGCCACGATCTCCTTCGAGATCGAGTCGGGTACTTCCGCGTAATTACTGAACTGCATGGTGTACGTCGCGCGCCCTTGGGTACGAGAACGCAGGTCAGTAGCGTAGCCGAACATGTCGGCTAGTGGCACAAGGGCCCGAATCGCTTGACTATTGCCCTTCTGTTCCATACCTTCCACGCGGCCTCGACGACTACTGAGGTCGCCAATGACGTCGCCCATGTAGTCCTCGGGGGTCACGACCTCGACGGCCATGATGGGCTCGAGCAAGACGGGGCTCGCTAAGCGGGCGGCCTTCTTCACGGCGATGGAGCCGGCGATCTTGAAGGCCATTTCCGAGGAGTCCACGTCGTGGTACGAGCCGTAGGTGAGACGCACGCGTACGTCGACCACTTGGTACCCGGCGAGGACCCCCGAGGTCAGGGCCTCGGTAATACCTTGGTTGACCGGTTGGATGTATTCCTTGGGAATCACGCCACCGCTGATCTCGTCGACGAATTCGTATCCACCGCCGGGGCCCGTGGGCTCCAAAGTGATGACGACGTGGCCGTACTGACCTTTACCACCGGTCTGGCGCACGTACTTCTCTTCGACCTTGGTGACGGTCTTTCGAACCGTCTCGCGGTAGGCCACCTGGGGCTTACCGACGTTGGCGTCCACCGCGAACTCGCGCTGCATGCGGTCGACCAGGACCTCCAAGTGGAGCTCGCCCATTCCCGAAATGACGGTTTGGCCGGTCTCTTCGTCAGTGCGCACGCGAAAGGTCGGGTCTTCTTCAGACAGCGAGTAGAGCGCGCGGCCCAACTTGTCCTGGTCGGCCTTGGTTTTCGGTTCAACGGCCACGTGGATGACGGGCTCGGGAAAGACTAACGTCTCCAACTGAATCGGCTGATCGACGGAACTGAGCGTGTCGCCAGTGGTCACCTGCTTTAAACCAACCGCGGCCACGATGTCGCCGGTGCGGATGGTGTCGAGGTCTTCACGGTTGTTGGCGTGCATGAGCAGCAGTCGTCCGAGACGTTCCTTCTTCATGCCCTTGGTGGTGTTGACGACCGTGTCGCCCTTTTCCAATGTTCCCGAGTAGACGCGCAAGTAAGTGAGCTTGCCGACGTAGGGGTCGGTTTGGACCTTGAAAGCGAGCGCGCTGAAGGGCTCGTCGTCGGAGGGCTTGCGCTCGATGACCTCTTCTTTGCCGGGCTTGGTGCCCTGGGTGGGAGGAAGGTCGATGGGCGAAGGCAAGAAGTCGACCACGGCGTCGAGCATGGGCTGGACACCCTTGTTCTTGAAGGCCGAACCGTTGAGGATCGGCACGCAGATGCCTTCGAGGGTGCCGTGGCGAAGAGCCGTGCGGATGTCGGCCGTTGAAGGCTCTTCGTCGCCGAGGACCTTCTCCATGAGGTTGTCGTCGAAGGTGGTGAGGATGTCGAGCAATTTTACGCGGTACTCGTCGGCCTGGGCCCGGTACTCCTCGGGAATGTCAATGACTTCCACGCGCTCACCGTGCTCGTCGTGGTGGATGGTAGCGGTCATCGAGCAGATGTCGATGATGCCCAGGTAGCCACCTTCGGACCCGATGGGCAGTTGGATGACGGCCGGCGTGCAGTCCAAACGGTCGGCAATCATCTCGACACAGCGAAAGAAGTCGGCGCCAATGCGGTCCATCTTGTTGACGAAGCAGATGCGCGGCACGTTGTACTTGTTCGCTTGACGCCACACCGTCTCGGTTTGGGGCTCGACGCCGGCGACGGCGTCAAAGACCGCCACGGCACCGTCGAGCACGCGCAGCGAACGCTCCACTTCGACCGTGAAGTCGACGTGTCCCGGGGTGTCGATGATGTTGATGCGGTGACCGTTCCAGTAGGCGGTGGTGGCGGCCGAGGTAATGGTGATGCCACGCTCCTGCTCTTGAATCATCCAGTCCATGGTGGCGCCGCCGTCATGGACTTCACCGATCTTGTAGTTCTTCCCGGTGTAAAAGAGGATGCGCTCCGTGGTGGTGGTCTTACCGGCGTCAATGTGCGCCATGATGCCAATGTTGCGGACCTTATCCAGGGCGATATCGCGAGCAGTCATTTCTCGAGCTTTCTTTGTCTTACCAGCGGTAGTGCGCGAAGGCCTTGTTGGAGTCGGCCATCTTGGCCACATCCTCGCGACGCTTCACCGCAGCACCGACACCGTTGCTCGCGTCAATGATCTCGTTCGCGAGCC
>JANXXO010000090.1 GCA_025350565.1 Acidimicrobiaceae bacterium
CCCGGTTCGTAGGCAGCCGTGGGCGGCGTCCTTTGGGCAATCGTTCTCGTCCTCTTAGTGGGCTGTTGTATCTATAGTTTCGTGATCCGACGGCACGGTGAATCCGAACGACCCGGTCCCACGTGGCGTCAGACCGACGAACTTTTCAACGATCCGTCCACGAATCGAGTGATGGGGTGTGGCACGATAAAAAGGGCGAGCGACACTATGTTCCCGAGAGTAGAGGCAAGACAATCTAGTCGGCCCTTCGCCACCCGAATGTCTCAGGCGACGTTGCGAGTTAGCGAGCGGCGGCCGTTGCACTACGCAATAACTGGAAATAGTTCTGAAAGGTAATCGCGTCGGTCACGTAGCCGGCCGCTTGGAGCTCCCGGTGGTACGCGGGAAGATTATGCCAGGGCACGCCCATGTCGACGTGGTGAGCGAGGTGCCACCCCGTGTTGTACGGCACGAGCCAAAAGCGCGACAGCCAGTGCTGGCGAACATTATGCGTCGTGAGGCGTCGGTCATCGCTTCGTCCCATTCCCCCGTGTTCGCCAATGGCTCGAATGCGATTGAGTACGCGCCACTGCGTCAACCAAGGCAGCCACCAGAACACCAGGTAGGACCACCAGGCGCCAGTGCCCAGCCAGAAGAGCGCGGCCATCCCCAACTGAACGGCCAAGATCGAAGTCGCCACCTTGCGACTCTGCGACTTCGTGGTCGCTCGCACGATGGACATGAAGTTCTTGTAACCCGAGATTCCTACGAGGTCACGAAGGAGCCGGCGTCGAAGATCGGCCGGCTCGCACGGGTAGCCGCTGTAAAACGCGATGTCGGGCTCTTCGGGGCCGAACTCATCTTTGTGGTGCGCGAAGTGGGCGCGTCGGTAGATCGTGATGGGCACGAGGGCCGGGTAGGCCACCAGCCATTTTCCCACCGCATCGTTCGCCCGCTTGTTCGTGAAGAGAAGTTTGTGCGCCGCCTCGTGCATGAGAATCGCGAAGCGGGCGTGCATTGGCCCCATCAAGATGAAGGCCACCAGAGCGGCGGCAACGCCAAAATGGACGCCGAAGTACGCAAGGAATACGCTCCAAAACCAGACCATGGTCACGGCGCGGACGTTGCGCCAGTTCTCGATGCGGCGATAGTTCGTGCGCAACACGGGAACGGCCATGCCGTTGCCGAGCAGACGCGGCGTGGGAAGCACGTCGGGCAGTTCACTCGCTCGCGGCACGAGTTCAATGGTCATACGACCATCATAGGAAGGCGAGGTCGGCGACTGATGGCCAGCGCCGGCGACGAACGAATCCCGTCCGGGGTTCAGCGACCGTCGGTGACCCACGCCTCAGTTGAGGCGTCCGGAGTGCCGTGGTCGTCGTCGAGCGACTCGCTAGTGATTACGTACTTTGTTTTTGCCCACGTTCGGGGCACGGCGTGCAACTCGCCGTGGAGGTCCAATCGCGCGCGTCGCGCGATCATGGTGAAGGCAATGATGACAATAAGAACGCCCGACACCACGAAGACAAATCCTTCGAGGTAGGACAACAGTGTTTGGGCGCACAGCGCGTCAATTCCAGAACTGGCGCCGGCGCGCGCACCGGTGAGCGGCGCACAGGTACCAACTTGGGAATGCGTTCGCGCGAGCGTCCACATCCCAAAGACCACCAGGGCCAGTCCTACCCCAGTGACGGATTTTCTCAGTGACATCGGTACCTTCCCCTTGCGATTTTCGTCGAATGACTCGTGATACCTACGGATGATGTCAGGTCAGGGAAGTTCCGATTTCGTAACGACGGTGCACCGAATTCACAGAACTCCCGACCGAGTCCCTGCGAACGCAACTGGAACACTATGTTGAGAGGCCCAAATCTGCGTGTACGAACACTCAACAATGCCACAACTCACTGCGCATGAGAGGTGATGAGCACTAGTCGTTGCGATGCGTCTCCTCGCGGAAGAAGTCCGCATTGGTCACGCTCGCCGAGAGTTCCCAAAGTTCTCGTGCGGTGGCCACGTCGTGCGCTCGTGATGAGGTCCCTTGAATCTGTGGATAGCCGCGCAGGTGGCCGAGGCCATCGGGCCCCACGTACGACCCACCGGGGAGATCGTAGGTCGACGCGTAGAGGGTGGGCAACGCACCGCGTACGTCATCATTGAGCAAGTACTGGGAGAGACGACTCAGCACCGCGAGTCCGCCTCGGGCGTGGGCCACCAGATTCGTCCTCGCCACACCGGGGTGCGCCGCGACCGCCCGCACGCCGCTCCCGACCGCGGTGAGCCGGCGCTGCAGTTCGAAGGTGAAAAGTAGATTGGCCAACTTCGAATCGCGATAGGCCTGCATCGCGACGTAGGGACGGTGGTCGAAGTTGATGTCGTCAAAGCGAATTCGACCCTGCCGGTGCAGGATCGACGACACCGTCACGACCCGCTTCGTAATGTGCGGCAACAAGAGATTGGTGAGGGCGAAGGGACCGAAATGGTTGGTGCCGATGTGCAACTCAAAGTCATCCGGAGTCCGAAAGGCCGGAGCCAGCATGATGCCCGCGTTGTTGATCAAGATATCGAGGTCGCCGCGCCACGACGCGGCGAAAGCACGAACCGACTCCAGATCGGCGAGATTGAGTTCTCGCACTTCCGTGTTGCCATCGATGGAGTCGGCGACCGCCATTCCTTTGGACACGTCGCGTACGGCCAAGATGACGCGCGCGCCGACTCGCGCCAGCTCGCGCGCGTCGACGACTCCTAGCCCGTTGGACGCCCCGGTGACGACGACCGTTTGTCCCGAAAGATTGGGAAGGTGAGCCGCAGTCCACCTCTTCGCACTCACGCGCTGGCGCACCCCACACGTCGTTCGGATCTCACCACGTCAGCCCTCCCTCCTCGGTACCACGTACCAAGCCTAGAAATGAGCCTGCGCCATCATGACCCGTTCGATTCTTCTTGGAAACCCCCAACGCTGTCACGCAACCTCAGCGCGATACGAACCGAAGCGAGGGGGGCTCTTGCTCGAGAAAGAAGGGTTCCGTATGACAGCCGGCGGAAAAGACCACCCGCGCGCGGTGCAGAACATTCGCCAGCGCCACGACCCCGGGGTGAAACGGGTCATCGGCGCCCGAAGCAACCCGCACGGCGACCCCGGTCAACTCCGCGACGTGCGCGATGACGTCGCCGTCGTCGAAAGCTTTCTGCGAAGCGAAGGCGTTGGGATTCGCGGCGCGCGCTTGGTCGTAGGACGTCCAGACGGCAGGACTAATGGCCGCCACCTTCGACACGAGTCCCCTGTTTCGTTCGGCAATCGCGAGCGCGCCGTAGCCACCCATCGAGACCCCCATCATTCGAATGCCAGAACTCCCACGACCGAGGCCTCGGCGCTGACAAAGCGGAATGAGCTCGTCCACCACCATCGCCATTGGGTCGTCGCCAGGGTGGGGATTCCAGTAGCCGTTTCCCCCGTCAACGGTCACCAGAGCGACGGGATTCATCGCCGCCCCGTGGTGGGTGATCGCCACGGCTTGGGCTGGCGACATGCCGAAGAGCGCGGTGTGATGGTTGTTCGAAAAGCCGTGCAACACCACCACCAGCGGTAGTTCGTCGCCAACGTGGTGATGGGGCGGATAGGCGATGGTGTAGCCCACCGAGCGCCGGCGAGCCTTGGAGGAAAACTGCCCCGAAAGCGACGGTCCAAGGGGCGCGAACGACAGGACCGTCGGCGCGGTATCGCAACCCCCGCTGAGTTGGTCCAGGGTCTGCTTGCCCGGCAACAGACCGTGCGCCACCAGTTCGACACCGGTGACGCCCGCGACAGCCACGACGCCAATGCCGGCCACCACTGACTTCAATACGGTTCGTCGGGTAAGTCCCCTCGGCCTGCGCAGTCCTTCCGACATTCCCGACACCACTTTCAAGTAAACCGCAGCCCCGAGCATCGTAACCGTCGCCATTTGAGAATTTTTCTGGAATCGCCGAGCGATACTCTTGGCCAATGTCCTCGCCGAACACGGAAGAACGTCGTCTCTCCTTCGGTCGGGCCGCGCTCGACTACGCCACCTATCGTCCTTCCTATCCGCGCGCGGCAGTCGACTGGGTGCTTTCGGGCGCCTCGCGTCGCGTCGTTGAGATCGCCGACGTCGGGGCCGGTACCGGCGCACTGTCGAGTCGAACGGGCCGAGTTTGGGCACTGTACGCCGACGTCACCCGACGCGATCGTGGGTGACGTCCACCTACCGGGCGCGCTCGGGGAAAAGTTGAGGACGAAGGTGTCGATTTCGCGCCACCGCGAACGTCGATAGTGATGTGAGGCTCAACGGGAGCCTCGAGGAAAAGGGGGCCATCATGGCGCAGTACTTACTACTTATCTACGGTGACGAAGGTTCGGCCAGTCGAGCGGGCGATGAGGCAATGGGAAAGCTCATGGCCGATCACGACCGTTTCGGTGAGACGAACGGTGCGTGCCTGCGCGGCGGCAACGCACTCGAAGCATCATCGACGGCCACCACCCTTCGAAAGGGTCCTTCGGGTGAGGTAGCGGCGA
Organism: Acidimicrobiaceae bacterium; assembly: GCA_025350565.1. GTDB lineage: Bacteria > Actinomycetota > Acidimicrobiia > Acidimicrobiales > RAAP-2 > RAAP-2. The sequence goes on from JANXXO010000090.1 coordinate 4,514, forward strand.
CTGACGGACCATTCGCCGAAACGAAAGAAGCGATCGGTGGCTACTACGTCATTGAGGCGAGTGACCTGGACGCTGCCCTGGCAATTGCCAAGCAGGTGCCCGCTCCTTTCGGCGGGGTGGAAGTGCGCCCGATTAGGGACATGAGCTGACCGTCGATTGCGACCACACGCGACCGGCGGTTCTCGCCGCCGTGGCGAACGCCCATCGACACGAGTGGGCGTTCGTCCTGGCGGCGACCGTGCGCATCACTCGGGACTTCGACGTCGCGGAAGAGTGCGTCCAGGACGCCTTCGCGAAGGCGTTAGCGACGTGGAGCGAGCAGGGAGTACCCGCAAGCCCCGGGGCGTGGCTCACGACGGTCGCGCGCCGGCGCGCGATAGATCTGGCGCGCCGGCGCGACGTGGCGGAGCGCTCGAAGCGATTCCTCATTACCGATGTGGCCGGCGACGTTTCGCCCGAGGTGGGCTCAGTCGAAGACGATCGTCTTCGACTGATCTTCACCTGTTGTCACCCGAGTCTGGCTACCGATGGTCAAGTCGCCCTGGCCCTTCGGATGCTCTGCGGTCTCAGTACCGCCGAAGTCGCCAAGGCCTTTCTGGTGAAGGAGTCGGCCATGGCGGCGCGACTGACGAGAGCCAAGAAGAAGATCGCTATCGCACGCATTCCCTACCGTGTTCCGCGAGGCGAAGAACTTCGAGCGCGCACCGACGCCGTGCTCGTCGTGATCCATCTTCTCTTCACGACGGGCCACACGTCGCCGGTCGGTGAACTGCTCACCCAAGTCGACCTCGTCGAACGATCACTCGATTTGGCGCGAATGTTGGCGGGTCTCTTACCCGACGACGCCGAAACATCGGGCCTGCTCGCCCTGATTCTGCTCACCGACGCGCGCCGCGGTGCCCGAGTGGGACACCGCGGAGAATTTCTCGCCCTCGCCGAACAAGATCGGAGCCAGTGGCACCGTGCGTCGATCGACGAAGGCCTGCACTTGGTCGGCCAGTCCATTCGCCGGGGTCGACCGGGACGTTTTACTTTGATGGCGGCGATTGCCGCCGTGCACGCCAGCGCCGAGCACTGGGATGAAACGGACTGGGCCGAGATCGTGGGTCTTTACGACCTTCTCCTGAAAGCTTGGCCCTCGCCCGTGGTGGCCCTCAATCGTGCCGTGGCGGTCAGTTTCGCGAGTGGCCCGTTGGCCGGACTCAACGCGCTCAACGAACTAAGCGCTGAACCGCAACTGAGTGCGTATCCGTACATGGCGGCCGCTCGTGGTGATTGCTACTTCCGCCTCGGCCGTCTCGACCAAGCGCGCGACGCGTTCGAAGAAGCGGCCATCTTGACAGAAAACGGGGTGGAACGCGCCTACCTACTCTCTCGAGTCGATGAGCTCACTCTCAAGTAGCACGACGAAGGACTTTGGACCTCAATCAGCACGAACCGGCGGGGCCGACGCCGACCTACGCTTCGAGAAGAGACGACATCGCTGATGTGCTCTTGGTGGCTGGAGGTGCTGTGAGTATTGCTCTTGCCGTGGCCCCCGACACCCGGGCCGAGACCTTTGATGACTTCGCGGTGGACGAACGCTTCGACTTCGCGATGTACTTCTGGTACGACGACGCGGCGCCAGTGCGCGACTACGACAGCGTCGTTTGCTGAACCCTCTTCTTCGTGATCTGCACGAAGAAGTCGCGAATGAGCGTCGGGGAAAGTCCCAGCGACGGCGAGCCGGTGGTGATGACTTGTCCGACCGATGCGGCCCAAAAGACCGCGGTCACGGCTTTGGCCTCAATGGTCTCGTCGACCCAACCGTGACGTTGCGCTCCTTCAACGACCGCGATCCATCGATGGAACTGGATGTCCAAAAGGTCACAAAAGTGGGTTCGGGTAAAGGGGTCGGACCACACGTCACTCAGCAGATCGAGAATCCCCCACTCGTTACCTGAATGACCAGCCGACCAGGACATGACGAGGTTCTCCTCGATGCCCGACCAGAACGCGCCTTCGTCGCCCTCGGCCACCGCGGTCTCGATACCCGAGAGCACGATGTGGATTGGCTCGACCGTCACGAAGTAATTCGCCATTTGCACTTCGGCAATTAACTGAGTCCGGCTATCAAACAGTTCTTCCACGACCGACAACGCAAGGTCGGCTCGCTCGGCGACGTTCTCGAAGACCACGCCTTTACTTCCCTTTTCTTGAATAATCGCGGCGGCCACGAGGAGAATTTTCCTTCGAGCAAAGGGGTCGTCGTTGAACACGCCCACACCCTACAGTTCGGGTCGTCGTCGCGTCTGTGAGATTTTCACACTGAAGTGTTCGTAAATTACAACGCGACTTCGAAGTTCGTTGGATGATGCCAGTTGATGAGCGCAGCCCGCTCTGCTGTGACGTAGTCGTGTTCCACGAACCACCGCGCAGCGTCGAACAGTGCGAGCGAGGCCGGCCGCGACGAGTAGCCGATCTCGTTGCGAGCTCGGGCGTCGTCGAAGGTCATGGTCGTTAAGGCCATTTGGGCCGCCTCGAGATGCACTCGGGGTTTACGACCCATGAGGCCACCTTCGATGAGACTCGAAAGTCTCCCGGCGATGAGTGGAACAACCGAAGGGAACCGTCGCTCTGAGGGCGCCAGACCCGTGATGTTCGAGAGCGTTCGCAACAGTTCGTTCATCGTCATGTTGTCGCCGCCGCAAACGTAACTGCGACCTTGTGAACCTCTCTCCAACGCGAGCAGGTGTCCGTTGGCTAGATCGTCGACGTGGGCGTCGTTCATGGCGGTATCGACGAAGCCGGGCATGCGACCGTTGAGGTAGTCGAGGACGACCTTGCCCGAAGGCGTGGGCCGATGGTCGTAGTGGCCGTGTGGCAGGGTGGGCAACACCAACACGATCGGGGCGCCTTCGGCCGACAGGCGAAGCGCCTCACGTTCGGCGACGTATTTCGTCTGTTTGTAGTTTCCGTGGGGGTGTGAGAGATCGGCAACGTCGTCCTCTGTGGACGGTGTCCCGGCCCTCGTCCTCCACAGCCCGAGCGTCGCCGCCCGGTTCGAGTACCGCCGTGACCTCGACGCCGCGCGCGAGGAGGGCTCGGGTGACGGCGGAGCCAATGAAACCGGCGGCGCTACGCCTGGTTGTAGCGGACCTGGCAGACCTGTCCGGTCGCGAACCTCAGCGTGAACGTGAAGACCCCCTTGCGCGAGTGGGGGCGGACAACGACAATGACGGTCAGTCGGTTGCCGGTGTCGTTCGTCACGATGACAATGGTGCCCTTGTGGCTCGTGATCGAGGGTCGTCCGAAGAAACCATGGCCCACGATGACCATCGTGGTTGACTGCCCGGCCACCGCGTGACCCATGACGCGTAGAGCGACCGGCGCCGGCGGCAGGGTGGTGGTCGTGGTGGTCGTGGTGGGAACGGTGGTGGTGGGTGGGACGAACGCCGTCACGTTGAGCGTGAAGGTGAAGGCACCGACGTCGCCGGTGGTATCAGACGTGGTTCCTTTCGCGACGTACGTTCCCGCGTTGAGGAGACCGTCGGTCGTCACGACGCCGGTGGCGCTGACCACCAGGTGAGGTTGGCCAGTCGTTTCGACGAACGTCACCGCCCCGAGATTCGCGCCAACGGCGAGTTGATGCGTGAAGGTCAACGAGTTGTTCGACGTCACGGTGGCGGCGAGCGGCGTCCGTTGCGCCAGCGCCCCCACCGTCAACAAGAAACTAAACGTGCCCACGTCGCCCGACGTGTCAGTTTCGGTACCGGCGACCCGATAAGTGCCATGGACGAGCGGGCCTTTCGTGGTGATCAGCCCGGTGGGACTGACCAGCAACGAGGGGGCACCCTTCGTTTGGGTGTACGTGACGACCCCGACGGGATTGGTCACGGTCAGTTGGGAGGTGTACTTGGGCGAGCCCGAGACCTTAACCGTGCCCCTCAAAGCCGAACTCTGAGAGAGCATGCCTACCGAGAGGGTGAAAGAGAAGACGCCAGTGTTACCTTGCGCGTCAACGGTCGTGCCGGTGGTGAGGTACGTGCCCGCTGCGATTGGCCCACTGGTCGTCACCACACCGGTCGAACTGACGATCAGTGACGGAGACCCCGAGAGTTCACTGAAGGTCACGGCTCCGCTGTTATTCGTAACGAGGACTTGGTTGCTCGACGTCGCCGACGCGCTCAAGGAGACCGACGCGGTCGCGGGAGTGTTCAACAGACCACACAGGTAATCACCGTCGAGTCCGAGCGAGGGGTACTGGACCATTCCGGTTCGACCACCGAGAAAGGACGGAATGGCGCACTGGGCCACCGCGCTGGTCAGTGAACCGGGCCCGGGTATCCACAGGGAGTACGCGGAGAACGCCGTCACCTGGAGTCCCATGATCGCGCGCCACATCGACGAGGCCGTGTACACCCCGACTGACTTCACCCCCATGCTGGTGAGAAAGTCGGCCATTCCCAGCACCGACGCCTGATCGTTGGTGTAGGCCAACGTGGTCGCTCCGTTGATGGTGATGCGCGCCTCCCAAGGGTTGGCCGTTTCCACGTCCAGCCACCAGTTCGCGGCCTTCGCGTCGGCTGTCGGGGACGCTGAGCCGTCCGCACCTTCGGCCGCCACCGCCGCACCGTAGGATGCGCGCGCGGCGTTCCAGCCGTAGTCGTACGAACAGGCGGCCGTGTTCGCCCCGTGACAGATCTTGGGGAGTGCCTGATTGGTGGGCCACGCGGCATCGTTGACCGGTCCGGGATTACCGGAGTTGACGTAGAAGGCTGGAGCGGCGTTGGTGGCCGTTTTCGCCCACAGCAACTCCTTCGCCAAACACTTGTTCACGGTGAAGTTCTTCCCGTTGTTCACCCCGACGACCGCCAGTCCGGGCGCCACGGGGAGCGAACTGGTGCACTGAGGAAAGCTGACGTCGAAACCGACGGACGTCGCGGGAACCGTCGACGAAGCCCCGGCGGGCAGTTCAATGAAGCTGGAGAAGCAGACCAGCAAAGCTGTAGCGATAAGCGCCACGCGCTTCTTTAGGTGCACAAACACGTGAGTAAAGCCTACGGGTTGGCGACGGTGAGCGGGTGTCGTCAAATAACTGGTGAAAGTCCTCCGTCGATACTGATCCCAATACCGGTGAGATAGCTCGCTCGAGGCGACAGGAGAAAGGCGGCCAGATCGGCGAATTCATCGGCGCGCCCAAAGCGACCGAGCGGTATTCGTGCGCTGGTCGACGTTTTGGCGTAATACTCCTCCACCGAAACATTCTCCTCGGCCGCTCGACGGACCCACTGTCCCGATTCAATCAATCCAATCAGCAGTGCGTTCACCCGCACGCCGCGCACGCCCACCTCGTTGGCGAGGGACTTGGTGAGCGCGAGGCCGGCCAATCGCGAGGCCGACGAAGGCGTCGTTCCGGCGTGGGGCGTGCGCGCGAGAATTGCCAGCACGTTGAGAACGCAACCTTGCGTCACCTCCAATGCCGGTAGCACTTGGCGAGAAGTGTGGAGGGCAGAAATGACCTTCAACTCGAAGTCCTCACGCCACTCTTCGTCCTTGGATTCCACCACCGGCGTGCCGGCCGAGCGCCCCGCGTTATTGACCGCGCCGTCCAACCTTCCAAAGCGCGTAAGTGTCGTGGATACGAATTCGTCGATCTGGTCGGTGTTGGTGACGTCGGCGCGAAAGCAGAGCGCGTCAGATCCGAGCACGTCCTGGGCCCGCGCGAGTCGGTCCTCATCTCGTCCACAGACCGCAACGTGCGCACCCTCCCCGACGAGGCGCTGCGCCAACGCCAGGCCGAGTCCGTCGGTCCCCCCGGTAATGAGAAAGGCGCGGTCGGTCAGTTCGAGATCCATGCCCGCATCCTAGGAAATCTCCCCAGAATCGCCCCGCGAGACGGTGGGCGTCACAAAAAATGACGGCGACGGGGACGCCAAGCCGGCCAGTCGACAGATTGTAAGGAAATCTTCACTTTGTTCAAGAAGCACGGACCAGGACGTTCAACACTTGGAATAGACCGACTGGAAGCCTGGTGATCGGAAGGTGCGTCGCTCAAGGTTTTCCCGTCGCTGTGGAAATTTTGAGCCCGCGTTGATTTTCAAATGACAGAGTGCACGTTCGCGCTAACGGGCACCAACCGGACTCGAGGAGGATCGATGGAACAGCTGCGTGCCTTCACTTCGTGGATAACAACCGGAACCGTCACACTCGCACTCGCGGTGTCAATTGTCGTGGCCCATCGTGTGGTGGCTCCGCCGACGCAGGTGGTCGCGGCGTCCAGCGTCGTGGCGACCACCACCACCCAACCCGCGCCGACTCGAACTGCGCCGATATCCGCGACCGTGGTGAACGCGGCGACGCACCACGCAAATTCACCGTCGCCGACGCGCGTGGTCGCGTTAGCGGAACTTCCCGTCACCACGACCGAAGTCGCCACCACCGTGCTGGCAACGACCCCCTCCACGACGCCGTCGACCACTACCTCGACCACGCCAACGACGTCAACCACGTCAACGACGTTGACCACCATCCCACCTATGAACGCCGTGACCACGACCACGCAGCCCCCTCACCGCGATGGCGGAGGAGGAAGTGATGACGGCGGTTCCGGTGACAATTAAGGCGGCGCACCAGGCGGGTGGCACATGAAGGAAGTGCTCGCGTCGCCCCAACCTCGCCGACACCGCTTCACGCGAGTTCGCCAACTGACGCAGATGATCTTCATCGGCGCGGGAATCGTCTCGGGATTTGTCGTCAGCAACTTCGCTCACGAGGCGAGCGCCGCCAGCACCTCGACCGCGGTCACGGTACCAAAGGTCACGTCGCCACAAACCGCGACAACATCCACTACCGCGCCGCGCCAACGAACGCCCCACGGCGCTGGCGCTGGCGCTGGCGCTGGCGCCAAGAGCGGTACCCACTCGCGCACCGCGGGTGGGTCGACGAAGAGCACGACCGCTTCGTCGGTCACCGCTACGACGAGACCTTCATCGACGCCCTCCACGAGCCGCTCGACTGCAACGGGCGGGGCGGCCAGTCCGGCCACCGTGCCGGTGACCAGTACCGCGACGACGCCGGTAACGACGGTCCCTGTCCCCTCACCCATCGTTCCCCCCACCACGGCGCCCAAGGCGCCGGTGACGACGGTTCCCTACACACCGCCCGTACCCGCGCCCGTGACCACCACGACCGTGTGCACCTCCACGCCGTCCGGTCACGTGACGTGTACCTAACCAGCGTTGAACATTCGAAAGGCTTCGACTCGATTCGCGCTAGGTGCGAGTAAGAGGCCGTCACCCACGCTCGGGGTCGCGAAGTGATTGACCGGCGCGCCAAGACTGACTCGTTGTCGGCCGGTCCCCGTGGACGGATTGAGGCCGTAGAGCACTCCATCGTGACCAATGGACCACACCAAGCCCCCCGCAATGATTGGTGGCCCTCCGCCTGATGAGGCGGACCATAGAAGGCGCAGCCGGGGTGCCGTGGCGCTCACGCGAACTGCGATGGTGCCCGTCAAGCAAGGAAGATACACCGTGGTGCCATTAATCGCTCCACCGCCGTCAATGTCGTCACCACAGCCCGACGCCAGGCTTGCCAGTTCGTGGCCCACGCTACCGAGCCGACGACCGTTCAAGAGATAAATGATCCTCGACTTGCCGGCGATGACCACTTGTCCGTTGCTCAACAGCACCGGTTCCATGCTCATGTCGAGATCGCTGGCGTTATTTTGGGGCCACGAACTGGGCGCGAAAAATTGACGCAGGCGCATGGTAGCCGTCAGCTCCAGCACCGAATCGCTGTCGTCGTAGGGTTGGCCGCTTTGGTTCACCGAACCGTTGCCGACACTTACCCACACGTTGCCGTGGCCGTCGACGGCCGGTGCGGCCCCGCCCATCCACACGGCGCCTTGACTGTTGCCCGGCGCCGCGTCCACCGTGAAGTAGTTGGCGTGACCTGACGTTTCGGGCACCGAGACGACGCGCCCACGATAAGCGGCGCAGTCGCCGTAGTTGCCACCGAACCCGAAAATGACGCGCCCCTGATCAAGGGTGAGTCCGGTTCGTTGCAACAGAGCCACAGAGACCGAGCCCGGTGGATCAATGTCGCGCGACAGTCGCAGGGCGCCCGAATCGGTGTTCAGTCCCACCAGGGCGTGTTCTGATTGACCGCGTACCAATTCGTTCGCCACGACGAAGAGCTCATGACGCACGCTGTCGATCACTGGCGTGCCCGTGATGCCTACTTCCGGAGTGATATTGCCGCACGGCAACTGCGAGGACGGGACCGCCTTCGCGAGGTGGCGACTCCAAACGACACGGCCGGTCGCGGCCGCGAGCGCGTAGACCGTGTTGTTCTCGGTCGCCACGTACACGTTGTTACCAAAGACCAGTGGCTCGCCGTAAAGTGCGCCGTCGAGCGATGGTGAGGTCCACAGCCGTCGTCGGGTGTCGACCGACGAAAGTCCCATCGCCTTGCCACTACCGGCGGGGTCACCGTGATACACCGTCCACGATGACGTCGCGAACGAGGAGGCTGACGATCGCGCGACGCCCGCGTACGCACCCGCCGTCGCCAAGAACAGGGCGACGGCGACCCGCACGTTTCCGACGCCGCGAATCCGGCTCACAGTTGGCATCGGCATCGCGTGGAGGTGATATGTGAAGTGTACTTACCGCGACCTTCGCTCTCCCCCGCACCGGCACCGAAAGTCCGAATGATGGAAGTACTGTTTGACAATGTCGCGCACGTTCGTCACGTCCACACTTGCGCGAAGTTCCTTACGGTTCGCGGTCGTTCCCCTCTTCCTCGCCAGCTCGTGGTTCGCCTCATCGACGGGAGCGGCGACCACGAATCTGCCTCCATTCACGGTGAGTGTCTCGACGGTGACAGCAGCGACCTTGGGTCGCACCTGGCATCACGGCTGTCCCGTCGCGCCGGCCGAACTGCGGCGCCTTCGACTTCGCTATGTCGACTTCCACGGCCACGCGAAGGAAGGGTCCATCGTGGTCAACGCTGCGGTGGCCCTGGCGGTCACGCACGTCTTCGCGTTGCTGTACGCGCACCGTTTTCCGCTTCGATCGGTGATTCCCGAATCGCAGTTTCGAGGTTCTGATCCGGCGTCGATGGCGGCGGACAACACGTCGGGCTTCAACTGTCGTTACGCGGTAGCCAACGGTGCGTCCGTATGGTCCGTGCACGCGTACGGCGCCGCGATTGACGTCAATCCCGTGCAAAATCCTTACGTCTTTAACGGCGTGGCCCAGCCGGTCGGCGGCCGGGCCTACCTCAACCGTCGGGTCCATCGCGCCGGCATGGCGGTCCCGGCCGGCGTGCTCACTAGCGCATTCGCTTCCGTAGGGTGGCGGTGGGGAGGACGATGGGTCGATTCACCGGACTACCAGCATTTCTCCGCGACCGGAGGTTGACGCACGCGGGCCTCACGCTCGCTCTGGTCGCGGTACTGGTGTGCACGACTCCGTTGGGTGCGACCGCCGCGCCGGTCCAACCGAGGCTTTCGCCGACGTGTGACGCCACGGCCGACTCCATTGCGGGCACCGGTACCAGTCAGCAACTCATCACCGTGATCGCGGCGACGCCACGCTCGACGAGTGCCTCACTGGAGCTCTACCAACGCGTGGGGGCCTGTTGGCGGGCCGTGGCGGGACCGTTCGCAGCCTTCGTTGGGTCGCACGGCCTCTCCTCGCACAAGCACGAAGGCGACGACACGACGCCCCTGGGACTGTTCGCCATCCAGTCGACCATCTACGGGAGTAATCCCAACCCCGGCGTTCGCTTTACGTACCACCGCCTGGTCTGTGGCGACTGGTGGGACGAAGATAGTCGCTCGGGCCTGTACAACCACTTCGTGCACCTTCCCTGTGGCGCGGCGCCTCGCTTCGCGGGCGACTCCGAGGCACTCTGGAAGATCCGGCCCCAGTACGAGTACTTCGCCGCCCTTGCCTATAACCGCTCGCCCGTGGTGCCCGGTCGAGGTTCAGCCATCTTTTTGCACGTGAGTAAGGGCCATCCGACCACCGGTTGTGTGAGCGTGGCCACCGACGAACTGTTACGCGTGCTGCTGGCACTTCGTCGCGGTGATCACCCGCTCATCGACATCACGACCCCCCAACTCCTGGGTCAGTGACTGAACTCAGTGGGTGCGGGTCATCTCAAGTCGGGACTGAACTGCAAGGGATGAGGTCGAATACCATCCCCATCAGCGTCACGATAGCCACGCAATGGGCGCAACTTATTACGTAAGGGTGAACTCAGCGGGCATCGTCGCGGGCCCGCGAACTCGTTTCGTGCGCCGTTACCATGGGCACATGACCAACTACGTTCCGGCGGACAATCGCTACGACGCCATGACCTATCGCCGCTGCGGTCGTAGCGGTATTCAGTTGCCCGCAATTTCGTTGGGCCTCTGGCACAATTTCGGCGATGATCGCGCGCTCGATCTACAAAAGGCGATTGTTCGCCGGTCCTTCGATCGCGGCGTCACGCACTTCGACCTCGCCAACAACTACGGACCTCCTTACGGCGCGGCGGAGATCAACTTCGGCAGGATCCTGCGCGACGATTTCGCCGGACGTCGCGATGAGTTGCTCATCTCGTCCAAAGCCGGGTGGGATATGTGGCCCGGTCCGTACGGCGACCTCGGCTCGCGCAAGTACCTGCTCGCCAGTCTCGATCAAAGCCTCACTCGTCTGGGACTCGACTACGTCGATATCTTCTACCACCACCACTTCGACGTCTCGACGCCAATAGAGGAGACCATGGGAGCGCTCGACTCCGCCGTTCGCCAAGGCAAGGCCCTGTACGTCGGCATCTCGTCGTATTCGGACGAGCGCACCAAGCAAGCGATAGCCATCCTGCGCGACCTGGGTACCCCACTTTTGATCCATCAGCCCTCCTACTCCTTACTCAACCGGTGGATTGAGGACGGACTACTGGACGTTCTCGACGAACAGGGCGTGGGGTGCATTGCCTTCTCCCCCCTCGGCCAGGGTCTCTTGACCGACCGCTACTTGAACGGCGTTCCCGAGGGGTCACGCGCCACGAAGGACCAGTCGTCCCTGTCGCCCGACATGTTGAGCGACGAGAATCTCGATCACGTGCGCGCTCTCGCCGTCATCGCTCGCGAACGCGGGCAGTCCATGTCACAGATGGCGATCGCCTGGGCACTACGCAACCCGACCGTGACGTCGGTCGTTCTTGGGGCGAGCAGCGTTGCACAGATGGATGACAACCTCGACGCGCTGAACAACCTGGACTTCAGTGACGACGAGTTGGCCCGCATTGACCAGCACGCGGTTGATAGCGGTATCGACCTTTGGCGCGGTCCCGCGTCCGAGTAACTGGCGGACGGCGACGTTGCTTACAGGTGTTCTTCCATTTGCGTCAATTCGAGCAACTGAGCCTGACGATCAAGTTTCGACGGCATCTTGAAATAGGGTGCACCGCGCCACCAGTACCAGGCCATGGGAATGAGTCCAAGCCCCATGGCACCCAGACCGACAATCAGTTCCACTCGGTTGAGCGTCGGTATGGCTTGATAGAGGAGATAGAACATGAAGACCGCTCCCGCGAGGGGCCAAAGACCGATGAAGAGAAAGTTGCCCACCGAGGTGAACAGCTGTCGGCGATACAAGATGACGACGGAGAAACCGGCCAAACCGTAGTAAATGCAAATCTGAATGGCGATGGCGTAGTAGCCGTCGGTCAAGATGTTGCCGACGGAACCAATGTACTGACTGCCCACGAACAGCAGTAACGAGATCACGGTGACCGCCATGGTCGCCGCGAAGGGCGTCTTACGCGTCGGGTGCGTGTGGCCGAGAATTTTGGGGAGCGTGTGGTCGCGGCCCATCGTGAAGAGTGTCCTCGTCACTTGGATAAGGGTGGTTTCGAGCGTGGCCACGGTGGACAACAACAGCGCCACGATGAGTAACTTGCCGCCGAGTCCCTTCCACACCGCCTGACCGAGGTTGTACATGAAGTCAGCGACGTTGCTCGAGTTGGTCAGTGTCTTTGGTGGCAAGACCATGTTGGACGCTACCGTGAACATTTCGAAGAGCAGAAACACGACGAAGGTGGCGAGCAGTCCGCCGAGTCCCGACGTTTTTTTCGCGTTCTTGGTCTCCTCGTTCAGGTTCGCCGTGACGTCCCATCCCCAGAAGTAGAAGGCCGCGAGGAGGGCGCCAGCGACGAAGCCTTGCGACGCGTGCGCGTGGAAATCGAGGGCGAGAACCAATGCCACGAGAAATTGGTTACGTGCTTCGCGTGAAAGAGGGCCAACAGGCCGAAGAGCACGAGCAGGAACACCTCGACCGTGGACATGAGAATTTGGACCTTCACCGTGACCGTGACCCCCATCGCCACGGCAATCACCATGGCGAAGAAGAAAACGGCGCCGAGAATGGTGACCGGGCCCGTCTCTTTATAGAGCGAGGTGGAGAAGAGGCGAAGCACACTGGAACCGGCGGGGAAAGTGGCAATCACCATGAAGATCAGCGCGGAGACGATGAGGGCCCAACCCGAGAGGTAACCGAGAAACGGGTGCAACGCACGGCGGACCCACGAGTACGCGGCGCCCGCGTGCGAATCGTCGCGGCTGAGGTAACTGAAGGCCCACACGATGCCGAACATGAAGATCCCGCAGTAGAGCAAGGCGGCGGCGGCGCCGTAGGCGACGGCAAAGAAGAGCGCTCCGGTCGTCGCGCCAATCGAATAGGCCGGCGCCGAACCAGCGATGCCCATGATCATCGAGTCAAAAAGTCCGAGGACCCCGGGCCTCAATTGGTTCTCAGTGGAAGGACCCTCGTCGCGCTCCGCGACGTCGGCCATGCCTACCTCTTTCTATTGATCGGTCACCCTCAAGACTGAATTGAGTACGAAACGTACCATGCCAAATCCACGACTTTTGTCGCCGAGCGCGGGTCCGACCGTCGCCGGAGCGTTAAATTTGGTGGGGCGTAGATTCCTACGTTCGACGTTCCCGAGCGAAAGTACCCCTGCGTGCCAGTCCTGCAACGATTCGACCTCGACGGCGAGTCCACCAAGCGCCTCATCTCGGACAAGGAGATGAGGCGCCGTTGGGCAAAGTTCCACGGCGACATGCACCATCTCTCGGGTAAATGGTGGCAACGATTTCTCGGACGCATCCTGGGTGAGGACACGTGGCGTTACAAGATCGCTCGGACGTTCGGTCGCCCTCCACTTCGGGCCTTTCGCCGACTGCGCGCGCGTCCGCACCGCGCGACCGCGGTTCGTTTGGCCGTGCCCCTCGTGCACGACGCGTCGATCGTGTTCCCGAAGTACTACTCGCCCAGGAACGCCCTCCGCTACGTGAACGCCTCGCTCCTCGACGTGCCGCTCGACGACGTCGAGATCGTCATCATCGATGAAGGGATCGACCCCTCGCCGACGTCGATCATCGAATATCTGAACGACAGACTCCGAAGGTCGACCAAGACCTGGTTGATGCTGAGCGACGTCACATCGGACGACAACGACCGCAGTACCGCGCTCAGGGCCCTGCTGAGCGCCCAAGGAGTGAATGACGACATCGTCTTTGCCGACGAGACCGGGCCGAACGTCTTCAAACCAATCTTTCGCAGCGCCGCGGTCTCGCCCCATACTTTGCTCAGTTACAACATGGTGGGACGACCGGCCCTCCTGCGCATTGCCATCATCCTCGCTCACGACGGATTCAGCGGCGACGCTGGCTGGGCATTCGAACACGACCTCTACCTACGCCTCCTCGAAGGTGGGGCCAGGTTTCACCACGTCTCACTCGTGCTGCCGTCGGGGCGACCAGTCATTGCCTTTGAGCGTTCGCACATTGATGACGACACCCGCCGCGTCGTGCAACGGGCACTCGGCCGGCGAGGAGTGACGGGCAGTGTGCAGGCGGGCGCACTAGCGGGACTGGTCGACTGGCGACTCGATCCGCCCACGCCCGCGCCGTCCATCGACATCATCATCCCTACCCGCGACCGCATTGACCTCGTGCAGCAGTGCATCGAGGCCATTGAATCGCTCACGACCTACCAGAATTACGACATCATCTTGTTGGACAACGATTCTGTTGAGCCGGCCTCGCTGGAGTACTTTGCGCACACGAAGTACCGCGTCGTGCCTTGCCCCGGCCCGTTTAATTACGCCAAAATCGTCAATCGCGGTGTCGCCCAGTCGAGCGCCGACTTCGTGCTGACCCTCAACAACGACACCATCTTGCAGACGCCCGATTGGCTGGAACAAATGGTCTCGCTGGCCTCCCTGGCCGACGTGGGCATTGTCGGCGCGTGTCTGCTCAACCAATACGGCCACCGCGAGCACGAAAGCATCATCATCTCGCCGTACCCCCAACACCTGCGAACCGACTCGAACTATCCCCACGTCGACCAGTTCTCCTTGGCCGTGCGCGATGTGGCGGCGGTGACCGGTGCCGTCCAATTGGTGGAGCGAGTCTTTTGGGAATCGCTCGGGGGGATGGACGAGCGACTGGCCGTGACGATGAACGACGTTGATCTGTGCCTTCGAGCGCAGTCCGATGACCACTTCGTGGTCTATACGCCCACCGTGCAACTCATCCATCACGTGAGCTCATCGCGCGGTACGCTCGATCCACTCGAGGACCGCAACCGGTTCATTCGACGCTGGGACATCTTCGGTACTTTCAAGGACCCTTTCTTTCCCCAGCCACTTCTCCTGCTCGGTGAGACGATGTACTACCTGCCTCGCTGAGGTCAGTCGACCGAGTGCGTTCATTGGCTCTTGTAACCTGAAGGGGTGACGTCAGCGTGGAACCAGTTCCTCCTCTTTTATCGGCGCCTTCCAACTTCGACCATCCCGATTCTCGCGGTGATTATGGCGGTCATGATCGGCAACGGTCTCTACTTGGTGGGCGAGTCGAACACCAACACCATCTCGTGGACGGCCAGTATCTCGACCATTATCTGCCACGTCACCTGCGGGCGCCCCATGATCGACCCGAACGTTGGTTTCATTACCCAACCACTCGGTCACCTCGCGGCGATGGACCTACTTCACGGCCACCTTCCGTGGTGGAACTATTTCGAGGGCTTGGGCCAACCTCTCGTCGGTGAGATGCAGGCGGCCGCTCTCTTTCCTCTCACCTTGTTGTTCGCGCTGCCGGCGGGGCTGTTGTTTTTTCACATCAGCCTCGAAATCATCGCCGGTGTCTCGACCTACTTCCTCGCCAAACGCTTGGGGCTCCCTATGCTCTTCGCGACCACCGCCGCCATCCTCTTTTCCTTGAACGGCACCTACGCGTGGCTGGGCAACGCGGTGCTCAACCCGGTGGCCTTCTTACCCATGCTGCTGCTCGGCATCGAGATGATCTTCGACTCGACCAACACCAAGAACAACAAGGGTTGGTACCTCTGCGCCATCGCCGTAGCCCTCGCCTTCTACGCCGGATTTCCCGAGGTGGCCTATTTCAACGGACTCTTTGCGCTCGGCTGGGCGCTGGTTCGCTTGTTCCAGATACCGTCGGTCGCCCGGCGCGTGGCCCTTGGTCGTTTGGCCGTCGGCGGAGCCGTGGGCGTGGCCCTCTCCCTTCCCGCCTTGGTGCCTTTCGCCGACTTCACGAAGGTCGCCAACATCGGGCACCACACCGCGGCGATTGACGGCTCGTCGCGCATCTCCGTGCAGGCGGTCCAGCTCTTCTTCGACCCCTACGTCCACGGCACGCTCTTCTCCAATCCCAATCTCGCCTACGTGTGGGGCGGCGTGGGCGGATATTTCACCGCGAGCGTCGGCGCGCTGGCGTTGTTGGGGCTCTTTGGCAAGACGCATCGTCCGCTGCGGTTGTATCTCTTCGGCTGGACGTTCGTCGGACTCTTCGGCGCGTGGGACTTTCTCGGCGTGCGCAGGGTATGGAATCTCATTCCGCTCATCAAAAACGTCTCCTTCGGCCGCTACATCATGGTGAGTTGCGAACTCTGTTTCATATTGCTCGCCGCCTTCGGCCTCATGGACCTCGCGACCAGTAAGAAGGCGAAGCGACTCTTCACCGCGACCTCCTCGGTGATGTTGCTCGGACTGGTGTCAATCGTGATTGCTGCTCGCCAACTCAACCGTGGCGTCATCCTTACCAGCCACCGCGAGCGCATCATTTTTGCCTTGCTCGCCGCCATTCCCTTTCTGGCGGTCGGCGCGTTACTCGTCCTCGGACGGTTTACGCAGAAAAAGTGGACCCCGGCCCTGGTGTCGCTCGTATTGATCGGGGAGTCATTCCTGATCTTCGGGGTCCCCTCGGGCGAGGCGGCCAAATACGTGACCGTTGACACGGCGCCCATTACCTTCCTCCGGACGAACGAGGGACAGGAGCGATTCCTCGATTTCGCCGTCTTGACCCCTAACTGGGGCTCGCAGTACAACCTCAACGCGCTCAACGCCATTGACTTACCGTTCCCCGGAAAGTTCAGTCGTCTCATCGAGACCCAACTCTTCCCCGGACTCAGCCCTTCCAACCAATTCGTCATTCATAACGGCATTACCGGTCTGAACGCCCAACAGACCGAGTTGATCGACCACTTCAAGGCGTACGAAGGGGCCTCCGTGAAGTACCTGTTGTACCCGACGGCGCTCCCGATCATGAGCGGGCTGACCACGCTCGGGGTGCGCAAAGTCTTCTTCGACGCCAAGACCACGATTTACGAACTGCCCAGCCCGCGACCATTCCTCTCGACGAAGTCACCGTCGTGCACGGTCGTCTCGACGAACGTCGACGAAGCGACGGTGCACTGTCCGAGCGGTGGTTCGACGCTGATTCGAACCGAGTTGTCCATGGCCGGTTGGGTGGCCAAGGTGAACGGCCAAGCCGTCGCCATGACCACCAGCGACGGCGCGTATCAAGCGGTGCGGGTACCGGGTGGGACGTCAAAGGTCACCTTTAGCTTCTTGCCGCCGCACGAACGAGACGCGGGCCTCATCGGGCTGCTGGCCGGACTGTTCCTCATCGCGACCTGGTTCTACGAACGCCTCGTCCTCTCGCGAAAGCGTTCGCCCAACGTCCAGTGAGCGGCGTCACGATTTACGGTGTCGGGGCGGTTGGTTTCATGATGGTCATGTACGCCTTGGAGTCCAAGGGTCGTGCGTTCGTGGCGCTCTTCGCCCTCGGCTGCGTACTCTCCAGCGTCTACGGCTTCCTCTCGGGGGCCTGGCCCTTCGGAGTGGTCGAGTTGATCTGGACCTTCGTCGCGCTGCGTCGTTGGCAAACCACCTCGTGATCCGATCGCGGTGGTGGGTGGCTTTGGCCCTCGTCGCCACCTCGATCGCCTCCGCGCCGGCGGGCGCCGCGACGAGCCCGGGGTCACTCCCCCAGACCCACGTGGAACCGTCCTTTGGGGTGCCGCTCACCCGCGAGATGACCCTGCTCGCTTCGTCCCTCGCGGGCTCGACCGACGTCGCTCGGCGCGTCTTTTTCCCCGAACCGGCCTACATACGCATGAAGACCGGCAAGATCGCCGAGCCGGCCAGTGACTGGCGGAATCGACTCTACGGCTTCTTCCTGCTCGACGTAGGTGCGTATCACCGTCGCCTCGCCACGTCCCACACGACCTTCCTTCGCGTCGAGGCGAACCCCAGTTACGCGAAGTGGATACCCCCGGGGGCGTGCGAGAACACAATCGGCTACTGGCATGAACCGAATGTGCGTTTGGTTTTTCGCCGGGCCCGCGCCGTCGTGTCCGTGCTGGTCGCCTCGCTCATCTCGTGGCGTGGCGTCTGGTACGTCGTGCACCTCGGACCGAATCCCCGTCCCGTGGACGTGGGGACGGTCGACGGCTACCAATTCGGCGCGAGCGTACCCGGTCCCGGTGGAGGATGTTAAAGCACGGCGCCCGTCGGAGCCCGCTCTACCGCCGAGGAACCTTCGACGCCACCCTCAGCCTGAGGTGAAGCGAATCGTGCCGTCCTTCGCAATGACGACCGCCTGGGCGCCAAAGTCTTCACGCGACAACTGGTTCACGAACGTCGCCGATGCCCGGGTGGGGTCAACGAAGGCCTGACCAATCGCGCTCAGGCGTACCGAGGTGAACGTGCCGCTCACGAACGATCCGGCCGACGTGAGCGACACGTGCAAGATGCCCGAGAGCGCGAGGTCGCCACTGGTGGAGAAGTTTTCGTAGTTCTCGAAATCGCCGAGGCTGTAGGCAATCAAGTGGCCGCGGTACCACTCCATGCCGCGAAGCACGTGCGGGCCGCTGGCGAGGACGAGGTCGGCGCCCGCGTTGATGGCGTCATGGGCAAAGAGGTAGGGATCGCCTCGGTTCTCGCCGAGGAAGTACTCGGTGGTTCGCGTCACGTGATCGGCGCTGGAGCCCTCGGCGCCGGCGTGCATATAGACGACGACTACCGGGGCCAGGCGACGAGCCCGGGCGACGAGTTGGTGGGCGGCGGCGAAGTTCAAGAGGTTATTGGTGGTGGCGTAGGGCGCGAAGTCCACGAACGCGACCTTGGTCGCACCTTCACGAACGACGGCGATTTGACCGGGCAGCCCGGCCTGCGCGATGCCCGAGGCCCGAAGGACCTGCGACGTTTGTAGCACTCCCTGAGTCCCAAAGTCGTACGAGTGATTGTTCGCACTGTTCATTACGGTGAAGCCGACCGATCGGTAGACGGCGGCGAACGAAGTGGGGACGCGAAAGGCGAAGCATTCGCTGTCACCCGCTACGCACTTGGAGTTCGTCGCCGAGGTGAAGGTGCCTTCGAGGTTCCCAAAGACGATCGGCGCGGCCAGTGCGGTCTTCACCGGTGCGAAATACGCGTTGGGGTTGACCGGCACTCGAGGGGAGTTACCCAGTTCGGTGTCACCCACCGCCGACAACGAAATAGTCACGGGGCGAACAGGTACGGTCGTCGTGGTCGAGGGAACGGTGGTCGTACCCGCGATGGTCGTCGTGGTCGTACCGGAGAGCGTGGTGGACGTGGTGTCGCCGGTCACGACGTTGGCGGCACCCACCGCGCCTACGGTCCCGACCACCACGACCAACGAGCCCCAAATCGCGGTTCGTCGAAGCCGCGAGCCAGTTCGTACGCGTTGGGCGCGAACCGAATGACGCCCTACCACGGTTGCGGCTCACCGGGTCGCCGCGAGATGAACACCGCGAAGAAGTCCTTCGTGCTCGGGGTGAGAAAACGGTTCGGCACCTGATTGGGGTTCGGCACGAAGAGCGAGGCGCCACGAGCGCCGGGTCCGCCGTAGGTGACGAAGATGGGCCACTCGGGATTGATGTCTAGTTCCATGGCGCGCACCACATGCAGCTGCACCAATATCTGCGCGAGGGATGACGAGGTCTGGGCCGGCGCCGCGACGTACAGCAGGTTGCCATTCGCGTCGACGCCAATCGCCGTTCGCCACACCGCCGAAACGCCCCCGAGGGTGACGCCCCAGAGTTGGTTGTCGTTCGACGCCAGTGTGGGCCGGTAATTGTTCACCAGCAATTGGAGATTTTGGCGCGCCATCACGATCTGGGGTCCCGGCGTGGCTCCCCCGGTCCACCGCGTGATGTTGACGTGACCATTGGCGTAACGAACCACGGTCGCGAGACCATCAACCATGGGGTGATAGAGGGTCTGGTGGGCGTAAAAACCGGCCGGCCCGTCGGCTTCGTAGAAGCCGGAGTTGAACGTTGCGAGGAGGCGACCTACGGCGGTCGCCGGCACCGCTTGGGGACCGCGGTTGAGCGTCGTCGGCCCGGGGCCTTTGATGCCGAGGTAGAGCGCCAGTACGGTCGCGTCCGTGCGGACCCACGCGGCGTACGCCACGACGGTGGGGACGGCCGCATTAGGCGCGAAACTCGTGGTCAGAATCGCTGGGACCGGGCGAAACCAGGTGTCCACTTGACGCCACGGGTGACAGATCAGTGGCGCGGTCGCGGTCGCCGCACGGATGCAGACCGGTTTGGGCACAACCGCGGCAGCGCGGTGCGTCGAGGACACCAACTCGGTCGCCGTCGCACGCACGGTCAGGTCGCTGAGCGTAGCGCCGCCACCGAGGACGATCGCCACTACCAGCGCTGACAGTACTGACTTTCGCATAACTCTCTCTCGACTACGGCTTCGGTCAATTCTACGAATGATCGTCCATCGCAACGGGGCACCGTAGGAGACGCACCCGACTACGTTGCTAGAAGAGTGAAGGAGACAGCGCGTCCGGGGTGCCCACGCGCGCGATCTGCATGAGTAACCGAATCGATGACATTGACCTTTCGAAATCCCTCGGCGCCGAAGAGGCCGACCGGCGGGTGGTAGCGGCCCAACATCGATTGACGCAGTTGCGACTCTTCTCCGCCGGGCTACTCGAGCCTCCCGGCGTGGGACCGGGTCTGGTCGTGATCTTCGAAGGATTCGACGCCGCGGGCAAAGGGGGTGCCATTCGACGACTAACCCAGAGCATCGACCCCCGCCACGTTCGGGTAGTCCCCATTGGTCCCCCGTCAGCCGAGGAACTGCGCCACTTCTTCCTTTGGCGGTTCCAGTCCTCCCTTCCCGGGCGAGGCGACATGACGGTCTACGACCGATCGTGGTACGGACGGCTCCTCGTGGAGAGGGTGGAAGGACTCATCGACAAAGCGACGGCGAAAGAGTCGGGTCAACAGATTGTTGACTTCGAGCAGATGTTGGTGAGCGCCGACATGACCCTCGTAAAGTTCTGGCTGCACATCTCGGCCGACGAACAGCTGGCGCGGTTCAACGAACGAGCGAACAATCCCCTCAAGGAGTGGAAACTCACTCCCGACGACTGGCGCAATCGCGAACATCGCCCCGCCTATCTGAAGGCGGTGGCGGACATGGTCGAGATGACCGACCGACCGCACGCTCATTGGGACCTCATCGCGGCCGAGAGCAAACGGTACGCGCGCGTCGCCGTGCTCGAAACTCTGATCGACCGCTGGACGCACGACCTGCACCGTCGCGGTCTACGGGTGCCCGAGGCCCGCGAGGGCGACTACCTCAAATAACGGGTTACGACGGAGTCGAATCTGGAAGACTCTGGCATGGACTCTCGCTACGGCATCACCATCCCCTTCGACGGCGTTCCCCTTCTCGAACATAAAGAATGGTTCCACAAAATCGCTGACCTCGGTTACACCGACCTCTGGTCAGCCGAAGTCGACGGCGCGGACGGCTTCACGCCCTTACTGCTCGCCGCGATTTGGGAACCGCGACTCCAGTTGGGGGTCGCGGTCACGCCGGTCTTCACGCGGGGCGCTGGCCTGTTGGCGATGAGCATCGCGGCCGTCGCTGAGGTCGCCGAGGGCCGCTTCACCATGGGTCTGGGCGCGTCCAGCGAGCCAGTCGTACAGCGCTGGAACGGGGTCAAATACGAGAAGCCCTACGCGCGAACGCGTGACGTCCTTCGCTTCGTGCAGCGCGCACTCGACGGCGAGAAGATCGACGAAGTCTTCGAGACCTTCGAGGTGCACGGCTTTAAACTCTCGCGTCCGGTGGCCGTTCGTCCGCCGCTCCTCCTGGGAGCTCTTCGCCCGGGCATGCTGCGTCTCGCCGGCACCCAGGCCGACGGCGCCATCCTCAACTGGCTGAGCGCCGACGATGTGGCGCAGTGTCGCGCGGAGGTGGGCGAAGGAAAGACCATTGCCGCGCGTCTCTTCGTCATCCCCACGCCGGACGCCGAGACGGCGCGCTTGATCGGGCGACGGATGATTTCGTCGTACCTGACCGTGACGGCGTACGCCGAATTCCACCGCTGGCTCGGTCGCGGACCGGCGTTGCAGCCCATGTGGGACGCCTGGGCCGCCGGGGACCGCAAGCTCGCCAACGCCGTCATTCCCGATTCGGTGGTGGACGAACTGATTATTCACGGATCCTACGAAGCCTGTCGCGACCACGTCGCTCGCTACATCGACGCCGGCGTACACATTCCGACGTTGGCGATCATCCCCTTCGGCGTCGACCTCCAGGAGGCGGTCGAAGGTTTGGCGCCGCGTTAGACCGATTCGGCCTCGAGGAACTCCAGCATGCCGGCAAACTTCTCCTTCGCGGCGATGGTCCGGGCCGGAATGAACTCACTGGGCACTTCGGACGGCGAGTAGTTCTTCAAGGCGTGGCGGGCCACGGTCTGGCGATGCACTTCGTCGGGACCGTCGTAGATACGCGCCGCGCGAGCCCATCGGTACATCCGCTCAAGCGGCATGTCGGTGGAATAGCCGAGCGCTCCGTACGTCTGAATCGCCCGGTCGATCACGTTGTGCAAAACGGTCGCGCCGTAGTACTTGATCATGGCGATTTCGTCGCGCGAGGCCGATGCCCCCACCTGGTCCATCTTCCACGCGGCGTGCAGGGTCATCAATCGTGCGGCGTGCATTTCGGCGCGACTGTCGGCGATCCAGTTCTGCACGGTCTGCTTCTCGGACAGTAACGAGCCGTGCGTGAAGCGACTGACCGCGCGCTCGCACATCATGTCGAAGGCCCGCTGACTCTGTCCGAGCCAGCGCATGCAGTGGTGAATTCGACCCGGTCCGAGTCGCGCCTGGGCGAGCAAGAAGCCCTAGCCTTCCGGTCCAATAAGGTTCTCGCCCGGCACTCGCACGTCCACGTAGCGAATCTCGGCGTGATTACCAAAACGTCCGTAGTGGTTGTCGGGGTCGTCCATTGAACCCACGTCGCGCACGATGTCGACGCCAGGGCTGTCCACGGGCACCACGAACATCGACGAGCCTTGGTAGGGGTGCACGTCGGGATTGGTGACGGCCATCACGACCAGAATGTCGGCCACCGATCCGTTGGTCGTGTACCACTTGTGACCGTTCAGAACCCACTCGTCACCGTCTTTGGTGGCGCGCGTCTTCAAGAGACGGGGGTCACTGCCCGCCGTCTCGGGTTCGGTCATCGAGAAACCGGAGCGAATGGTGCCGTCGAGGAGAGGCTGGAGCCATCGTTCGCGGATGTACTCCTGACCCGTCATCTCCATGCCCGCCGCCAACAGCTCGGCGTTGCCCGAGTCCGGCGCGTTATTGCCAAAGACGACCGGACCGTAGGGCGTCTTACCGAGGATCTCGTGCATGAGGCCGAGGCGAACTTGCCCGAAGCCCATGCCACCCAAGTCGGTGGGTAGGTGGGCCGCCCAAAGGCCGCGCTCTTGCACCTCGCGCTGCATGGGCTTAATGAAGGCGAGTGCTTGATCGTGGCTCAGGTCCAGCGTCTCGATCGGGGTGATCTCTTCTTGCACAAATTCACGCATCCAGGCGAGTTGCTTTTCGAATTCCGGTTCCGTTTCAAAGTCCCAGGCCATTGGCACCTACCTTCCAAAGGCCACTCTACGCCGTGGCCTCATGCGGCTCGAAGGGACTTAGGACCCTCTCTCCTACACTGGACGACGGAACGAAAGGAACGACGTGGCGAAGAAAAATGCGACGAAAGACCGCACCGCACCGGTGCGCATCGGCGTCGTCGACACTATGTTCGCGCGCTACGACATGGGTGGCGCCGCCCGCGCCGAGTTGACGTCATGCCCCGGCTACGACGAGACGTTCGTCGTGGTCGCACGCACCGTACCGGGTTTCAAGGACCTGGCGGTCGCGGCCAAGAACATGATCGAGCGCGACGGGTGCGCCATCGTGATCGCTCTCGGTATGCCCGGCAGCGCCGCGGTCGACAAAGTCTGCGCGCACGAGGCCTCCCAGGGCATCATGCTGGCCCAGCTGATGACCTCCACCCCCATCCTGGAGGTCTTCGTCCACGAGGACGAATCAGACGACCCCGAGGTGCTCGCCAAGGTCTTCGACGACCGCTCACGCAAGCACGCCAGGAACGCGTACTGGATGCTCTTCGACCCCGACCAGCTCGCTCGTCGCGCCGGTCAGGGCGTTCGCCAAGGCTTCGACGACGCCGGGCCACTCACGACGCGTTGAGTCGTCAACGTGGTGCCCGTTTCGGTAGGCTCTCCTGGCCGTTACTTGTAAGTAACCATTAGGAGGATCACATGCCCGAAGCCGTCATTGTTGCGACCGGTCGCACCCCCATCGGGCGGGCCTTTAAGGGCACCCTCGTCGACATGCGCCCCGACGACCTGACCGCCCTCGTCGTACGCGCCGTGCTCGCCAAGCTGCCCTCCCTCGACCCCCAGAGCGTCGAAGACTTGATGGTCGGCTGTGGTCAACCGGCCGGTGAGTCGGGCTTCAACATTGCGCGCGTGGCCGCCCTCCTCGCCGGACTGGACAACGTGCCGGGCGTCACGGTGAATCGCTACTGCTCGTCGTCTCTGCAAACCATTCGCATGGCCGCCCACGCCATCCGCGCCGGCGAAGGTGACGTGTTCATCGCGGCCGGTGTCGAAACCGTCTCGCGATTCGCCAGCGGTGCCTCCGACAGCGGCAAGGCGACCAATCCGTTGTTCAGTGACGCCATGGAACGCACGGCCAAGCGGTCCGAGCGCGTCGGCGAGACGTGGAGCCCGCAACCGGGCCTCCCCGACATCTACATCGCGATGGGCCAGACCGCCGAGAACGTGGCCGAGTACGAGCAGGTCTCTCGCCGAGAGATGGACGAGTTCGCGGTGCGCAGTCAAGAGTTGGCGGTCGAGCACCAGGCGAACGGCTTCTTCGAACGCGAGATCGTGCCCGTCACCTTGCCCGACGGCACCGTCATCACCAAAGACGACGGCCCGCGCGCCGGGACGACTTTGGAGAAGCTCTCGTCGCTGCAGCCCGTCTTTCGCGAAGGTGGCACGATCACCGCCGGCAACGCCTGTCCGTTGAACGACGGGGCCGCCGCGGTCGTGGTCATGAGTGACACGAGGGCCAAGGAGCTCGGCATCAAACCGCTGGCGCGCATTGTGGCGAGCGGCGTGAGCGGACTCAACCCCGAGATCATGGGACTCGGTCCCGTCGACGCCTGTCGCCAGACGTTGCGACGCGCCGGCATGACCATTGACGACATTGACTTGGTGGAGATAAACGAGGCCTTCGCGGCCCAAGTGATCCCGAGCGCCAAGCACCTCGGCATCACCCTGGACAAGCTCAACATCCGCGGCGGGGGCATCGCGCTCGGCCACCCGTTCGGTATGACCGGAGCGCGCATCATGACCACGCTGCTCAACTCGCTCGAGGACTCCGGGAAGCGCTTCGGCATGGAGTCCATGTGCGTCGGTGGTGGCCAAGGAATGGCCATGATCGTCGAACGCCTGGACTGATCCAGTCCAGGCGTTAACGACCGTTGATCGCGTGAGCGAGCACGTTGGTTAGTGAATGAGCACCTTCAGCGCGTCGTACTTGGCGGCGTTGCCGAAGACGTCGTAGGCCTCAATCATCTGGTCGAAGGCGAACTCGTGCGTGACGAACTTTTCGGCGGGCAGTTTCTTGCCTTCCACCAACTTCAGCAACATGCCGAGCGTGTTCGTGTTGACCAAGCCCATGGTGATGTCGATGTTCTTTATCCACAGTTCGTTGAGTTTCAGGTCAACGGACTTGCCGTGGACGCCGATGTTGGCCACGTGGCCCCCGGGACGAACAATCTCGGTGGCCATGGTAAAGGTCAGGGGAACGCCCACGGCCTCGATGGCGACGTCGACACCGGCGCCGTCGGTGAGGGCCAGCACTTGCTCTTTCCAGTCCGACTCACCCGAGTTGACCGTGTCGGTCGCTCCGAATTCGCCGGCGCGCTTGAGACGGGCACTGTCGAGATCGATGGCGATGACCTTGGACGGTCCGTACAGGCGCGAGGTCATGACGGCCGAAAGACCAACGGGACCCGAACCAATGACCGCGACGACATCGCCGGGCTGCACCTGTCCGTACTGCACGCCCATTTCGAAACCGGTCGGCAGGATGTCGGAAAGGAGGATGCCCTCGGCGTCGCTCATGTCCGCGGGAATCTTGTAGACCGAATTCTCGGCGAAGGGCACGCGAACGAGCTCGGCCTGGGTTCCGTCGATCATGTAACCGAAGATCCATCCGATGCCGGCGACACCTTCGTCGTCGAGACAGTGACTGTAGAGACCTTGGCGACAGTTCGAACAGCGACCACACGAACTCACGCACGACAAGATGACCTTGTCACCGACGGCCAGTTGCGTCACGCCACTGCCGATCTCGGTGATTATCCCTACGCCTTCGTGACCGAGGATCCGTCCCAGTTCGACTTCGGGTACGTCGCCCTTCAAAATATGTAGGTCGGTGCCGCAGATGGTGGTGGCGAGCATCTTCACGATCACGTCGGTATTTCGCAGAATCTTGGGGTCGGGAACATCTTCCCAACTCTTCAGGCCGGGACCTTTGTAGACGAGTGCCTTCATGTCAATCTTCTTTCATCGAGTAGCGCGTGGCTGGATGCCGCACGAAGATCCAGAAGTGGCCGAACCATCGGTCATTCCAGGTCCTTCTGCGAACCTAGAGCGCTCTCGGACCCCGCTGGCAGGGCCAAAAGTCATCATTGCCTCGTCGTACACCGCCTCGAGTGAGCGAACGACGACGGGCACAGGGCCGAGCCGGGCGGAGCTACTTGCCCGTTCGCACGACGCTGGGATCGCTCGCCCACGCGTCGTGCTCGGCGTCGGTGACGGGTCGACTCTCGTCGGGCAGCAACACCGCAATGGAACCGCGCACTTGGTACACGACGCGCAGGCGCGGGTTGTAAAGGACGTTGTCCGCGGGTACGTACAGCAGTTCGCCGTGGTCCACGGGGTCTTCGAGCAGGGCCAATAGGAAACTATCGAGGGCCACCGGTCATGCCTTTCGTCGTCACGTCGCGAACACTCACTCTAGTTGCGAGTGAGTCGACGCCTCCGAAGGAACATGACGAGGTACGCGAACCCGGCGAGCGCGACCAGGTCACTGATGATGTTGCCAATAGTGAGGTAGGGCGTGCTCCCGTAGGTGAGCGTGACGTCGTTGGAGGTCGGTACGACGACCATCAGGTTGGGACTCACGCGGTAGGGACCGGTGGCGCCCGCGGCATGCCAGCGAGGGAAGTACGAGATCTTCACGAGCACGGGAACGCCCACCTTGTCAACGTGGAAGGCAATGCGCTGGTCACCCACGACGACGTGACTCACCACGACCTTCGCCAACTGCTTCGAGCGCGTCATCTCGGTGATCGACGAGGTGCGCGGCCAATTCGAGGGACCACTGGTCGCCGCCACCGTCGACTGCAGATTGGGCGTGAGCCACCACGTCTCGTTGGCGTCGAGCCAGCCCACGCGGCTGGAAATACCCGACACGACGTTGGGCAAGGACTTCATCGCGACCACCAAGGGACTCTTCGCGATCTCGTAGACCTTCCACGTGACCCCTGGGGTTGGCCACGCTTTGGTCTGGGCGACGAGGGTGAGGTCGCGGTCACGGTTGGCCTGCGCGATGATCGCTGGCGAGTACGCCACGTAGTACTTCACGCCCAACATTTGGAGGTGACGTACGCCGAAGGCCACGTCGAGTTGACCGTACTTCAGTCCGACCATAGGGTCACTCGGTCCGACGCTCAGTTCGGCCTGATTGAGGAGGTGGTACGGCGTCGTGGCGGAGGACTCGAAGTAGAGACCCTCCATGGAGTCAATGCAGTTGTTCGTCCAGTACGGCATGAGCATGAGGGCCATTGGCGTGCCGAAACGGTTCTCGTTCGCGTTGTACTCCCACATGGCGCGACCGCAACCGTGCTGTGCGCCGACCGTATTCATGGTCGTCATGAGGTCGTTGTACTCGGGCCACGCGGCCTTCGCCTGATAACCGGAGTAGTTCCACTGCGCCCAACTGGCTACTTGATTGCCACTGACGCGCAGGCCAATCGCGCTGGCCGACCACGGATTGAGGCCCGGCACCGTGGTCAAGAGACCGAGAATGAGTACGGCGAACGTCGCCTTGACGGCGCGACGTGACGTCTTCGCACCGTGATCGATGTCGGATTCGTCGAGCGCTGGCTGAAAGGTCGCGTCACTGACGTAGCGTTCGTGGTCGACGTCGGCGAGCGCCGCCGGTTCAGGTTGGGCGGTCGCACCCAGTTCGCCCGGCGCGGCTTCGTGTTGGAAGCTAAAGCGACTGCCCCCCACTTGGACGACGAAACGGCCCAGACTGTTCGCTTCGCGGTGGGCCCAGCGCGCCAGCGCATAACCGATGAGCCACCCGGCGCTCAGGTGCATCGTGATGTACCAGAACGGGACCAACCGTTCATTCCAGATTACGTTTTGCGGATCGAAGACGAAGGCGGCGATAGCGAGGACGGTGAGGGTCGTCAGCACCATGCCCAAACGGTCTCGAACCCAGAAGGCGACGCCGAGGGCAATGATGGCGAGCAAGATCACCCAGCGGTCGCCGCCCCCACCGCCGGTGGCGTTGAACCAGCCCAACGTCGTGAAGATTGAGTGCAAGGTGCTCACGGAATCGTTGGTGTAGCCCATGGAGTTGGTGTACTGCTGGGTCGTGATGAACGACAGCAACCACCACGCCGACAGCCCCGCGGAGAGGAGACCGGCCCCTACGGCAAATCGCAGCGGTCGCGAGAAGTCGCCGGTCACGTCGTCGCGAGGATCACCCATGCCCCGACGCTGCAAGAGTTCGAAGATCACCAGCACCGCGACCGCTTCAATGGTGAAGAACCACGGCAGGACGTGCGCGGCCAGCGTCAGACTGAGCGCGATCGCCGCCATCCAGTAGCCCTTGCCCGTGCGCACGCCGCGCGCGAAGAGTCCAATGGTGAGCAGGCTCAGCGCCAGCGACAAGGAGAACGCGTACTCCCCGGCCATGGAGGAAAAGAGGTTCCCACCGTCGATGGTGAAGGAGGCGTCGAAAAGGAAGGGCAGCGTGGCGACGGCCAAGGCCGCCGGCACGGGACGGGGCGCCTTAAACAGCCGACCGAGCAAGTACGCGGTAATCGGCATCAAGACCGAACCCATGATGGTGGCGAGTTTAAAAGCCACGGCGAAGCTGATGAGGTAACTGGCGAACGTCGCGATGACATCGGGCAGCACGAAGTAATACGTGTACGCCGGCATGCCGTCGAACCACCCGGGATACCACGGCGTCAGGTTGAAGAGGTTGCCCTGGGATTTGAGGTAGGAAGGGACCACCATGTGCGAGCCGGTATCGCCGCCGGTAATGAGCGAGCCCGAGAACAAGAGGTTGGGGTGTAGCTCCCACACGGTGATCACGATGACCGCCAGGATGACCGCGACGTCCAGGCGTGCGCCGGGCGTGTTGTGTTTGCGTAAACGTTCGAGCATTAGTGACCGGACCGCTGGCTCACCAGGGCGGCAATCGCGACGCCATTAAAGGACACGTGGGTCACGATGCTCGGGATGAGCCGGCGCGTACGCCAGACCAGGGTCGCGAGGATGAGGCCGAGGAAGAAGAGTCCGGCGAATTGCAGCGGTTCGCCGTGGGCCAGCGCAAAAAGCGCCGCACTCGTGAGTACGGCCAGTACCACTGCGCCACGGGAGCCCCCTTTCGCGCCACCTTCGCTCAACGCACGAAAGAGCACGCCACGAAAGAGCCATTCTTCCATTATGGGCGCCAAAATCAAAGTCATGACTATCAGGACCACGAAGGTCGGCCCGCGCGTCGAGCCGAAAAGATGGTGCTCGGGCTTGTCGAGATGGGCGAGGTGAAAAGGGCGATAGGCGAGATCGACCAGCAACTGGGCGCTAACCCCGAGCACCACGTAGGAAAGGTCACTCACCCGGGGTCGCCACTGGCTCGCGAGATTGGTGAGGTTTCCGTAGGCGTAGGCGTAGAAGATGGCGGCCCCAAAGCCCACCCAGAGGCCGAGCAGTCCCAGCACGTTCGCCCACCACGGTGGCGCACTCGCGCGCGACAATGCGTTCAGTCCCCCCGGGAAATGCGTGACGGCGACGCCGAGCGCTTGGAGCAGTGCGGCGACGATTTCGCCGCCTAAGAATCCAATAAACCCTGCCACGACGATTGCGAGCAGTCGCGGTTTTTCCAGCGGTTCGGCGCTGAGCAGTGAATCCACAAACAATTACCCTAATCTGCGACGACTTTTCCCCAGGTGCAAGTAGAGATGTTGCTCGTCACCTCTAGGCTGTTGTGGTGAGTAACGCGCCCAATCAGCCGAATAACTATAAGAAGTATCTGCCCGGGGGTGAACAACCAATGGCCCCCGACGCGCGCCGTCGCGTCTTGATGACCTTGGGTGTCGTGCTGCTGCTGGCGCTGGTGTTGGCCGCCACCATCTTCAAGCCCACCCACGTGAAGACGCTCTCGTACTCCCAACTCCTCAAAGACGCCGCCCACCACAAGGTGACGAACGCCGTCATCAATTCGGGTACCGGCACCATCTCGGGCGAGCTCAAGAACGGGACGAAGTACACCACCAATGGGCCGTCCACGGTCATTGGCAGCGACATCACCCGACTGCGCACCACGGACAACGTCAAGGTCACCTTCTCGAGCCCCAGCAGCATTCTGGGTCTCTTACTGCCCTACTTCATCTGGATTCTGCTCATCGTGGCGTTCATGTGGTTCATCAGTCGCCAAGCCAAGGGACAGATGCAGGGCATGATGTCGGTTGGTCGCTCCAAGGCGAAGCTCTTCAACGTCGACCGACCAAAGACGACCTTCGAGGACGTCGCCGGATACTACGGCGTCAAGCAAGAGATCAGCGAAGTCGTCGAATTCCTAAAGACCCCCGCGCGCTATTCGCAGATTGGCGCCTTGATCCCCAAAGGCATCTTGTTGGTCGGCCCCCCCGGTACGGGAAAGACCATGCTCGCGCGGGCCGTGGCCGGTGAAGCGGGCGTGCCCTTCTTCTCCGTGACAGCGTCGGACTTCATGGAAATGTTCGTCGGCGTGGGCGCGAGCCGCGTTCGCGACCTCTTCGCCACGGCGCGTAAGCAGGCGCCGGCCATTATCTTCATCGACGAAATCGACTCCATTGGTCGCAAGCGTGGCGCC
>JANXXO010000004.1 GCA_025350565.1 Acidimicrobiaceae bacterium
GGCTCGCCGCGGATATTCCCAGCCTCGACGACGCGCTGCGCGCGGTCACGGGGTTAAAGATCAACGTAGAAATCAAGAATTCGCGAGGTCCCCGGGAACCGACCTACGACGAAACGGGCGATTTCGCTCGACGCGTGGTCACGGTACTGCACGAGGCCGGCGTATTCGGTCGCTCCATCATCACGTGTTTCGACCTCGCTACCTGCGCCGTGGTGCGTTCGTTCGACCCCGCGCTCGAAGTGGGGTGGTTGATCTGGAATGTTGATCTATCGTCGGCCCTCGTGCGCGCCCACGTGCTGGGCTTCAACGCGGTCAATCCGTACCTGTCACTCGTGACCGCCGACGCCATGGGTGAGGCGCGGGACCTCGAACTCGACGTCAACGTTTGGACCGTCAATGCGGCCTCCGATATGGCCGACATGGCGGCGTTGGGCGTTACGAGCATCATCACCGACGATCCTCTGCTGGCCCGCCAGGTACTCGCCACGGGTGCCTGAAGGACGCCCACCAGCGATGGCCTAGATTGATTCCCATGAATATCGTTGTCTGCGTCAAGCAGATTCCCGACCCGGCTGCGCCGCAGTCGTTAGACGGCTCCTACAACTTGAACCGTTCCGGCAAACTCATCCTCGACGAGGCCGACACCTACGGCGTCGAGATGGCCCTGCAGTTGGTCGACAAAGCCGGCAGCGGCGAGGTGACGGTCGTCTCCATGGGATCCGCCAACGACGTCGCCGGGCTTCGCAACGCCCTGGCGATGGGCGCGGCCAAGGCCGTCATCGTGAGTGACGACGCCTTGCGCGGCACTGACGCCCTCGGGACGGCCAAGGTGCTCGCCGCCGTCATCAAGCGCGACGCGCCCGACTTGATCCTCTGTGCGACCGAGTCCTCCGACGGCTACACCGGCACGATGCCGGTCCAACTGGCCGAACTTCTCGGTCTGCCGTCGATCACCTTCGCCAAGTCCATTGCCGTTGAGGGCACCACGGTCAAAGTGGAGCGCCAAACCGAATCGGGTTACGACGAAGTGACCACGCCGCTTCCGGCCCTAGTCACGGTGACCGCCGGGGTCGTCGAACCGCGCTACGCCTCGTTCAAAGGGATCATGGCGGCGAAGTCCAAGCCGCTCGAGACGCTGACGGTCACTGATCTCAACCTCGCGAGCGAGACCGGTCCCGACGGGGCCCGTCAAGAAATTATTGACGTGGTCGCCGCCGACAGTCGCGTCGCGGGCGAAAAGCACGTGGACGATGGCGACGGTGCGCAGCGCATCGTGACGTATCTCGAATCAATCAAGGTCTTGTAGGGAGAACGACATGGCACTTTCCACTATCTGGGTCGTCCTGGAACCATCGAGCGGTTCCTACACCACCACGTCGCTCGAGTTACTCACGCACGCTCGGTCGATGGCCACCACGGTGTCGGGGGTCACCTGGGGCGACGGCGCCTCGCTCGCGGCCCAGGCTGGCGAGTTCGGTGCCACGACGCTCTACGACGTGGGAGATCTCGCGGGCGGGCTTCCCGGCGCCCCGGTGGCGTCGGCAATCGCCGCGTTGATGGCCGGTGACCGGCCCGAGGCCATTCTCATTCCTACGAGTTACGACGGGCGTGACATCGCGGGTCGCTTGAGCGCCCGTCTCGACCGTCCGGTCCTCACGAATGTGACGGGCCTCAGCGAACTGAATGGTTTGGTCACCGAACACCCCATCTTTGGTGGCACCCAAACGTTGAAGGCCCGCTTCACGGGAGAGGGACCGGGCATCGTGGTCGTTCGCGCGAAGTCCTTCGTGGCCGAGTCGGCCGGCGCAGCGCCGGCCACGTTGGTGAGTGCGCCCGCCGGCGAACTCGGCGCCACGGGTGAGGCGAAGATCAGCGCCACTCACGTCGAAGAACGAGTTGGTCCCAAACTCGAAGAAGCAGCGGTCGTGGTCTCGGGTGGGCGTGGTCTGGGCGAAGCCGCCAACTACGCCTTGATCGAGCAGATCGCCACCTTGTTGCACGGTGCCCCGGGCGCCTCACGCGCCATCGTCGACGCCGGCTGGGTTCCCTACTCCCACCAGGTGGGCCAAACGGGAAAGACGGTCAAGCCCACGGTGTACATCGCCTGTGGCATCTCGGGAGCCACGCAACACATGGTGGGCATGAAGGGTGCGAAAAATATCGTGGCCATTAATAAAGACCCCGATGCCCCGATCTTCCAAATTGCGGACTTCGGCATTGTCGGTGACGCACTGAAGGTCCTACCCGCACTCCTCGAGGCGCTGAAGGCACGCGCCTAGGCGTACGTTGCCGGTTTCTGGGCATCGCGCGGCGCCTTCGACCGGTGCGACGCGCCCGGGCGTATGAATTTATGCTGCACCTATGAGTAACGCCGTGTCGATCACGTCGGACCGGCGCTGGCGGGCACTCGGCGTACTGAGCATCATCCAGCTCATGGTCGCACTCGACGCCACCATCATCAACATCGCGTTACCGCACGCCCAAGGTGACCTCGGTTTTTCTCTGGCCAATCGCCAGTGGCTTATCACGGCGTACGCCTTATCCTTTGGCTCGCTTTTATTGCTCGGCGGACGACTCTCCGACCTTTGGGGCCGAAGGACGTCGCTCCACGTTGGGCTCCTCGGCTTCGCCGGCGCCTCGGCGCTCGGCGGCGTCGCGCAGAGCTTTTCCACGCTGGTCAGCGCCCGAGCGCTGCAGGGAGTCTTCGGTGCGCTGCTCGCGCCGGCCGCCCTCGCTGCCCTCACCACGACGTTTGAAGACCCCAAGGAACGGGCCAAGGCATTTTCGATCTACGGGGCCATTGGGGCGTCGGGGGCGGCGATTGGCTTGCTGCTGGGCGGCGCACTGACGCAGTGGGCGTCGTGGCGCTGGTGCCTGTTCGTCAACGTGATCTTCGCGGTCATCGCGATGCTCGGCACGGTGCTCTTCGTCGCCGGCGCCCGGCGCGAGCAACGCGTGCCCCTCGACGTAGTCGGCACCCTTTTGGCGAGCGGTGGACTGTTCTTCGCCGTCTTTGGTTTCGGTCACGCCGTCACGACCAGTTGGTCCGACCTTTTCACTTGGGGCAGCCTCGTCGCTGGGGTGGTGTTGCTCGTGGCCTTCGTGATGTGGCAGCGTCGTTCTCGTCATCCGCTGGTGCCACTTCGCCTCATCACGAATCGGGTGCGCGCCGGTTCCCTCGTCGCACTCTTTCTCACCAGCATCGGGATTTTCGCCGTCTCGCTCTTTCTCGCGTATTACCTGCAAGGCACGCTCGGTTACTCGCCACTGAGGGCCGGGGTGGCCTTTCTCCCGCTGGTCGCCGCGATTGCCCTGTCGGCCACCATTGCCAGCGCCCGTCTCCTCGCGGTGCACGGACCTCGGCCGTTGATCCCCACGGGGATGATGCTCGCCATGTTGGGCATGATCCTCTTCACGAAGTTGTTGCCGAGCGCCGGCTACTTCACCTCGGTGCTACCCGGTCTCGTGGTGACGGGCCTCGGTCTCGGGCTTATCTTCGCCCCCGCACTCGCGAGTGCCACGGCCGGCGTACGTCCGAGCGACGCGGGAGCGGCCTCAGCCCTCGTCAACACGGCGCAGCAGATTGGTGGCTCCATGGGCCTCGCCCTACTCAACACCATCGCCGTCACGGTCACGGCCCGCGCGACGAGGGGGACGGGCTCGCCTTTGACGCATAGTGCGAGAGAGGCAGCGATCCTCGCCACCCTCCACGGCTACACGGTTGCTTTTTGGTGGGCGGCCGCCTTCTTCGGCGTGGGCGCCCTCCTCACGTTTGGACTCCTGGAGTCTGGCGTGGCCGACCTCGACGACAACGTCGTGTCAATGAGTTAAATCAGCGGCCAGGGGTAGGGCGGCCAGTCACGCTCTTCGTCGGGCGTAGGGAAGAACGAACTTTCCACCAGACCGTGCGCCCGCGCTTGCGCCAGGCTCAGTTCAATGGGATTTAACCAGTCACCCACCTGACCCGTCGCACCACTCGCGAAACGTTCGATTCGTTCGAGCAAGTGACCCTCGACTTCCAGACCGGCGTACTCCCAGATCACCGTTCGCAGCTTGTCCTGTTCGTGAAAGCAGAGGCCGTTATCGATGGCCCAACACCGTTCCCCATCGAACAGCACGTGACCGGCCTTTCGATCGGCGTTGTTGGCGATCACGTCGAAGGCACAAAGTTCACCAAACCAGGCGTGGAACTGTGGATGCTCGCGGAGCGTGAAGTAATGATCTTCCAAGTTGTCGTCTACCCACCACTGGAGGGACCCCACGCCGAAAGGACCATCCTCGCGGCCCACGGTCGTGGGCACCAAGTCGGTTTCTAGGACGTGGTCGAGCTCAGAGGCGGCCACCTCTCTTCGCCAGAGTCCGTCAGGAAAGTCCCAAAGTGGTCGTTCGCCGGCTTCGGCTTTGTAGCAGGCTTGGCCCTGCACCCCATCGAGTTCGACCGTCACGAGCAGCGCTTGGTTAGAAGACCCCTGGACGCGCCCCTCGACCTCGATGGAGCCCTTCATCAGCAACGTTCGTTGTTCGTCGCGGGTCATGGATCTAGCGAATCGGGGGAGCGTGGCCGTTCGTGCGCGGACAGTCGTGACCTTTGGGGTCGAGCGGCCCACCGCACAAGGGACAGGTCGGACGACCGGCCTCGACGAGGTGCGTGATGGCGATGGCAAGGGCCCCCGCCCATTCGAGCGAGAGGGTGACGTCCAACTGATCGTCGCCCTCGAACGACTCGAACGTCACCTCGATGGCGTGGGACTGTTCGTCAATGGCTACGGCGATGTCACCGGCCGCGAAATCCGATTCGTACTCCGGCTCCAACGAAAGATCGTCGGGAAGATGTCCCGGTCGGCCCAGTTCGCCGATGACCCGGCCGAGCCATTCGGCCAGCGCCTGCAACTGCTGCTTCTCGCACTTCACGATGACGAGGCGGCGACCCTCGCGAACCTGAAGGAGGAACAGTCGATTACCCACCTCGCCGCGTACGCCGACCATGACGCGGTCGGGTTTGGAAAAGACGTAGTTCATGAAGGTACCAGGTCCTTCAGCGTTCCGGTGTTGTTGACGCTCAGCACGACCGGGGTCGCGCCCGTGAAACCGATCGCGCTGATGGAGCAGGTCGAGATGACGGTGCGCTGGAAGAGATCGAGGGGCACCCCTTGGGCGTAGGTGACGGCGGCCTTGATGGGATCGGCGTGGCTCACGACCACGATGGTCTTGTTTCGGTGCAGTGCGGCGAGTCGTTCCAGCGTGGTCCACATACGAAGTTGCATCTCGGCGAACGATTCGCCCTCGGGGAAACGGAACGTGCTCGGTGCACTTTGAACGGCGCGCCACTCGGGTTTCTTCGCGAGGAGACTCAGTTTCTTGCCCGTCCACTCGCCGAAATCACACTCCAGAAGTCCGCGTTCGATCTTTGGGCGTACTCGCATCGCCGCGGCAATCGGAGCGGCCGTTTCGCGCGCTCGCTCGAGTGGCGAGACGAACAGCGCGACGGGACGCTTCGCTAACTCGCCAATTCGTCGCGCCGCCTCTTCGGCCTGGGCCACGCCACGCTCGGAGAGATGCAGTCCCGGAGCGCGACCGGGAAGCACGATGCCCGTCGTCGCCGTGAACCCGTGACGTACTAGCAACACGGTCGTGAAGGAGGGTTTAGTGGGCACAGTTCGACACTAACTGTCGTCTAGTTGTGAGTGACTGGGATGCGTCGCGGTCCGGGGGTCGCGGCAGCGGGCCAGCGTTTGCGCGACACCGTCGCCAACTTGTGCAGTAGGGCGACGGCACCAGGGTCGTCGTCGCCCGGTCGCGTTTCGATAAGTCCTTGCTCCTTCAATGCCCCGAGCAACTGGCGACCGAGATCGGTGCGCACGATGACCAAGGTCCAATCTCCAAACGCGCCGATGCCCCCGGTCGAGATGTCGGCGTGTTCGGCCGCGAAGTCGGGACACTGCGTGCAACCCTCCCTCGTATAGGCGTGGGCTTCCTTCAGGGGAATCTCATGAAAATGCCCGTCCTTCGTCCAGAGTTGGAAGACGCCCTTGATGTTCATCTTCGCGATGTCGGCTCGTCGCACGCCGTACTTGGCCTCGAAGAGTTCTTCGAAGATTGAGTCGTCGAACGTCTTGGAACACATGAGGCCAATGGTGAGACTCAACCGTCGAGCGATCTTGCCGGCCTTACGCGCTTGCATGGCACCGGGTGCCGAGGCCATGCATCCCATCCCGACGACGGCTATCCGCTCGGCGCCCGATTCCGCGGCCTCGGGATAGGCGAGAAGATTGGCGCTGTAGGTGTAACGCGACTTCGCCGTGGCCAGCACGTCGGCGCGCGTACGCGCCACCGTGGGTACCGCGCGCCAGGTCGAGCCGTCGCCCTCGAGGCCGCTCACCAACGCGGCGTCGATCACATCGTTTTCTAACGCGTAAATGAGCAGCGCCGAAACGAAGCCTCCGTCTTGTCCGTTCTCGACGAGCGACTCGTCCGTGGCGCGCGCAAGGAGGACGTCGCCCATGCCCCAGACTTCGTCGTCGCTACGTTCCCGGGCGAATTTGTGCACGTCGATGTCCGACTCCCAGTTACGAAACCGCGGGCAGGCCCTCGTGCACATCGTGCAGCCCTTTTGACCGTGCGTGCAGTCGTCGGGTCCGCCGTCGATGTCGAGGTGGAAGGGCTTGTAGACGCCGTTGTCGCTTTCGTACTCGAGGACCGGGTGGGGACAGGCGATCACGCAGGCGGCGCACCCCGTGCAAAGTCCTGAGGTCACCACTTCGCTGAAGAGTTCTTTCCACTGCGGCTTCTCGAGTGCCATGGCTCAACCTTACCGATGAGAAATCGCCGCGCAATTGCCGATACGCTCGCGCGGTGCCCGAGATTCTCGAAGTCGAGTCCTACCGCCGATTGGCCGATCGGGTGGTGGGCGCCACCATCGTGCGGGGCTGGGCCGATGCCTACAGCGCCAAAAAACTCACCAGCATCGCCGCGTGGGCGAGGAGCGTAAAGCATCGCACGGTCACCGGCACCGGCCGGCGGGGCAAACTCCTCCTACTTGACACCGACGGTGTTCGCCTCGGGATGCGCTTTGGTATGACGGGCGTCCTCTTGATCAATGACGAGGCCGGCATTGACGGACTCTTCTACGGACCCCACACCTTTCGCAGTGATTGGGTGCGCGGCGGTCTCGAGTTCGACGACGGACGAAAGCTCATCATGCACGATCCGCGCCGGATGGCCCGCTTCGAGATTGATCCCGACCTGAGCGCCCTCGGTCCCGACGCGCTCGCCCTCACCAAGAGCCAGTTCGCAGGCGTGGTGGCCACGCGCGGCGAGGGACCGCCCATCAAGGCGCGACTCCTCGATCAGTCGGCGGTCGCGGGCGTGGGTAATCTCCTGGGTGACGAGATCCTCTTTCGCGCCGGAATCGACCCACGAACCCCGACCGGGCGCCTGAACGACGACCAACGCGCCGATCTCTTTCGTGCCTTCACCCAGACCATGCGCACGCTGCAACGTCGGGGAGGCTCCCACCTCGGCGATCATATGGACGGACGTCATCCCGGCGCGTTTTGTCCGCTCGATGGCGCCACGATGCTGACGGCGACCATCGGCGGGCGAACCACGTATTGGTGTTCCTCGCACCAGCGTTAGCGGCCAACAGCGGGGCCAACCGATGAAGGGCGTCATAGTGGGCTGGCCTCGGACACGTGTGGAGGCAAGGGCAGAGCGGGGTAGCGCGTGCCCTCATCTCGCCCACGAAGACGACGGCACCCTTTGGTTCACTTCGTCCCACCAGCGCGTCGCGGGGGTCGCTCACATCCGATAAGAATGGTGCCATGCAGTCATTCATTCAGCACTACGGCTACTTCGCGCTCTTCGTGGTGTCGGTCCTCTCCTCGGCCTGTATTCCCATCCCTTCGGAGGTCGCCTACGGCTTCGCCGGTGCGTTGTGCACGGCGGCCGTTACCGGTCACGTGCGCTTCAGTCTGTGGGGAGTCATCGTCATCGGCACGATCGGCTCGTTGGTGGGCGCGATCATTGCCTACGAAGTCGGACGAAGTGCCGGACGCACCATCGTCGATCGCTGGGGAAAGTGGATTCTCCTCACCCATAAGGACCTCGACAGCGCGGAAGATTGGTTCGAGAAATACGGCTCGGCCTCGGTGCTCATCGGTCGAGTCATTCCCGTCGTTCGCAGTTTCATCTCGGTGCCGGCCGGCATGGCCGAAATGGCGCGCGTGAAGTTCGCCGTTCTGACCACCATTGGTTCGGCCGTCTGGGTGGCGCTGTTGGGCGGTCTCGGCTACGCCGCCGGATCCAACTGGAAGCACGTGAGTGCGGACTTTCGTACGGCCGAGTACCCCATCATTGCCGTCGTGGTACTCATCATCGCCTTCGGACTGTGGCACCGGATCCGGGCCATTCGCCGCCAAAGCGCCAGCTAACCCTCGAGCGCGGCGAGGACTCTCTCGGCGTGACCGTTCGCTCGTACGCCGTACCAGGCGTGCTCGAGCACTCCCGTCGGTCCAATGACGAAGGTGGAGCGAATCACCCCCATCACCCGTTTGCCGTAGAGCATCTTTTCGCCGTACGCGCCGAATTTGGTCATCACCGCTCTGTCGGCGTCCGTGAGGAGATCAAAGGTCAATCCGTACTTTTTCTGAAAGGCGACGTGCTTTTGCGCACTGTCTTGTGAGACGCCGAGCACCCGAACTCCGAGGTCGCGGAACCGCTCCAGCCCGTCGTTAAATTGGCAGGCTTGCGCCGTACAGCCCGGCGTATCGTCCGCGGGATAGAAGTACAGGACCAGGCGTTGGCCGGTGAAGTCCGTCAGTGACACGGAGGTTTCGTGTTGGTTGGGCAACGTGAAAGCTGGTGCCGTCGTGCCGATTTCCAATCGAGCCATGCCGCGCCTCGTTCATTTTGCGGAGAAAATCCGATAATTTGTTCTAGACTAGAGGAGAAGCTCGAGAACCTGAGCTTGGGCCCACACTTTCGAACGCCGGTTTCGGGTCCAACCGAGAAACGTCGTTGCCCAGTGAGTAGTGAACTTGAGAAGTCTGCGCCCTCGGCGCAGGATTCGTACGCCACCAACAAAACGTTTGCCGAGTTAGGCGTACTGCCCGACCTCGTGCGGGTGCTCTCCGAACAAGGGATCACCACCGCCTTTCCGATCCAGGCCCTCACGATCAGCGACGCCCTCGCCGGCCGCGACGTGTGCGGCAAGGCCAAGACTGGTTCGGGCAAAACGCTCGGGTTCGGTCTGCCCATGTTGCAGCGGATTGCCGCGGGTGAGTCTTTCAAGGCGAAGGAGGGCCAACCCGCACGTCCTCGGGGCTTGGTGTTGCTCCCAACGCGCGAATTAGCCGTGCAAGTGCACGAAGTGTTGAAGCCCCTCGGAGCCGCTCTTGGTCTGCACGTGAATGCCGTCTACGGCGGTGCCGACATCGAGCGCCAAGTGAAGTCACTTCGAAAGGGCTGCGACGTCATCATCGCTACGCCGGGACGACTCATCGACCTCGGTGATCGGGGTGAAGTAAACGTCGAAGACCTTGACGTGCTCGTCCTGG
The DNA here is from genome assembly GCA_025350565.1 of Acidimicrobiaceae bacterium. GTDB lineage: Bacteria > Actinomycetota > Acidimicrobiia > Acidimicrobiales > RAAP-2 > RAAP-2. The sequence continues at coordinate 9,555 of JANXXO010000004.1, forward strand.
ACGAAGCCGACCGCATGGCCGACATGGGCTTCATGCCCCAGGTTGAGTGGGTCCTTCGCCGGATTGCCGAACATCCCCACCAAACGCTGCTCTTCTCCGCCACGCTGGATGGGGCCATTGACCGTCTGGTGAAGCGGTACCTCACTGATCCCGTATTCCACGAAGTGGTGAGCGACACGCAGACGGTTTCGTTGATGGTGCACCACTTCTTGAACGTCCATCAAATGGACCGCATCAAAGTGGCTTCGATGATTTGCTCATCGTACGGCAAAACCCTCATTTTTTGCCGCACAAAGCGAGGTGCGGACCGACTGGTGGAACAACTCCAAAAAGAAGGAGTCGACGCCGCCGCCATTCACGGCGATCTTCGCCAAAGTCAGCGCGAAAAAGCCCTCGCCGACTTCTCCAGCGACCGACTGGCCGTGCTCGTGGCGACCGACGTGGCCGCTCGAGGACTGCATATTGATGCGGTTGACTGCGTAATGCACTTCGACCCACCCGAGGACCAGAAGGCCTATCTTCACCGCTCGGGACGCACCGCACGAGCCGGCTCGACGGGCGTGGTGGTCTCTTTGTTACTGTGGAATCAAATTATTGAGGCCGAAGTGATTATGCGTCGACTTGGATTAAAGCGACCGATCGTTGAGGTTTTCAGTAATGACCCGCACTTGAAGGATCTGGCAAGTTGGGATCCGACCAGGGAGGACTCAGTACTGTGAGCAAGAAGAAGCAGGCATTGCCCGTCTTCAAGTACGACAAGTCCATCAAACGCGCCCTGGTAGTCGTGGCTCATCCCGATGACGTCGATTTCGGTTCGGCGGGGACCATTGCCACTCTCACGTCGAAAGGCGTCGACGTGGCCTACTGTCTCGTCACCTCGGGTGACGCCGGTGGTGACGGTTCGACCCTGACGCGCGAGGAGCGCTCCGAAATCAGAGAGACCGAACAACGCGCCGCGGCGCGCGAAGTCGGCGTCACCAACATCACGTTCCTACGCTGGCCGGACGGTCAAGTAGAGCCCACCTTGTTACTGCGCCGCGAGATTGCCCGCGTCATTCGTACGCATCGTCCCGACCTCGTGATCACCCAAAGCCCAGAGCGCAACTGGGAACGTATTCGCGCCTCTCACCCCGACCACATGGCGTCGGGTGAAGCCACGATGCGCGCGGTCTATCCCGACGCACGTAATCCGCACGCCTTCCCCGAACTGCTCCGTGAGGGGTTGACGCCTCACACGGTCCCCCTCGTCTGGCTGAGTGGCGGAGAGGCCAACATCGTCGTCGACATCACGAAGCGCTTCAAGTACAAGCACGCCGCATTGAAGCGTCACGTCAGCCAGGTGGGCGACCACAAAGGTCTGAAAAAGATGTTAAAGACGTGGGCGAGCGCCACGGCGAAGAAGGCCGGCATGAGTAAGGGCAAACTCGCCGAGGGCTTTCGAGCGATCGTCACCAGTTAGCCGGACCGATCGCCGCCGTAGTCTGTCGTGATGGACGCCGCTCCGGTCAATCAGCAAAGTCCCTCTGGCCGCGCGCCGATGAGGGGTCTGCGCCAGCTGTTCGCCGGTGTGACCAAATCGAATTTCCCCGGACAGATCTTGGCCGGCGTCACCTTGCTCGCCATCGCCATCCCTGAGCAACTGGCCACCTCACAGTTGGCGGGAGTTCCCGCCTTCACGGCGATGATTGCCTTCATCGCGGCAACGCTGGTCTTTTTCGCTTTTGGTTCGAACCCGATCGTGTCGGTCGGAGCGGACTCCACCATCGCGCCGCTCTTCGCGGTCGTGCTGCTGCGCATGGCCGCGGCCTCGTCACCTCTCTATCTGGAGTTAGTCGCCACGACCGCGGTGGTCGCCGGGCTGATCTTGATGCTCATTGGCCTGTTGAAGCTCGGGTGGTTGGCCGACTTTCTGTCGCTGCCCATCGTGGTGGGCTTTCTTTCGGGCATCGGCGTCATCATCATCGCCCACCAGCTCCCGCGGGTCCTGGGCGTGGCGTCGGGAGGCGAATCATTCGTCTCGCGCATTACGTCGGTCGCGCACCAGTTCGGCCACGTGAATAGCTGGTCGGTCGCGCTTGCGCTCGGTACCCTCGTCCTCATGGTGGTGGGTGAAAAGGTGAACGCGAAACTTCCATGGGCCCTGGGGGCCGTGCTCGCGGCCACCATCTTGTCGGCGACGGCGTCGTTGGCCCACCACGGCGTCCAGCAACTAGGAACGGTGACGGCCGGTCTGCCCACGTGGCGTCTTCACTGGCTCAGCGGCGCACAGTGGGGAGCCGTCGCCACGACGGCGCTCACCGTGGTCATTGTCATTTTGAGCCAGAGTGCGGCGACCTGTCGCACGGCGGCCGACGACCTCGCCATCGCGGACGACATCAGCCGCGACTTCGTGGGCATTGGACTCGCGAACGTGGCGTGCGGGCTCGTGGGTTCCTTCCCCGTGAACGCCAGTCCGGCGCGCACCACGGTCACCAAACTGGCCGGGGGCCGCACGAAGTTGGTGCTGCTGGTCGCTGGGGTTGGTGCGCTGGTCCTCGCTCCCTTCGCCAAGTTCGCCCACATGATCCCTCTCGCCGCGCTCGCGGGCGTCTTACTCTTCGTCGGCGGTCGTCTCATCAAGATTGACCAATTGAAGAAGGTACTGGCGGCGAGTCGCTGGGAGTTCGCCCTCGCCATCATCTCGGCGTTGGGGGTGATCTTCATCGGGGTGGAGCAGGGACTCGCCATCGCCGTCGGACTGGCCATTCTCGATCAGACCTGGCGTTCAGCTCGACCTCGGATGGTCGAACTGGGCCGACGAGCCGGGACGACGAGTTGGGAGCCCAAAGAGGACGAGGGCGTGGAGCGAGTCGACCATATCCTGGCCGTACTGTTCGGCGAGGAACTCTTTTTCGCGAACGCGGGAGTCTTTCGCCGCGACATGCGCGAACTCCTCGCGAAGGTACCCGAAACGCGCCACGTCATCATCGACGCCGTGGCGATGGCCGACATTGATTTCACCGGCATGACCGCCCTCGCCCAAGTCGCCGCCGACATCTTGCGCGACGAGATGACAATCTCGTTCTCGCGAGCGAACGAAAAGGTGCGCCAACGGCTCGCCAAGGCCACCGCCCCGGCGATCCATCAAATCAAGTTGTTCGATAGCACCGACGCGGCCGCGCAGGCCGCGATGGCGAGTGAGACGAACTAGTCGCTCGCCAGTTGACGCAACACGTAGTTGAGGACCCCACCGTGTCGGTAGTACTCAGCCTCGGTCGGCGTATCGATGCGTAGTCGCACCTGGAACGATGTCGCCTCGCCGCTCTCGCGCGTCACCCGCACGCTGACCTGGGGCACCGTCTCGCCACGATTGAGCGGTTCGAGTCCGGCAACGGCGTACACCTCGGTACCGTTCAGTTCGAAGGTCGCCGCCGACTCCCCGGCGTTGAACTGGAGCGGCAGGACGCCCATACCCACCAGATTCGCCCGGTGGATCCGTTCGAAGCTCTCGACCAGCACGGCGCGTACGCCGAGCAGTTTCGTGCCCTTGGCTGCCCAGTCGCGACTCGAACCCGTGCCGTACTCTTTGCCTCCGAGAATGATCAAGGGCGTGCCCTCACTCTGGTAGGCCATCGCTGCGTCGAAGATAGCCATCTCCGTTCCCTCGGGCAGTTTGATGGTGACCCCACCCTCGGTGGCGGGGGTCATCTGATTGCGGATCCGGATGTTGGCGAAGGTGCCGCGCATCATGACCTCGTGGTTCCCGCGCCTCGTGCCGTAGCTATTGAAGTCGGCGGTGGCGACGCCACCGTCGACGAGGTACCGTCCCGCCGGCGAGGACGCGCGGATGTTGCCGGCCGGTGAGATGTGATCGGTCGTCAAGGAGTCGCCGAGCTTCGCGAGCACGCGCGCCCCGGCGAAGTCGCTGACGACACCCGGCTCCATGGTCAGCCCCTCGAAGTAGGGCGGAAGTTTCACGTAGGTCGACGTTGGGTCCCAGGCGTAGGTCACGGCGTCGGTGGTGGGCACGGCCCGCCAGCGCTCGTCACCGCTGAAGGCGCTGGCGTAGCGATGTTCGAACATCTCGGGCGTGATCGACGAGCGCACGGCCTCGGCGACCTCGGCGTCACTGGGCCAAATATCGGCGAGGAACACGGGCTTTTCGTCGATACCGAGGCCGAGGGGTTCACTGGCGAGGTCAATCTCCATGGTGCCGGCCAAGGCGTAGGCGACCACGAGCGGGGGACTTGCCAGGAAGTTTTGCTTGACGTCAGGGTGGATTCGACCTTCGAAGTTGCGATTGCCCGAAAGGACTGACACCACGGAGAGGTCGTGCTCGATTACCGCTTCGGAGACTCCCGCCAGGAGCGGTCCGGTGTTGCCAATGCACGTCGTGCAGCCGTAGCCGGCGAGATAGAAGCCCAACGCGTCGAGTGGTTTCACGAGGTCAGCTCGTTCGAGGTAGTACATCACGACGCGACTCCCGGGCGCCAAGGACGTCTTCACCCACGGCTTGGCAGACAGTCCTAACTCGACCGCGCGCTTGGCGACCAGTCCCGCGCACACGAGCACCGAGGGATTGGATGTGTTAGTGCACGAGGTGATCGCTGCGACCACAACGGCGCCGTCGCGCAGGTGTTCGGCCATCTCGGTACCTTGCACTTCTCTGGGCTCTCGCGCGAGGGCCGTGAGGAAGGCGTCGCGGGCCCCCGACAGCGACACGCGGTCCTGGGGGCGCTTTGGTCCGGCGAGACTCGGCTCAACGGTGGTGAGATCGAGTTCGGCGTACTCCGAGTAGACCGGCTCGATCGCGGTGTGGTCGTGCCAGAGCCCCTGCGCTTTGGCGTAGACCTCCACGAGGTCGAGCTGACTCTGCGGGCGACCGGTGAAGGCCAAATAGTCAACCGTAAGTTGATCGATCGGAAAGATGGCGCAGGTCGCCCCGTACTCGGGCGCCATGTTGCCAATGGTGGCGCGCGTTTCGAGCGACAGCGA